>LZSH01000587.1 GCA_001665255.1 Mycobacteriaceae bacterium 1482268.1 | reverse complement strand
CCACCGCCGCCGCGCTCGCGCCGCCGAGCACCCGTTGATCAACCAACTGGCTGCCGAATGCGCTCCCGAGGCATTGGGCGGTACCTCACTGGCCGAGGTGTTGGCCACGGCATTGCAGATCAGCACGGCCGAGGCCAAGCGTCGTATCGCCGAAGCCGACGACCTCGGCCCGCGCACCACGTTGTCGGGCGAACCGCTTGAGCCGCGACTGCCTACCACGGCGTCGGCTCAGGCGAACGGAACGATCGGCGCCGAACACATCGAGACGATCCGGACGTTTTTCCATAAGCTGCCCGCCGCCGTCGACGTCGCCACCCGCGAACACGCCGAGATCCAATTGGCCACGCTGGCCGCCGGGCTGGGACCCGCTCAACTCGACAAGGCCGCCGCCCGGCTGGCCGTCTTGCTGGATCAGGACGGCCCCGCTCCCAGCGACGCCGACCGGGCCCGCATGGCCTACTTCACCGTCAGCGAACCGGGCCCCGACGGCATGAGTGAGGTGCGCGGACGTTTCGACCCCGAAGCGCGCAGCTACTGGGAAGCCGTCCAGGCCAAACTGGCCGCGCCGGGCATGTGCAACCCCGACGACGATCACCCCGCCGTCGACGAACCACCCACTGAGGCGGCCAAGCGCAGCGATGCCCGCTCCCAGCGCCAGCGCAACCACGATGCGTTCAAAGCGATGGCCCGCTCGATGCTGGCGTCCACACAGCTGGGCCAGCACAACGGGCTGCCGGTGTCGGTCATCGTGTCGACCACGCTGTCCGAACTCCAATCCGCCGCCGGCCACGCCGTCACCGCCGGCGGCAACCTGCTGCCGATGTCAGACCTCATCCGCATGGCCAGCCACGCCTACCACTACCTGGTCATCTTCGACGACCACACCCGCATCCCGCTCTACCTGGGCCGCACCAAGCGCTGCGCCTCACCCGGACAACGCATCGTGCTGCACGCACGCGACCGCGGCTGCACCTTCCCGGGCTGCACCGCACCGGGCTACCGCTGCCAAGCCCATCACGCCAAGAAACCCTGGGCGCGCGGCGGCCAAACCAACGTCGACGAACAGGTTCTGGCCTGCCCGCCGCATAACCGCCTCGTCGAAAAAGGCGGCTGGACAACACGAATACGCCACGACGGCAGGGTCGAATGGATCCCGCCGCCACACCTCGACACCGGCCAACACCGCATCAACGACTACCACCACCCACAGAACTACCTACTGCAGGCCGGCGACGAATAGTCACTCACTGGCCAGAGGCGGTCGCAACCGCGAGTGCCTCCCGCTTACGCCTGAGCAAATACTCACAGGGTCATGTCGCGCCTTGGCGTACAGAACTGCGATCATGTCTTCTGGCACGGGGCGGGCTGCGGGGTGGACCGGCATTCGGCCGTCGACTCTGCAAAGATAACTGGTCAGTCGATGAATGATCTTGTTGTGCCGCCAACCTTGAGGAAGAAATCCGTGGACCGGCCGTGGATGCGCAAAACAGCAATCAGCTCTGCCATTGTTTTCGCAGCAATGATCGCGGGCCCTGGAGTTGCGGGCACGGCGATCGCGTCTGGTGATCTGCTCGGCATCGATGTCGACGATCTCCCCTTCATCGGCGGCGGCGACGACAGCCGGGGCTCACACTCCAGCGTCCAGCCCGGCGCCGCGGGCGGTGCCGGCGGTGGGACCCACCGGTCGTCGAAGCTGCCCCCGGTGCCCAAGGAACCCGTCTCGCGAACCGTCACCATCCACGAGCCGGATGCGGCTGGCAATTCGGACGCCGGTTCGCCTGAATCGGGCGCAAACCCGTCCGCCGGTGCACCCGCGGTTCTGGCCGCGCCCCTCGCCGTGCCTCCCGTACCTCCGCCGGCAGGACCGGCTCCCGCCGCCGCTGCGCCCGCGCCGCCGGCCGCGCCCGTGATCGCGCCTCAGCCCTCCGCACCCGCCGATCAGGTGCCCTCCGATTCGCTCGGCTTGCGGCCGCCCATAGAGGCCAGGATCGGATATGCCGACTATCTGAGGACCGCGACCGTCGCCGGCCTGCTGGCCGTGGCGCTTCCCGGTGCTGCGGGTCTCGTCGCAGCGACGGCCGCCGGTGCATTCGTGGGATATCGCCAGGCCTTGGCGGCACAGACACTGCCGCCGTCCAACGTCGCCCGGTTCTTGGCGTAGCTGCCACTGGCGGAGGCGGACGACTAGTCACGCGCTCTCGTCACTGTCGCCCGCGACAGTCGCGCCTGGCCTAGCGTCAAGGTATGGCCGACCCTTCTGTCACGGTGGTGCTGCCCTGCCTCAACGAAGCCACCTCGTTGCCGGGCGTGCTTTCCGCGGTGCCGTCCGGGTACAGGGCGCTCGTCGTCGACAACAACAGCACTGACGACACCGCCGAGGTCGCGCGCCGTCATGGAGCCGATGTCGTCACCGAACGTCGACCCGGCTACGGATCGGCTGTGCACGCCGGTGTAGAGGCGGCGACGACGCCAATCGTCGCGGTCGTCGATGCGGACGGTTCGCTCGATCCGGCGCACCTGCCCCTGCTTGTCGACGACGTCGACAGTGGCGCCGACATGGCCATCGGCCGACGGCGCCCGGTGGCCGGCCTTCGCTGGCCTTGGCATGCGCGCCTCGGCACGGCGGCAGTCTGCTGGCGTTTACGCACCCGCTACGGGTTACCAGTGCACGACATCGCGCCGATGCGGGTCGCCCGGCGCGAGCCGTTGCTCGCGCTCGGTATCACGGATCGTCGCACCGGCTATCCGGTCGAACTCATGGTCCGGGCGGCGAAGGCCGGGTGGACCGTCGTGGAGCGCGACGTGCCCTACGGGCCACGCACCGGCGGAAAGTCGAAGGTGAGCGGATCGCTTCGCGGGAGTTTCCATGCGGGACTGGACTTCTGGCGGGCAATCTCGTGATACCGGTGACGATGGTCGTCATCGCCAAGGCGCCGGTCCCGGGTTTCGCCAAGACTCGACTGGCCGCTGTGATCGGCGACCAGGCCGCCGCAGACATCGCCGCTGCGATGCTGTTGGACACGCTCGACGCTGTCGATGCGACCCCCGCCCAACACAGGGTGGTTGCACTGACAGGAGACCTCGACCGTGCCAGCTGCAGCGCCGAAATCCGTTCGCGGCTAGCCGCTTTGCTCGTTGTCGAGCAACGGGGTGACGACTTCTCCAGCCGCCTGGCCAACGCAATGGTCGATGCCGCGGCGATCGCCGGCCGCCGGCCTGTGCTCTTGATCGCCTCGGATACTCCCCAGGTGACCGCAGGGCTGCTGACCGAGTCCGCGCAGTCGCTGCTGGCGAGCGACGTCGTCTTCGGCCTGGCCCGCGACGGCGGATGGTGGATTCTCGGCGTGACCGACCCAGCGATGGCCGACTGCTTGCACGCCATCCCGACCTCGCGCTCTGACACCGGTCCCGCCACCTTGGAAGCGTTGCGTGGCAACGGTTTATCGGTGGCTCTGATGCGCGAGCTGTCCGACGTCGACACTGTTGATGACATCGGACTGGTCCGGCCCGACTGTGCGGCGGACAGCCGCTTCGCCCGTGCGACCGAAGAGACGCGGATCTGACGGCAACCGTTACCGATGCTGACGCGGCCGGGCGGTCGTCAACAACCGCACGATATAGCACAGCGCGCTGGCCGCGAACATCGCTGCGGTCAATAACAACCATCGGCCGAGGAAGGGCTCCTGCGTCTGGCCGGTGGCGGCGCTATACACGGGCGCACCCTGTTCGATGATGCCCGGCAGGAACACCAGCAGCGTCAACCCGGCCCCGAGAGCGGGCACCCGCACGTAGTTCAGCACCGGGACCGACGGCTCGCGCGTACCTACTCGAATGTGGCTTCCCGCGAACAGGATCCGGTCGACTAACGCATAGATCGGGAACAGCACCAGGTCGTGGGCGATGATGGCCGCCGCGAACCAGACCACGATCGACTGCCACCACGTGTGAGGATTCCACAA
The DNA here is from genome assembly GCA_001665255.1 of Mycobacteriaceae bacterium 1482268.1. Lineage (GTDB taxonomy): Bacteria > Actinomycetota > Actinomycetes > Mycobacteriales > Mycobacteriaceae > Mycobacterium. The sequence goes on along the minus strand of LZSH01000587.1, from coordinate 18,799 downwards.
CGTGACCGGCTTGACGGTGGCCAGCACGTAGCCGAAGAGCGCGAAGCCTGCGATGAGTGTCAGCAGGTGAAGCGGGCTCGAGCCGTAGACCGAGCGGAATCGCTGCAAGGCGCCGCGCACGTCAGCCCGCCCTGAAATCGATGGACGATACCCACTTCGTGTTGTGCACGCCCGGCAGACCCGGGACGATGATCCGCGCGGGATAGCCGTGATCCGGTGACAGGTCCGCATCGTTGACCCGAAGCGCCAGAAGGGCATCCGGGTGACCAATCTGGTTCGACTGCAGGGTCGCACGATTGAACCCGCCGCGCCGTTCGACCGAACGCACGAATGCCGACGCCGGGTCGGCGACGCCGGCCAGCCGGGCGAGATCGCGCAACGGCACCCCGGTCCACGTCTCGGTCGTCGACCAGCCCTCGACACACGCGATCGGCAGTCGCGCGGTGTGCTGGGGCATGACGCTCAACGCTTCCCGGTTCAACACCACCGGCGCGCCGCCGCCGGTCAATGTGAGACGCCACCGATCACCGGTGGCCTCCGGTGTGATACCGGCCGCCCAGGCTGTCCGGTTCACCTGAAAGTCAACCGGGCCGTCACCGCGCGTGCGGCCGCGCGGCAGCAGCAGCGCCGCCTTCCTCGTGGCGCCGCCGAGGGTCTGGCCGGCGGTGATGACCGCCATCAACAGCGCGCCGCCGCCGATCAGTGCCAGGGCCCCGCGGCGACTCATCGTCGGCGCCGCCGGGTTCTGGGCGACCAGGCTGTCGGGCTCGTATGGTTCGGGCACCGTGTTGGAGCGGTTGGTGCGCAACACATCCCGCATCGACATGGATCGCAGGCCCGTCCACATCCGCGGAATCTTGATGGCAATGTGGACGAGGAAACCGGCGATGAATACCCAGGCGCCGTAGTAGTGCGCGGTGTAAAAGCTGAACCCGAAGATGTAGTCGTACTGGATGTTCAGCACGCCGGTGATGATCTCGAAGAGAATGCCGCCGACCAACATGAGTAGCGAAAGTCGTTCCAGCGCTTGTGCGGCCGACCGCGCCGGTGGCCACGCGAACAGTCGCGGGATGACCGACCACAGCTTGGCCAGCACGACCGGAATCAGGATCAGGCCCAGACCGACGTGCAGTCCCTGGTTGAGTCGGTAGATCCACGCGGGCTCGGCCGGCCAGTCGAAGGTCGGCAGTTTGAGCCATCCGACATCACCCGGTATCGCTTGGCCGAACTGCGGCCCGTAGGCGATGTAGGACAGCAGACCGGTCAGGATCACGATCGGCAATGTCGTCAACAACACCGAGCCCAACACGGATGTCAACCAGAGACCACGCAACGGGCTACGCCAACGCTGGATGCGCGCGACCAGGCGCGGGCCTGCCATGCCGCAATTATGGCGTGCGAGACACTGCTGTCGAGGCCTTTGCGCTCACCAGTTGGTCAGGATGAAGCTGTTCAGCACGATGGCGCCGACGACGTTGAGACCCAACCAGAATCGGTGCGACTGCGGTGGCAGCAGTGCCGGCGCCGCAGTCAGCCACATGGTGAACGGCAGCCAGATGCGTTCCGTCTCCGCCTTGCTCAGCATGCTCAGGTCGGCGCAGACAATCGCCACCAGCGCACTGAGCACCAGCAGGTGGATACCGGGTGCTCTCCGGATGGCGGCGATATCGAAGCCGCGGCCGATTCCCGCGATGCTGCCGAGTCCGATCGCACACACCACCGATGCGAAATTGGCCCACGACCAGTACTGGAACGGCCGATCGAGCGCGATGCCCTGCCAATAGCGTTCCTGCACAAGGTAATAGCCGTCGAACCACCAGAAGCCGAACGCGAAGAACACCCCGACTACGAAGCCGGCCATCAGCGCGGCGGGCACCAAAGTGCGCAGTGCGGTCTGCCAGTCGACAGAGGTGATCAGCACCGCCAGTGCGAGGAACGCGAGCAATGCCAAGCCGTAGTTGAGGAAGAGCGCCCAGCCCAACAGCAGGCCGGACCCGCCGGCGACCAGCAGCGGCACCCGAACCTGCTGTTTTGCTGCGAGCGCCAATAGCGCGATGCCCCATGCGGCCACGCCCGCGAAGTACCCGTCAGCCGACACCGCGACCCAGATTGCGGTTGGTGCCACTGCGACGAACGGCGCGGCCAGTCGTGCGGTCTGTTCGTCGGCGACGGCGCGCACCGTGACGATGATCGCGGCGGCCGCGCTGGACCCCACCAGCAGGCACAGCATTCCCGCCCACGCGCCTCCGCCCAACCCGATGCGGTCCAGCCAGACGAACGTCAGCAGCGCCCCCGGCGGATGCCCGGACACATGGGTGATCCACGAATCGGGTTGATAGTCGAGGATGCGGCGGGAGAAGCTGCTGAGCGCTTCGGGAATGTCGTCGACGGACGGCACCTGGCGCAGATACTCGTGGCGCGCGGTGAGGCGCCCGGCGAAGCCGCGCTGCCAGCCGTCGATCATCGCCAGCGAGAACGCCCACAGGCACGACGTCGCCCACGTCGCGAAGGCCAGCGCGCGCCACGGCAGCCGCTGCGCGAGAGCCGGGCCCCACCAGATTGCCGCGATTGCGATGAGGACGGCGGCAGGCGTGCCCCAGCCCACGTGGGCGTTCCACCAGCCGAAGATCGGGGCGGCGTCGGCGAAATTGTGAAGCTCCTGCGGCGTCGCGTTGATCAGCGGCGTCACGACGTCGAGATGCAGCTTGGGGATGACGAACGCCGCCACCACCAGGATGACGGCGACGAGAACGGCCACCACGTCTCGTCGACCGATCTGCAGCCTGGACATCCCGTCAGGGTATTGGCCGGGTACCTCCCGCGAGCTCCGGGTACCTCCCGCTTGCGGGGAGCGTGTCCGTCTCCGACACGCCGTTGATCCTCTGCACTTCGCGCACTCTGGCCGCCGCTGACCGTGCGTGTGATGTCTGATGGGCCGGTGGATCCCCTGTTCTGCAGCGTCGCGTTGGCGCAGCGCATCGAGCGTGCCGAGGCGGAGCTGATCACCGCGGGCACCCAACCATCGATTGATCGCGATCCCCGTCGCGGCTTCGTCTTGCCTGTCGCGGGCGGATTCGCCTGCTTTGCCGAGGACGGCGCGCCGTTCAACAAAGTCGTCGGGCTCGGCTTCGGTGGAGTGCCCAGCGACCCGGCGCTCGACGAGGTCGAAGCGGCCTACCGCGTTCGTGGCGCCCTGGTTCAGGTGGAGCTCGCCAACTTGGCTGACCCGGAAATCGGCACGCTGCTGACGAGCCGGGGCTATCGGCTGGTGGGGTTCGAGAACGTGCTCGGCCGATTGGTGTCCACAGGGGACGTGTCGATCGCACCCGGTGAGGTGGAGGTCCGCGTGAGCCGTGACGACGAGCTCGACGCCTGGGTCGACATCGTCACCACCGGCTTCGCGACACCCGACGAAGAAGGCGTGGCAACTCACGAAGACTTCCCGCGCGAGATCATCGAACGCGCGGAACGGGACATGATCTCTGCCGGTGCGCGAGGGTATCTCGCCTTGCGCGACGGCACTATTGCGGGCGGAGCGGGCCTGCGGATCGCCGATGGGGTCGCGCAGTTGGTCGGTGCAGCCACCGCACCGGAGCACCGCCGCCGGGGTGTTCAGACCGCGCTGCTGGGGGCTCGGCTCGACGACGCGGCGAAGGCCGGTTGTGACATTGCTGTCGTGACGACCGCGCCGGGTTCGAAGTCGCAACAGAACGTGCAGCGCCAAGGGTTTCACCTGCTCTACACACGCGCGGTGCTTGTGAGGAATGTCGGTTAATCAGACCACGTCAACTGGCTCTGAACCGACGGCTCAGATATGACACCTCGTCGAGGGCGATCGGCGCGAGGTACTCGCCGATGCGCTCGCGATGCCACCACACGTGCTCGGATCTGAGCTCGTGTGCGGTGCTGAACCGATACCGGTACAGCGTCGCACGCACATAGGTCGGCGGCGTATCGGGAAACGGGTTGGTGCGCAGCAGCCGGATGATCGCCTCGTCGTTGGTCAACAGGCCGCGGCACAATGCGATCAGCCACGTCTGGGCGTACGACGGTGATAGGGAGAGGAACCACATCAGCCAGTCGAGCCGGAGGTGATACGGACTCCACTGGCGCGGCATCCGCCGCACATCACCGGGCTTGCCCTTGAAATCGTATTCGACCCAAGTGGTTTCGTCGTAAGGATCGGACGCCGAGGTTCCCTCGAGGATGACTTCTTCCCGGGTGCGACTGATGCTGCCGAACGCCCCGTACGTGTTGACCATGTGCACGCTGTCGTACGTGGCGTTCATGCGCTGTCGGCGCGACACCAGGTTGCGGGCCGGATACCAACTGCGAATCACGATCAGCACGGCGAAGGCGACCACCACGACGGCATACCAAAGCGGTTGCGTTGCAGGAATATCCGTCGGCGCGCTGATGCCGAGCACCGCAGCTGCCGTCGAGGTGTCGATGACGCTGACCGCCAGCACGATCGTCACCCAATTCAGCCACGAGAAATTCCCGGACAGCACCAGCCACAACTGGGTGATCGTGATGATTGCGGCGGCGATACTGGCGACCGGCTGCGGGGCGAACAGCCCGAAGGGGACGATCAGCTGCGCGAAATGGTTGCCCGCCACCTCCACCCGGTGGAACGGGCGCGGCAGGTGGTGGAAGAACCAGCTGAGCGGGCCCGGCATCGGCTGGGTCTCGTGGTGATAGTCCAGGCACGTCAGGTCGCGCCAGCAGCGGTCGCCGCGCAACTTGATCAGACCGGCGCCGAACTCGACTCGGAACAACAGCCAACGGACCAGCCACATCATGAGTACGGGCGGCGCGACGTCGTCGTTGCCCACGAAGGCCACCAGCAGACCCGCCTCCAGCAGAAGCGATTCCCACCCGAACGAGTACCAGATCTGGCCGACGTTGACGATGGACAGGTTGAGCACCCACAGCAGCAGCCACAGCAGCATCGCCGCCCACGTGGGCACCGCATCGGCCAACCCCAGCACCATCGCAAGCGACAGCGCTGCGCCAGCCCAGCTGACCGTGGCAAAGGCGGTGTCGGAGTAGTGCAGATGGAACAGGGTCGGGGTGGCGCGGAACGAGCGGCGCGCCAGAAACTCTCGAACCGGCAGCATGCCGCGATCGCCGATCAGGCCGCGGAATTGCCGAGCCGCGCACACGAACGCCACGACGTAGACAGCCGCAACGCCGCGCTCCAAAACCAGCCTGCCCCACCACCATTCGGGGGCCGTCAGCCAACCCACCGGTCACGCTCCCCCCAGAGCTTAGCCCCGGAACGTGACGACGAGGATGAGGAACGCGATAATGAACAGGACCCACGCGATAACCGGCGCAACCCATCCGCGCGGCTTCCGAGCGGTGAAGATGGCGAGGACGATCGTGGCGAGCGCCACCACCGGTGTGCCGTACATGATCAGCCCGAAGATGAAGTCGCCCGGGCCATCATGGGGGCAGATGCGATCGCTGCAACCTGCGGTACCCATCACCTGGGCAAACGCGTAGCCCTCGACGAGCACGGCGCCGATGATTGTCGACAGCGCCAAGCCCCAGTTGACCAGGGTCAGCCTGCGCGACGGCCGGGAGTGGGTGTCTTGCGTGGTCATATTCGGCGGCTTACCCGAACATGCGATCGTGAAACAATCAGCAGGTCATCGCGCTAGTAGAGCATTTTTCGCAGGTTGTCCTCGCTGTAGTAGCTCTCCAGCTCGTCGAGGCTCATGTCTTTCTTGATCGCCTTGGCGAGCTGGGCGACGCTGGGCACCGCGGTGGGGTTCCAGCTGTCCGGCTGCCAGGTTTCGGACCGCAGAAATGCCTTGGGGCAGTGGAAGAAAACCTCGTCGACATCGATCTCGAGAGCCAGGATCGGCCGCTTGCCCTCGATGGCCATGGTGTCGAAGTAGTCGGCGTCGGCGAGAACGCGCGCGACGCCGTTGATCCGCAGGGTGTCTCCTCGGCCCGGGATCACGAACAAGGTGCCCACGTGCGGGCGCTGCAGGACGTTGAGGTAGCCGTCCACACGCTTGTTGCCGGGGCGCTCCGGGATCGCGATCGTGGTGTCGTCGATGATGTGCACGAAGCCCGGTGGATCGCCCTTCGGGGACACATCGACCCGGCCGCGCGCATCCGTCGTTGCCACGAAACCCAGCGGTGCGTGCGCCAACCAGTCCTGCTGGGCGGGCGACAGCCGCGCACCGACCTTGTTCGCCACGTAGGAGTTCGGGTGTCCGACGATCGCGCGCAGCTCGTCGACGGTGGTCACTTCACGACGCATCGCTTCATAATGCTCGACTGACGTTCATTTGCGCGACGCCATTAACTGCCACACTGCGACAATGACGGACGTCGTACAGCCAGCCGCTGCCTCCCCATCCGATCTCAGTGAACGAAGCCGCACCGGGTTATCCGCCGATGCACTGCGCCGCGGCATCGTCGATCACCTGCGGTATTCGGTCGGCAGGCCGGCGGCGGCCCTGGAGCCGGAGCACTACTACCGGGCGACGGCGCTGGCCGTCCGCGACCGCATGCAGGACAACCGAGTCGCGTCTACGCAGACGTCGCTCGACCTCGGCCGCAAGGTCACGTGCTACCTGTCGGCGGAGTTCCTGATGGGCCCGCAGCTGGGGCCAACCTGTTGAACCTCGGCATCGAGGACCAGGCGCGCGCGGCCTTGCAGACACTCGGCCAGGACCTCGACGTGGTGCTCGCGTGCGAGGAGGAGCCGGGCCTGGGCAACGGCGGCCTCGGCCGGCTGGCGGCGTGCTACCTCGACTCGCTCGCCACGCTCGAACGCCCGGCGATCGGATACGGCATCCGCTACGAGTTCGGGATCTTCGACCAGGAGATTCATGACGGCTGGCAGGTCGAGAAGACCGACAACTGGCTGCGCAACGGCAATCCGTGGGAGATCGCCAAGCCCGACGTCAACTACCGCGTCAACTGGGGCGGCTACAGCGAGCACTACACAGACGACCGCGGCATCGACCGCGTGCGCTGGGTGCCGGGACGAGTTCTCAAGGGCGTCGCGTACGACACGCCGATCCAGGGCTACGGCGTGAATACCTGCAACGTTCTGACGCTGTGGAGTGCCCGCGCCGTCGAGTCCTTCGCTCTGGAAGCCTTCAACACCGGCGATTACTACAAGGCCGTCGAGGACGAGGTCAACTCCGAAACCGTCACCAAGGTGCTCTACCCGAACGACGAGCCCGAGGCCGGCAAGCGCCTGCGCCTCCTGCAGCAGTACTTCTTCGTCTCGTGTTCGCTTCAGCACGTGCTGCACATCATGGACGATTTAGCGGACCTGTCGGTCAGGCAGCTTCCGCAGCAGTTCGCCTTGCAGCTCAACGACACTCACCCATCCATCGGTGTCGCCGAGTTGATGCGTCTGCTGGTCGACGAACGCCGATTCGATTGGGACCAGGCCTGGGACATCACCGTTGCCACGTTCGGATACACCAATCACACCCTGCTGCCGGAAGCTCTCGAGACGTGGCCGCTGGACCTCTTCGGCGAGTCGCTGCCCCGCCACCTGGAGATCATCTACGAGATCAACCGCCGCTTCCTCGACGAGGTGCGGGCGAAGTTCCCCGGCGACGACGATCGGCTGCGGCGCATGTCGCTGATCGGTGAGGACAACGGGAAGCGCGTCCGGATGGCGCATCTCGCGACCGTCGGCAGCCACGCGATCAACGGGGTCGCCGCGCTGCACTCCGAACTGCTGAAGGAAAGCGTCCTCAAGGACTTCTACGAGATGTGGCCCGAGCGGTTCAGCAACAAGACCAACGGTGTTACGCCGCGCCGCTTCCTGGCCCTGGCCAACCCGGGTCTGCGCGAATTGCTCGACGAGACGATCGGCCGGGACTGGCTCGCCGACCTGGTCAAACTGCGGGGGTTGGAATCCTTCCTCTCCGACCGGAAATTCCTCGGCACATGGCGTGCGGTCAAGCGGGCCAACAAGGCGCGGCTGGCCGAGTACATCAAGGCGACGACGAACATCGAGCTGAACCCCGATTGGCTGTTCGACATCCAGGTCAAGCGGATCCACGAGTACAAGCGCCAGCACCTCAACGTGTTGCACATCGTCACGCTGTACCACCGGCTGAAGAACAATCCCGGCCTTCAAATCCCGCCGCGCGCCTTCATCTTCGGCGGCAAGGCGGCGCCCGGTTACTTCATGGCGAAGCGAATCATCAAGCTTATCAACGCAGTTGGTGAAACAGTGAACGGCGATCCCGATGTCAACCGCTTCCTCGAGGTCGCCTTCGTACCGAACTTCAATGTGCAGAACGCGCACCTGATCTACCCGGCGGCCGATCTTTCCGAGCAGATCTCCACTGCGGGTAAGGAGGCCTCGGGCACCGGCAACATGAAATTCATGCTCAACGGCGCGCTGACGATTGGCACCCTCGACGGCGCGAACGTCGAAATGCGTGCCGAGGCAGGCGCCGAGAACTTCTTCCTCTTCGGGCTGACGGTCGATGAAGTTGAGCGGATCAAGCGCGAGGGTTATCGGCCGATGGACTACGTCGAGGGTAACGACGAGCTGCGCTCGGTGCTGGAACTCATTGCCGACGGCCGGTTCTCGCACGGCGACACCGACGTCTTCCGCCCGCTGGTGGACAACCTGCGCTACGACGACCCGTTCCTGGTGCTCGCCGACTACGCGGCGTACATCGAGTGCCAGGGTCAGGTCAGCGCCGCCTGGCAGGACACCGACGCGTGGACGCGGATGTCGATCCGCAATGCGGCGCGCAGCGGCAAGTTCTCCTCAGACCGTGCCATCGCCGAATATTGCGACGAGATCTGGGATGTTCGGCCGGTGACCGTCAAGGTCGCCAGATAACCACGTCCTCGCCGCGGCTCAATCGCTGAAGCGAACGACCAGCTTCCGCCGGTCGAGCTTTCCGATACCGCGTCGCGGGATTTCGTCGACGATGTGTAGCTCGCGTGGTGCGGCCGTCGCATCCAGCATCGCCTTGACGTGGGTACGCACCTCGTTGAGCGTCAAAGGCCGGTAACCCTCGGCCGCCACGATCGCCGCGACCACACGCTGACCCAGTCGGTCGTCGGGCACACCGAAGACCGCGCAGTCGGCCACCCGCGGATGCGAACCCAACGCGTTCTCGACCAGCTGCGGGAACACGGTCAAGCCGCCGGTGCTGATCGCGTCGTCGGTCCGGCCGAGCACACGCAGAATTCCCGAACTATCAAGTGCGCCAACGTCATCAGTCAAGAACCAGCCTGGCTCTGCGAACGGATCCATGTCGGGGGGATTGCGGTAGCCCTTCGCCAGCGTGGCTCCACCGAGGGCGATGCGGCCGCCGTCGGCAATCCGGACGTGGACGCCGTCCAGCGGAACACCGTCGTAGACGCAGCCGCCCGCCGTCTCGCTCATGCCGTAAGTCAGCACAACTGAGATCCCGGCTTCGGCAGACCTTTCCACGATATGAGTCGGCGCGGGCCCACCGCCGATCAGGACGGCATCCAGTTCGGCAAGCGCCGCGCGAGCGGCCGCGACGGCCAACGCCTTGTCGAGTTGAGCGGCCACCAGCGAGGCATACCGTCTGCCCGGCCCCATCGCCGAAATCGCTCCGGGCAATTCGGCCGGATCGAACCGAGCCGACAGAGCGACGGGATCACGGCCGACAATCACGCTGCGCACCAAGACTTGTAAGCCCGCGATGTGATAGGCGGGCAGCGCAAGCAGCCACTGTCCGGGACCGCCGAGGCGGTGGTGTGTCGCGTCCGCGCTGGAGATGAGCGCCGCGGCGGGCAGCATCGCCCCCTTCGGGACGCCGGTCGTCCCCGACGTCGACACCACGACCGTGACATCGTCGTCGATATCCTCGCCGACTCTCAATGATGTTGTGAGCAAGCGGGTTTGACGTTCGTCATCGGCGGGAACGGGGAGCATCGCCGACCCGCTGCCGCTGAGCGCGGCCTCGACGGTGGGCAACACCGACAGTGCCGACGGTCCGCTCGGCACAGGGATGGCGCGGAGGACGGCTATTCCGTCTCCTCGGCGTCGCGGGGGTCGTCGAGCGGCCAGCCTTTGGTGGCCAGGCGAGCGCGCACGCGTTCGACGTCCTCGGGCCGGGGAAGTTCGTCGGTCATCTGGGTGATCAGCACGCCGATGTCGACATCGTCGAACTCCCCGCGCCTCAACAGTTCCGCGACGACAGCCTTGACTTCGTCATCGGTCAGCCGCGGCCGCAACAGCGCGAACAACGGAACGCGGTCGGGCCCCGGGACGCCCTCGGGGTACCCGGAGGTGATCCACGCGACGATCTTGGCGAGAAACTTGTTCACCGGTTTCGACTCCCCACCAGGCGGCTGTGCGGGCCAGAGTCCGCGCGAGAACGATAGTAGAGCCACTGCCTTGGCGGTGCGGATCGTCACCGCGCACAAACGCCCACGAGACGGTGGGTGAACACCAGATGAACACCTTGCCGAAAACGGTGAAATGCCTGGTCGGACAGGCCGTTTAGGTGAGCTATCGGCTAGTCAAACTGGCTGAGAATCCACCAGAATTAGCACCCATGAGCACAGAGATGATCATCCTGGTGCTGCTGATAGCAACGGCACTCGCATTCGACTTCACCAACGGGTTCCACGACACCGGTAACGCGATGGCGACGTCGATCGCCACCGGTGCACTGAAGCCGAAGACCGCCGTGCTGCTGGCCGGCATCCTCAACCTCGTCGGCGCCTTCCTCTCGGTCGAGGTTGCCGTCACCGTCACCACCTCGGTACTCAAGGTGCAGGACAGCAAGAGCGGTCACCTGTTACCGAACATCACCCCGTCGATGGGTCTCACGATCATCTTCGCCGGCCTCATCGGCGGCATCCTCTGGAACTTGCTCACCTGGCTCTTCGGCATCCCGTCCAGCTCGTCGCACGCGTTGTTCGGCGGACTGATCGGCGCAGGCCTCGCCGCGCTCGGCATGGTCGGCGTGAATTGGAGCGGCATCACTTCGAAGGTGATCATCCCCGCGGTCGCCGCGCCCGTCATCGCCTGCCTCGTCGCGGGGTGCGGCACCTGGCTGGTCTACCGGATCACCCGCAACGTGCTCAAGAGCCGACGCGAGGAAGGCTTCCGCTGGGGCCAGATCGCCACGGCCTCGCTGGTGGCGCTGTCGCACGGCACCAACGACGCGCAGAAGACCATGGGCGTCATCGCTCTTGCCCTCATCACCACCGGCCACCTCACCGGTGACGTGAAGAAGGACGGCTTGCCGTTCTGGGTCGTACTCAGCTGTGCTCTCGCTATCGGCCTCGGCACCTATATCGGTGGCTGGCGCGTGATCCGCACCCTGGGCAAGGGCTTGGTCGAGATCGAGTCGCCGCAGGGCCTGGCCGCCGAGGCCTCGTCGGCGGCAATCATCCTCAGCTCCAGCGCCGCGGGCATGGCCCTGTCGACCACCCACGTGGCGACCGGCTCCATCCTCGGCAGCGGCGTCGGCAAGCCTGGGGCCGAGGTGCGCTGGGCAGTGGCCGGACGGATGGCGGTCGCCTGGCTCATCACCCTGCCCGCCGCGGCACTGATGGGGGCGCTGGCGTACTGGCTGTCCTATGGAGTCGAATCACTGACCGGATCGGACCTGGTGGGCGATGGACTGATCTTCGTCATCCTGTGCGCGCTGTCCTTCTACATCTGGTGGCGTGCCCAGCAGCAGAAGGTCGACAGCAAGAACGTCAACGCCGATTGGGACGCGACCACGAACTCGGTCGTCCCGGCCGAAGTACGCGAGGCCGCAAAGGAATCCAAGGACAAGCCGAAGGACACGGCCGCGGTCTGACCGCCTAGCGAAGGAAGACGTCGATGACTTACGTAGAAGCGATCATCAAGGTCCTCATTGTGGGCCTCATTCTCGGCGCCGGCCTGCCCGCGGTCTTCGCGGCCGGTCTGGTGGCCTACTCGAACGGTGCGGGCGGGACCCACGAAGACGGCACGGTCGTCAACCCGAATCCGGCGCTGAAGTATTTCGGAATCCTGGTGTTCATCGCTGTCGGCTGGGTGATCATCACGGCCGTGGCGTGGATTGCCAGGGCAGCGATCATTCACCACATCGGCTTCGATCCGTTCCCCTTCATCAAGAAGTGAGCTGACATCACATGACCGAAACCAATCAGGGTGTATTGGACAACGTCCTCGGCTGGCTGCGTAAGGGCTACCCAGAGGGTGTGCCGCCGAAGGACTACTTCGCTCTGCTCGCATTGCTGAAGCGCAGCCTCACCGAGGAAGAGGTCGTTCAGGCGGCCCAGTCGGTGCTCAAGCAGTCGGATTCCGACACCGTCACCGAAGACGAGATCCGCGCCGCGGTTCATCGGGTGATCGAGAAGGAGCCCAACCCGGAGGAAATCCATCAGGTGGCCGCGCGACTCGCCTCCGTCGGCTGGCCCTTGGCGGCGCCCGCCCGCTGAGTCAGTTCCTGGTGTCGCGGCGCAAGGGATGCGTCTCGGGCACCTGCACGAAGATCAGCGTGACGCCGTCGGGATCGGTTACGTGCATTTCGTGCAGACCCCAGGGTTCCTCACGCGCTTCCCGCGCGACCGAGACACCGCGGTCGGCCAGTTCTTTCTCGGTGGCATAGACGTCGCGGACCTGCAGCCACATCGTGCCGCAGGCGTTGGGTCCGCCGTGGCCTGCCAGCTCGATCAGCGATTGCCCGGCATAGAAGACCGTGCCCGCCCCGTAGTCGCGGGCGATCGCCAGACCCAGCTCGTCGCGATAGAACCTCAACGAGCGCTCGTAGTCGGCGGGCCGCAGGAGCATCCGGCTCGCCAGGATCTCCATGGGTGTTTGTCTATCACGTCGCGGGCCGGATCCGGCGACGACACCGGGTCAGGAGCCCGGCTGTAACCGCTGCCGTTTCATCAGCGAGTTCACCCAACCGGGAGCGACGACGTCGAGGGCCTTGGCCGTGACCGCCATGCGCGGCGCGATGCGCACCGGCCGGGCGCGTGCCGCTGTCACCATCCAGTCCGCCGCCTCGGCAGGCGTGAGCGCGGGCAGGCCCCGGTAGGCCTTTGTCGGCGCGATCATCGGGGTGGCCACCAACGGGTAGTACAACGTCGTCGAGTGCACACCCTTGTGCGCCCACTCGGTTTCGATGACCCGGCTCACCGCCGACAGCGCCGCCTTCGACGCGTTGTAAACGGCAAACAGCGGCGAGGATTCGCTCAACACGCCCCAAGTAGCGACGTTGATGATGTGGCCGTCGCCGCGCTCGATCATGCCGGGTGCCAGCGCGCGAATCAGCCGCAGCGGCGAGTAGTAGTTGAGGGCCATCGTCCGCTCGACGTCATGCCATCGCTCGAGCGACTCGGCCAGCGGGCGGCGGATCGACCGGCCCGCGTTGTTGACGAGAATGTCCACGCCGCCGATCTCCTTCTCGACGCGGGCGGCCAGCGCGTCGACGGCGTCGAGATCGGCCAGATCGCAGTCGATCGCCAGCGCGTCGCCGCCCTTGGCCAGGATCCGGTCGGCGACCGCCTCGAGCAGATCCTTGCGTCGCGCCACGACGACGACGGTGGCGCCCCGACGGGCGAACTTCTCGGCGGCCGCCTCCCCGATACCCGAGGAGGCGCCGGTAAGCAGAATTCGCTTGCCTTTGAGGTCGACGTCGCGTTGGCCGGGCCGATACAGCATCAGTTGCGGGGCGACGGGAGGTCGCATGCTGGTCAGCACCAGCTCGTCGGCCAGCCGCCGCAGAGGGCTCTTGCTCACCTCCGGAGTCTAGAAACCGCGAAACGAGATTCCAGCACGGGTCTACTCGCACTTCTGGTGCTGGAATATCGTTTCGCGATGAATGTCGCCGAAACCGCTCAGAAGTAGCGCGGGAACGCGCTCCAGTCGGGGTCGCGTTTTTCGAGGAACGCGTCGCGGCCCTCGACGGCCTCGTCGGTCATGTACGCCAACCGCGTCGCCTCGCCGGCGAATAGCTGCTGGCCGACGAGTCCGTCGTCGGTGAGGTTGAACGCGTACTTCAGCATCCGGATGGCTTGCGGTGACTTGCCGTTGATCGCGGCGGCCCAGTCCACGGCCACCGATTCGAGGTCCGCATGGTCGACGACCTCATTGACCGCGCCCATCTCGTGCATCTGCTCGGCGGTGTAGGGCCTGCCGAGGAAGAAGATCTCGCGGGCGAACTTCTGACCCACCTGCTTGGCGAGATACGCGCTGCCGTATCCGCCGTCGAAGCTGCCGACGTCGGCGTCGGTCTGCTTGAACCGGGCGTGCTCGCGGCTGGCCAGCGTCAGATCGCACACCGCGTGCAGGCTGTGCCCGCCGCCCGCAGCCCACCCGTTGACCAGGCAGATGACGACCTTCGGCATGAACCGGATCAGCCGCTGCACCTCGAGGATGTGCAGCCGGCCCGCGCGGGCCGCGTCGACGGTGTCGGCCGTCTCACCCGAGGCGTACTGGTAGCCGCTGCGGCCGCGGATGCGTTGGTCACCACCGGAACAGAAGGCCCAGCCGCCGTCTTTCGGCGACGGCCCGTTGCCGGTGAGCAGCACGACGCCCACATCGGGTGACATTCTCGCGTGGTCGAGTACGCGGTAGAGCTCGTCGACAGTGTGTGGGCGAAACGCGTTGCGCACCTCGGGTCGATCGAACGCCACGCGCACCGTGGGCTGGTCGACGTGGCGGTGATAGGTGATGTCGGTCAATTCGAAACCGTCCACCGGCTGCCACAGGTTCGCGTCGAACGGGTTGTCGTCGGTGCCGGATTCACGGCTCGCCGTGGTGCTCATCCCGTCGACTTTAAGCGGGGTCGAATCGGAAGACCGGGCAGCGTCCGGCAAGCGCCTCGTACTCGTCTGGGTTGGGTCCCGTCACCAGCCCGGCGTTCTTCAGAAAGCTCACGCCGGTGGGTACTTCGCCGGGGAACAGTCGCAGCAGCGGCCGGGCCTCGTCGGCGGGCAGCTCGACTATCCGCACCCGTTCGGTGTTGCGTCCCTGCCGCAGCTCGACCTCGCCCGCGGCGCGGACATTGGCAGCCCAGTCACTGCCGGGCAGGCCCCCGAGTACGTAGCGGGCACCGTCGACGGTCATCAGCGTGATCGGTGTGGACCGCAGCTTTCCAGACTTGCGACCGGGCACGACCAGGATGACCGGGCCTTTGCCGCCGAACCCGAACCCCAGTCGCTGCATCCCGACCATCGTCTTGTTGACGTACTTGAGCCACCAGGGCGGCCGAATTCGCTTGTTGTCGGACACATTTCGACGTTACGTGACGGGGTCGATCCTGAACACCGGGCAGCGCCCGGCAAGCGTCTCCATCTCGTCGGGCGTACCCTCGGTCAGCAGGCCGACGCGCTTCATCAGTTCGGCACCCGTGGGCACGGCAGCGGGAAAGGCCCGCAGCACCGGACGCGCATCCGCCGGCGACATCTCCACCATCCGCACGCGTTCGGTGCGTCGGCCCTGCGTCAACGTCACCTCTCCCGCGGCGCGGACGTTGTCGACCCAGTCCGCTCCGGGGTAGCCGTTGACGACGTAGCGCTCGCCGTCGACGGCCAGCGGCGTGACGGGCGTCGAACGCGGCTTGCCCGATTTGCGCCCAGCCACGGTCAGAATCACCGGCGACTCGACGCGGGAGACGGGGAGGCCCAGCCGCAGCACCACCATGAACACCTTGTTCAACGGCTTCAGCCACCGCGGGGGCGCGACACGTTCTGCCATGGCGGCGACGTTACTGCTCAGACCTCAAGGCCGTGCCGGCTCAGCGCATTGCGCAAGGCGGCGGGCCGCTGCGCCGTCGGCAGCGGGTCGACGAGCGCGAAGCCACAGCCGAGCGCTCGTGCACCCCCGTCGGCCTCTTCGCTGTCGCCGACCATCAGCGCGTATTCGGCTGCCACCCCCAGCCGCGTCAGCGTGGTCTGGAAGATTGCCGGGCTGGGTTTGATGGCGCCCACTTCGAAGGACAGCACGAACTCGTCGATCACGTCGGCCACGCCGATCGCCTGGAACGCGGGCCGGACATCGAAGGCGATGTTGGAGACCACGGCGGTCTTGATGCCGTCGCGGTGCAGAGCGTGGAGCACCTCGGCGGTGTCGGGGTAAGGGGTCCATGACGCCGGATCGATCACCCGGGCATACAAGGCCTCGGCGTGATGGCCGGGCAGGCCCGACTCGCGCAGTACGTGCAGATAGGCCTCGCGGTGCAGGTGCGGTTCGAGGTCGCGATTGACCCAGGTCTCGTACGCAGCCGGGGTCATCTCGACGGAACGCCCGGTCGGAGCGGTGAGCCTGCGCATCAACTCGGCCTGCACATGGCCGTCGACCTCGCGCTCGTCGACCTGCATGCCCTCGAACCAGCTGTCGTCCCCTTCGAGGCGGAACAGCGTGCCGGAGTAGTCGAACATCACCGCGCGAACCTGCACCCCTCGATCCTTCCACGGTTGCCCACGTCAACCGCAGGCGATCGGGTCGCCCGGTCCGGCGGCTAGCCGCGCTGGGCTCGAAAAGCCTTTCCCGCCAATACTTCTCGTTCACGCTCGTTGTCGGCGAGCTCGGCCGCCCTGGCGAACTCCGCGGCGGCCTCGGCAGTGCGGCCGAGGCGGGCAAGCAGCTCACCCCGGACGCTCGGCAGCAGGTAGGACCCGTCGAGGCCGCTCAGTCCGTCGACGATCGCCAATGCGTCCGCGGGCCCGGACGCCATCGCTACCGCGACGGCCCGGTTCAGCTCGACGACAGGCGACGGCGAAATCTGCAACAGCCCGTCGTACAGCGCGACGATCCGGCTCCAGTCGGTGTCGGCGGCGGTCGGCGCGGTGGCATGACACTCGGCCAGCGCGGCCTGCAGTGCGTACGGGCCCCAGCCGCTGCCCTTCTTCTCCACCGCCTGCGCCGCGCGCTGCAGCGCGGCCACCCCGCGGCCGATCTGCGCGCGGTCCCACTTCGTGCGGTCCTGGTCCTCCAGAAGGATCGGCGCTCCGGCGGCGTCCGTGCGGGCCGCGAACCGCGACGATTGAAACTCCATCAACGAGACCAGCCCGTGCACCTCGGGCTCGTCGGGCACCAGCGCGGCGAGTATCCGGCCGAGGCGAAGCGCCTCGCTGCACAGCTCGTCGCGGATCCATCGCGTGCCGAACGATGCCGAGTAGCCCTCGTTGTAGATCAGGTAGATCACCGACAGCACCGCCGACAGCCGCTGCGAGTATTCCGCGCGGCCGGGTACCTCGAACGGCACATTGGCGGCGGCCAGCGTCTTCTTGGCCCTGGTGATGCGTGCCGCGACGGTGGGCGTCGACGTCAGGAACGCCCGGGCGATCTCCTCGGTGGTGAGGCCGCCGACCACGCGCAGGGTCAGCGCGATCTGTCCTTCGCGGGACAGCACCGGATGAGTCGAGATGAAGATCAACCGGAGCACATCGTCGTCGATGCGGTCGGGATCCCATGCGGGCTCGTCGATCTGGGTTTCCAGGTCGCGCGCCAGTGTCGCGTACTTGGCGTCGAGGTTGTCCTGGCGTCGCCAGTGGTCGATCGCCTTGCGCTTGGCGACGGTCGTCAGCCATGCCGCCGGGTTGCGGGGGACGCCGGTGTCCGGCCACTGCGTCAGCGCGTCGACGAGCGCCTCTTGCGCCAGATCCTCGGCCAGCCCGACGTCGCCGACGGTGCGGGTCAGCGTCGCGACGATCTTCGCGGCCTCCATCCGCCACACCGCATCGACGGTCTTGCGCAAATCGGGCGGCACGTGCCTATTGTGCCGAGCACCCCCTCGCGCGTGAGACTCAGCCGACGGCGCGGCCGGCGCCCTCCCAGAACTGTGCGCGCACCGCCTTCTTGTCCGGCTTGCCAAGCGCGGTGACGGGCACCGAGTCGACGACGATCACCTGCTTGGGTGACTGCACCGAGCCCTTGCGCTCCTTGACCGCGGCCTGGATCTCGGCGGTCACCTTCGCGACCGCCTCGTCGTCGCTCGGCACGTCGGGCCGCAGCACGACGACCGCGGTCACGGCTTCGCCCCACTTCTCGTCCGGTGTTCCGATGACGCACACCTGCGCGACCGAAGGATGTTCGGCGACAACGTCTTCCACCTCACGCGGGAATACGTTGAACCCGCCGGTAACGATCATGTCCTTGGTGCGGTCGACGATGTACCAGAAGCCGTCGGAGTCCTCGCGGGCCAGGTCGCCGGTGTGCATCCAGCCGTCCCTGAACGTCTCGGCCGTCGCCTCCGGCTTGTTCCAGTAGCCGCCGGACACCAGCGGTCCGCTGACGCAGATCTCGCCGACTTCGCCCTGCGGGACGGGCTTGCCGTCCTCGCCCAGCAGCGCCGTCCGGCAGAACACCGTCGGCCGCCCGCACGACGTCAACCGCTTCTCGTCGTGATCGTTCTTGGAAAGATAGGTGATCACCATCGGCGCTTCGGACTGCCCGTAGTACTGCGCGAAGATCGGGCCGAACCTGTTGATGGCCTCCTTCAGCCGCACCGGGTTCATCGCCGATGCGCCGTAGTAGACCGTCTCCAGCGAGGACAGATCGCGGGTGTGCGAGTCCGGGTGGTCCATCAGGGCGTAGATCATCGACGGCACCAGCATCGTGGCCGTGATCTTCTGCTCCTCGATGGTCCGCAGCACCTCGGCCGGGTCGAACTTAGTCAGCACCACCAGCTCGCCGAGTGGGAGTGGCCTGAGCGGCCGAAGTTCCTGATGTGCACTCCGCTGTCGCATGCGGGCGCGGCGTTCTTCGTGCCGACCATCATCAAGGGCGGCGAGCTGGTGGTGCTGACTAAGTTCGACCCGGCCGAGGTGCTGCGGACCATCGAGGAGCAGAAGATCACGGCCA
>LZSH01000586.1 GCA_001665255.1 Mycobacteriaceae bacterium 1482268.1 | reverse complement strand
CGGGGTCGACATCATCCAGCTGCGTGACAAGGGCTCGCCCGGCGAGCAGCAGTTCGGACCGCTGGAGGCGCGCGACGAACTCGCCGCGCTCGAGGTGCTTGCCGACGCCGCGCGCAGGCACCGCGCTCTGCTGGCGGTCAACGATCGGGCCGACATCGCCCGCGCGGCAGGCGCCGACGTGCTCCACCTCGGCCAGGACGATTTGCCGTTGGCCGTCGCGCGCGACATCGTCGGACCGCGTCCGCTGATCGGCCGGTCCACCCACGACTGCGATCAGGCCGCGGCGGCGGTTGCCGAACCTGTGGATTACTTCTGCGTCGGCCCGTGCTGGCCCACGCCCACGAAGCCGGGCCGTCCCGCGCCCGGTCTCCCGCTTGTCCGGGCCGCCGCCGAGTTCGGCACGGACAAGCCGTGGTTTGCGATCGGCGGCATAGACGAGGAGCGGTTGCCTGAGGTGCTCGACGCCGGCGCTCGTCGCGTCGTCGTGGTGCGCGCCATCACCGCGGCCGACGATCCGCAGGCGGCCGCGCGCCGGCTCAGAGCTCGGCTTGCAGCAGCGGGATAGTCGCGGCCAGCGCACGAAGTGCAGCCCAGCTGGCGGCGAAACCGGGATGCAGGGGTAGGCCGTCGACGTGGCCCTCGGGCACCCACCGCAACTCGGCGCTCTCGCCGTTCGGCACGGTCTCCAGCTGTTCGGAGGCGTCGGCGATCACGGTGGTGTAGGTCCAGCGGCTTCCGCCCGACCCCGAGATCTCGGCGGTGACGACGGTCTCGCGCACGACGAGCAGGTCTCCGGTGAGACCCGCTTCCTCATACGCCTCACGGATCGCGGCCTGTTCGGGCGTCTCGTGGCTGTCCCGCGCCCCGCCGGGCAGTCCCCAGGTGCCGCCCTGGTGACTCCACGGCGCGCGGTGCTGCAGCAGCACCGCGGCCGAGCCGTCGGCGTGCGGCGCCCGCAACAGCAGTCCGGCGGCGCCGTGCCTACCCCAGTAGGCCACGCCGCTGTCGGACACGACCCAGCCGTCACCGTCGCCACGCACCTGTTCAGCTTAGGGAACAGTCCCCATGCTGGTCGGCTCCAATCCGCGTGGGATGCCCGCACGTCGCCCGGATAACTCTTAGAATTTGTTTATACAGTTTGCGAGTAGGTCGTAACAGCAGGCGGAGAGTAGCGAAAAGATGAGGTCCGCGCACCGGTGACTGTGGAGCTGGCGCACCCGTCGACCGAGCCGCTTGCGTCGCGGTCGCCGACTACCCCGGCGCACCCACGGTTTTGGTTCCTCTGGACGACACCCGGCCGCATCCTGACCATCGGCGTCGTGCTGTCGGCTCTGGTGATCGCCAGCGCGTTTGCTACTTCGACGACCGTCAACGACCGCCAGCGGGCACTGACCACCGTCCTCGAGCACACCGAGCCGCTGGCATTCGCGGCCGGACAGCTCTACACCACGCTGTCGGTCGCCGACGCTGCCGCGGCGACGGCGTTCATCGCAGGCGCAGAACCGCGCGATGTCCGGCAGCGCTACGAGCAGGCGATCACCGATGCCGCCAGCGCCGTCACGCGGGCTTCCAGCGGGCTGACCGAGGAACCCCTGATCCAGTTGCTGGGCCGCATCAACGCCAACCTCGCGATGTACACCGGGCTGGTGGAGACCGCACGCACCAACAACCGGGCGGGCAATCCGGTCGGCTCGTCCTACCTGTCCGAGGCGTCGTCGCTGATGCAGCAGACGATCCTGCCCGACGCGCAGCGGCTCTACGAGGAGACCTCGGCGCGGGTCGACAAGGAGACGACGGCGTCGACCCGCATCCCGGCGCCGGTGATCCTGGTGGTGCTGGCGACTCTGCTGTTCGGTGTGTTCGCCAATCGCTGGCTGGCCCGCCGGACCCGCCGCCGGGTCAACATCGGCTTCGTCGCGGGCGGGATGGCCGTGCTGATCATGTTGATCTGGGTCTTCACCACGTTGGTGATCTCGACGATCGACAGCCGCAGCGCCAAGAACACCGCGGCGGAGTCGCTCAAGACCGTGACCACCCTGGCGATCACCGCGCAGCAGGCGCGGGCCGACGAGACGCTGTCGTTGATCAGACGCGGCGACGAGAGTGTCCGCAAGCAGTCCTACTACCAGCGCATCGACACCATGCAGCAACAGCTCTCCGAGTACCTCGGTCGCGAGGATGCGATCGACAAGAGTGACCTGTCCGACGCCGAGCAGCTGTTGCGTCGGTGGCGTGCGGCCGACGACCGGATCAGTTCCTACATCGCGGTGGGCAACTACCAGGCCGCGACACAGGTGGCGCTCGGCCGCGGAGACGACGATTCGACTCCCTCATTCGACCGCCTCGACGAGGCGCTGAACAAGGGCATCGCCGAAAGCCGTGAGCAGCTGCGCAGCGACATCCTCAACGCCAGGCGGGTGCTCTCGGGAGCGACGGTCGGCGCGGCGGTGCTGTCGGTCCTCGCGGCGATTGCGGTGGCGCTCGGACTGTGGCCACGATTGAGTGAGTATCGGTGATGACGTTGCAGCGGGTGTGGGTCGCGGTCGCCATGGTGGCCGTGCTGGTGGGTTGCGGCCGCGCGGAGGGGGTGGCGCCTACACCGACCCTCACGCTGGCCCCGCCGTCGCCGGCAGGCATGCAGGAACTGCGGCCGGAAATCGTGCCTGTGCCGAAGGACACCGACGACGAGTGCGACGTGACCGCGAGCCTGCGGCCGTTCCCGACGCGTGGGCAGGCCGAAGACGCGGTCGAGAAGATCAAGGCCCGCGGGCGGCTGATCGTCGGGCTGGACATCGGCAGCAACCTGCTCAGCTTCCGCGACCCGATTACGGGGGAGATCACCGGATTCGACGTCGACATCGCCGGCGAGGTGGCCCGCGATATCTTCGGCACCCCGTCGCAGGTCGAGTACCGCATCCTGACGTCGGCCGACCGCATCACCGCGCTGCAGAACGATCAGGTCGACATCGTCGTCAAGACGATGAGCATCACGTGCGAGCGCAGGAAGCTGGTCAACTTCTCGACGGTGTATCTGGTTGCCAACCAACGCATTCTGGCGCCGCGTGACTCCACGATCGCGCGGGCGAGCGATCTGTCCGGTAAGCGGGTGTGCGCGGTCAAGGGCACGACGTCGTTGCAGCGGATCCAGGAGATCAACCCGTCGCCGATCGTCATCCAGGTGGTGACGTGGGCCGACTGCCTGGTGGCACTGCAGCAGCGTCAGGTCGACGCGGTGAGCACCGACGACTCCATCCTCGCCGGGCTGGTGGCGCAGGACCCGTATCTGCACATCGTCGGGCCCAGCATGAACGAAGAGCCCTACGGCATCGGCATCAACCTGGAGAACACCGGGCTCGTCCGGTTTGTCAACGGCACGCTCGAACGCATCCGCAACGACGGTACGTGGAGCACCCTCTACCGCAAGTGGTTGTCGGTGCTCGGCCCACCGCCCGCTCCCCCCGTCCCGAGGTACTCGGACTGATGTCGACGGCTTCACAGACCCCCGACGAATTCGACAGTCCGGGAACCCAACCCGCGAGCCTCGAGGAACTCGACATGGACTCCGTGTCGACGATGCGACCGATGTCCACCCAAGCTGTCTTCCGGCCGCACCTCGACGACTCGGACGCCGACTCGGTAGGCACCGCCGAAACCGAGCCAGAAGATGGGTCGTCGCTGACGCGGGCGCTGTCGCCGACACGGCGACTCGGCGGCGGCCTCGTCGAGATCCCGCGAGTGCGCGAGATCGACCCGCTGTCGGCGCTGATGACCAGTCCCGTTGTGGCCGAATCGAAACGGTTCTGCTGGAATTGCGGCAAGCCCGTCGGCCGGTCCTCGTCGGACGGCAGGGCGCTGTCGGAGGGCTGGTGCCCACATTGCGGCAGCGCGTATTCCTTCCTGCCGCAACTGGTTGCCGGAGACATGGTGGCCGAGCAGTACGAGATCAAGGGCTGCATCGCACACGGCGGGCTCGGCTGGGTGTATCTGGCGTTCGACCACAACGTCAACGAACGACCGGTCGTGCTCAAAGGCCTGGTGCATTCCGGCGACGCGGAAGCCCAGAAGATCGCGATGACCGAGCGGCAGTTCCTCGCCGAGGTGACGCATCCGGGAATCGTCAAGATCTACAACTTCGTCGAGCACCCCGACCAGCACGGCAACCCCGTCGGCTACATCGTGATGGAGTACGTCGGCGGAAAGTCGTTGAAGCAGGCCAGGACCGACAAATTGCCGGTCGCCGAGGCCATCGGTTACATGCTCGAGATTCTGCCCGCGCTGGGCTATCTACATTCGATCGGGCTGGCCTACAACGACCTCAAACCCGAGAACATCATGATCACCGAGGAGCAGCTCAAGCTGATCGACCTCGGCGCGGTATCGCGGATCAATTCGTTCGGATACCTCTACGGCACACCGGGTTACCAGGCGCCCGAGATTGTGCGGACGGGCCCGACGGTCGCCAGCGACATTTACACCGTCGGGCGGACGCTGGCGGCGCTCACACTGAACCTGCGCACCCGAAAGGGGCGGTTCGTCGACGGCCTGCCGGAGGACGATCCGGTGTTGGCGGAGTACGACTCGTTCGGGCGGCTGCTGCGCAGGGCCATCGACCCCGATCCGCGCCGTAGGTTCGCCAGCGCCGAGGAGATGACGGGCCAGCTGCTCGGTGTGCTGCGCGAGGTGGTCGCCCTGGACAGCGGCTGGCCGCGGCCGGGTCTGTCGACGGTCTTCAGCCCGACCCGGTCGACGTTCGGTATCGATCTGCTCGTCGCCCATACCGACGTTTATCTCGACGGACAGGTGCACTCGGAGAAGCTGACCGCACAAGAGATCGTCAAGGCACTTCCGGTGCCGCTGGTCGATCCGACCGACGTCGGGGCCCCCGTGCTGTCGGCGAGCGTGCTGAGCCAGCCCGTGCAGACTCTGGATCAGCTGCGCGCCGCACGGCACGGTGCGCTGGACTCCGAGGGCATCGACCTGTCGGAGTCCGTTGAGCTGCCGCTGATGGAAGTTCGCGCCCTGCTCGATCTCGGCGATGTCGCCAAGGCCACCCGCAAGCTCGACGATCTGGCCGGCCGGGTGGGCTGGAAGGCGTCGAGCCGCGAGATCTCACACCAGTGGCGGCTGACCTGGTTCCGTGCCGTGTTGGAGATGCTGACTGCCGACTACGATTCGGCGGCAAAGCATTTCACCACGGTACTGAACACCCTGCCCGGTGAGCTCGCGCCCAAGCTGGCGTTGGCGGCGACGGCCGAGCTGGCGGGCAACGCCGACGAGCAGAAGTTCTACAACACCGTCTGGTCCACCGACAACGGCATTATTTCGGCGGGATTCGGCCTGGCGCGCGCGCAGTCGGCCGCCGGCGACCGCGACGCCGCCGTCAAGACCCTGGACCGAGTACCGGCCACCTCGCGTCACTTCACGACGGCGCGGCTCACCAGCGCGGTGACGCTGCTGTCCGGCCGGTCGATGAACGAGATCACCGAGCAGCACATCCGCGACGCCGCCCGGCGCGTGGAGGCGCTGCCCGACTCCGAACCGCGGGTGTTGCAGATTCGGGCGCTGGTGCTGGGCACGGCCATGGACTGGCTGGCCGACAACACCGCCAGCACCAACCACATCCTCGGTTTCCCGTTCACCGAACACGGCCTGCAACTCGGAGTGGAAGCATCGCTGCGCGGGCTGGCGCGGGTGGCACCGACGCAGGCGCATCGCTACGCACTGGTCGATCTCGCCAACAGCGTGCGCCCGACGAGTACCTTCTAAACTCGTCCGCGTGGAGACGTTCAGGCGCTACCTGATGTTTCAGGGGATGATGTTCGTCTTCGGCATTGTCGGCCCGATCTTTCTGATCGGCTACTTCGCATCGCAGCCTGATCCGACGCTGAAGTGGATGTACTGGTGGGGGCTGGTCATCACGTTTGCCGACATATTGATCGCATTGAGCCTGACCGCCAGCAGCGAGCCGAAAATGCCCGTCAGGAAGGACGATTCCGGATGACCGCCACGCACGCCCGCGCGATCGCAAGCTCCTCGTCGGTCGGAACCACCAGCACCGTGATCCGCGATGTGTCGGCGGAGATGCGGCGCGCGCTTCTGTCGGAGCTTTCGTTGCGCCCTTCGTCGAGTTCGATGCCGAGGGCGGTCAGACCTGACAGCGCATCGCGGCGCACCGCCGCGTCATTCTCGCCGACGCCGGCAGTGAACGTGATGACATCGGTCGTGCCGAGCACTGCCAGATAGGCGCCGATATATTTACGCAACCGGTGGATGTAAACGTCGTAGGCCAATTTTGCCGCCGCTTTTTCCTTTTCGGGCGCGGATTCGATGCGCTGGTGCAGCACGCGGAAGTCGATCTCGCCGCCGAGTCCGCGAACACCCGAGCGCTTGTTGAGCATCGTCTCGATGTCCTCGATGCTCATCTCGGCGGTGCGCGACAGGTAGGTGATGACGCCGGGGTCGAGGTCGCCGCAGCGGGTGCCCATCACCAGCCCCTCCAGCGGGGTCAGGCCCATCGACGTGTCGACGGCTTTACCGCCCGCAATCGCCGACGCCGACGCGCCGTTGCCCAGATGCAGCACGATCTGGTTCAGCGATTCCAGCGGTCGGTCCAGATACTGCGCGGCCTGTTCGCTGACGAACTGATGCGACGTCCCGTGGAACCCGTAGCGGCGAATCTGCCACTGCTGCGCCACTTCCCGGTCGATCGCATACGTCGCCGCGGCGGCCGGCAGGTCATGGAAGAAGGCCGTGTCGAACACCGCCACGTGCGGCAGGTCGGGTAGCGCTTCGCGGGCCACCTGGATGCCGAGCAATGCGGGCGGGTTGTGCAGCGGCGCCAGCGGTGCGAGTTCTTCCACCTTGGCGATCAGCGCGTCGTCGACCAGTGCCGGTTTGTAGAAGTCCGGGCCGCCGTGCACGACGCGGTGGCCGACCGCCACCAGCCCGAGGCTGTCGGGCGGCTGCCCGGACTCGGCGAGTTGCTTGAACGCCTGCTGCAGCGCCTCCGCGTGGTCAGCGACCGGCCCGTCGCCGATGCGCTCGACGATCCCGTCGGCGACCACCGCTCCGGAGTCCGGTTCCACGACAGCGTATTTCAGTGTCGACGACCCTGAGTTGATGACGAGAACCGCGGCCGGGGTGCTCATCGCTCGCCCTGGGCCTGGATGGCGGTTATCGCCACCGTGTTGACGATGTCCTCGATGAGTGCGCCCCGCGACAGGTCGTTGACCGGTTTCTTCAACCCCTGCAGCACGGGGCCGATGGCGATGGCGCCTGCGCTGCGCTGTACGGCCTTGTAGGTGTTGTTGCCGGTGTTGAGGTCGGGAAAGATCAGCACAGTCGCCCTGCCCGCGACCTCGGAACCGGGCAACTTGGCAGCGGCCGTGGTCGGATCGACGGCCGCGTCGTACTGGATCGGGCCGTCGACCAGCAGATCGGGTTGCCGCTCGCGCACCAATTCCGTTGCTGCCCTGACCTTGTCGACGTCGACGCCGGTACCCGACGTGCCGGTGGAGTAGGACAGCATGGCCACCCGCGGGTCTATCCCGAATTGCGCGGCGGTGCGCGCCGAGGAGATCGCGATGTCGGCGAGTTGCTCCGATGTCGGGTCCGGCACGATCGCGCAGTCGCCGTAGGCCAGCACCCGGTCGGCGAGGCACATCAGGAAGATGCTGGACACCGTGGTGATGCCGGGTTCGGTCTTGATGATCTCGAATGCGGGCCGCACGGTATGTGCGGTGGTGTGCATGGCCCCCGAGACCATGCCGTCGACCATGTCGTTGTAGACCAGCATGGTGCCGAAGTAGGAGACGTCGTGGATGATCTCGCGCGCCTGCTCGACGGTGACGCCTTTCCGCTTGCGTAGTTCGGCGTACTGCTCGGCGAACTTGTCGCAGAGGTCACTGGTCTTCGGGTTCAGCACGTGGGCCGCCGACAGGTCGACACCGAGTTCGGCCGAGCGGGAACGGATCTGCGGTTCGTCGCCGAGAATCGTCAGCTCCGCGACGTTGCGCTGCAGCAGTCGGCCGGCCGCCTTCAGGATCCGGTCGTCCTCTCCCTCCGGCAGCACGATGCGCTTGCGGTCGGCGCGGGCCCTGTCGAGCAATTGGTAGGTGAACATCTGCGGCGTGACGACCGTCGGGATCGGAATCGCCAACTGCGCCAGCAGGTCTGCTGTGTCGACGTGCGCGTCCATCAACTCGATGGCGGTGTCGATCTTGCGCTGCGAGGCTGCGGTGACCCGCCCCCTGGTGGCAGCAACCCTGCTGGCCGTCTCGAAAGTGCCGAATTCGGTCGCGATGATCGGCAACCGCTGGTTCAGCCCGGACACCAGCTTGGCGATCGACGGGTGCAGCTCCAGCCCGCCGTTGAGGATAATGCACGACAGCGACGGAAAGCCTTCGGCCGCATGTGCGCTCACCACCGCGAGCACGACGTCGGAGCGGTCGCCGGGCGTGATGACGGCGACGCCGTCGGTGAGCCGTTCGAGGACGTGCTCGGCGGTCATACCCGCGACCAGTACGCCCAGCGCTTCACGCCTGAGCAGCTCCTGGTCGCCACTGACCTGCGTGCCTTCGACGGCGGTCAGAAGGTCGCCGACCGCGGGCGCGACGAGCAGCGGCTCCTCGGGAATCACAAACGACTTGGGTTCGAAGCCCTTCAGCGCATCGGCGACCTCGGCCAGCTGCGCCGGGTCGCAGCGGTTGGCCACCACCGCCGCGGTATGCGCATGCTGGCCGGAGATCTCGATAAGGCACAGCTCGACGACCTGGGCCACTTCGGTCGGGGTGCGGTCTTTGGCCTTGACCGCAAGCACGACCGGTGCGCCGAGGTTGGCGGCGATGCGGGCGTTGGTGTCCAACTCACTGGGGGTGGTGACATCGGTGTAGTCGCTGCCGACGATGACAACTGCGTCGCAACGGTCGGCCACGTCGTGGTAGCGGGCGACGATGTCGGCGATAGCGGCGTCCGGATCGTCATGCAGCTCCTGGTAGCTGACACCGACGCACTGTTCGTAGGACAGCCCCGCGGTGGTGCGGTCCAGCAGCAGATCCAGGATGTAGTCCCGGTCCTCGCCCAACCGTGTGATCGGCCGGAAGACCCCGACCTTGGCGACGGTGGCCGTCAGCCGGTGCAGGATGCCCAGCGCGATCGTCGACTTGCCGGTATCGCCCTCGGGCGAAGCTACGTAGATCGCGCTGCTGGGCACGCGGCCAAGGTATCAGCCGAGGCGGCGCAGACGCGGCTCGAGATCTTTGGCAAACAGCTCGAGGAACCGGCGCTGGTCATGGCCCGGCGCGTGGAACACCAGGTGGTTGAGGCCCCACTTGACGTACTGGCCGACCTTCTCGACGGCCTCGTCAGGATCCGACGCCACGATCCACCGCTTGGCGACCTGCTCGATGGGCAACTCGTCGGCGGCCTTCTCCATCTCCAGCGGATCGTGAATGTTGGTCTTCTGTTCGGCCGTCAGCGACAGCGGCGCCCAGAATCGGGTGTTCTCCAGTGCCAGTTCGGGATCGGTGTCGTAGGAGATCTTGATCTCGATCATCTTGTCGATGTCGTCGGGATTCTTGCCCGCTGCCTCCGCACCCTCCTTGACCGCGGGGATCAGCTTGTCCTTGTAGAGCTCCTCGCCCTTACCGGACGTGCAGATGAAGCCGTCGCCGGCGCGCCCGGCGTACTTGGCGACCTGCGGCCCGCCCGCCGCGATGTAGATCGGGATGCCACCCTCGGGGACGTCGTAGATCGACGCGCCCTTGGTGTGGTAGTACTCGCCGGAGAAGTCGACGCGATCACCGAGCCACAGTTCGCGCATCAGCTTCACCGATTCGCGCAGCCGCGCGTAGCGCTCCTTGAACTCCGGCCATTCGCCAACGTAGCCGGTGGCGATCTCGTTGAGCGACTCACCGGTGCCCACGCCGAGGAAGATCCGCTCCGGGTAGAGGCAACCCATCGTCGCGAAGGCCTGTGCGATGACAGCGGGGTTGTAGCGGAACGTCGGGGTCAGCACCGAGGTGCCCAGGATCAGCCGCTTGGTGCGTTCGCCCACCGCGGTCATCCAGGCGAGGGAGAACGATGCGTGGCCGCCCTCGTGGCGCCACGGCTGGAAATGGTCGCTGACGGTGGCGCTGTCCATGCCGTGCTCTTCGGCCGCCACGGCCAACTCGACGAGCTCACGCGGGGCGAACTGTTCCGCCGACGCCTTGTATCCCAGTTTCAGTTCAGGCACATGTTTGTTTCTACTCCCCCGCCTACACTCGCGGAATGGCAGCAGCCGTGACCGCCATCACCGACAGCGTGCATTTCGCGCACACCGACCTGGTCAACTGGACCCTGGTGGCCGATGACACGGGCGTCATCTTGATCGACGCCGGCTTTCCCGGCGACCGCGACGATGTGCTGGCATCGTTGCGCCAGCTCGGTTTCGGTGTCGATGATCTGCGCGCGATCCTGTTGACCCATGCCCACATCGACCACTTGGGTTCAGCGATCTGGTTCGCGAAAACCCATGGCACACCGGTCTATTGCCACGCCGACGAGGTCGGCCATACCAAGCGTGAGTACCTCGAGCAGGCGTCGCCGCTCGACGTGGCCACCCATGCCTGGCAGCCGCGGTGGCTGAAGTGGTCGGTGGCGATCAGCCGCAAAGGTGCGTTCACCCACGACGGCATCCCGACCGCCCGACCGCTGACCGAGGATGCGGCTGCCGGCCTGCCCGGTTCTCCGGCGGCCATACCGAGCCCCGGTCACACCGGCGGGCATTGCTCGTTCGTCGT
>LZSH01000585.1 GCA_001665255.1 Mycobacteriaceae bacterium 1482268.1 | reverse complement strand
CCTGATCATCGACCCCGCCGCGATGGCCGCCGTCGATGACGCCCTGGCCGCACGGGTGACCCGCTGGGGGGCGCTGTCGGTCCGCAAAACCGAAGCCGCCATCGACGCCCTGATCGAGGACCACGACCCCGCCGCCCAACACATAGGCCGGCGGGGTGGGCCGGCACTCGGCGCGCACCGTGTTGGCGGCCTGGACGGATTGCTGGTCGGCGACGACGTAGACGACAGTGTTCTTGGCGGGCTGCGCTCCGGTGGTGCGGGGGCAGTCGGGGAGCCCGCAGCCACACGCCAGGTCGGTGCCGGCGGCCATCGCTTCGAAAGCCTCGGCGCGGCGTTGCTCCAGCGTCCGCGGATCGTTCTCACACACGTTGTGGGCGAGCTCGTCGAGGCGGGTTTCGATCAACCGGGCGCGGGCGGTGGTGAGCCGGGCCCACATGCTGGTCATGCCGGCCACATCAGCAGGCGAGCCGAACTGCACCGTCTCGGTGCCGGCGGTTTCCCTCACCTGCCGTAGGGCGGCGGGGTCGTGGTCCTCGATCAGGGCGTCGATGGCGGCTTCGGTTTTGCGGACCGACAGCGCCCCCCAGCGGGTCACCCGTGCGGCCAGGGCGTCATCGACGGCGGCCATCGCGGCGGGGTCGATGATCAGGTACGTGCGGGTGACGATGGTGCGGGCCAGGATGTCGGTGATCAGCCCGGCGGCGAACAACGCCGCGACTTTGGGTAGCCGGTCGCGCAGGGCGACCCCGCGGTGGGTTTGATGTAGCGCCATCGAGGCGCTGACGTTGACCGCGGCCCCGATTTCGGTGGTGAGGGCGGCGGTGGGGTCGATCCACCACAGTTCGCGCTCGGCGGCGGGCAGGCCGGTGCGGCGGGCGAACAGTTCGGCCATGAACGCCAGCTTGCGCGCACAGGCGGCGTTTTCCGCGCGCGCCCAGCCGGCGGCGCCGTCGATCACCTGGGCGTCGGTCAACGCTGCCAGGTCCTCGATCGCGGGCACCGAACCATCGAACATGCATTCGAATCTAGTCGCGCCATCCGACGGAATCACCCCGTCAAACCCATACCTGTGGATGAAGTCGCCACTGTGGATAACCGCAGGCCCGCCGGGCGGGTGCGAGGATTTCGGCAGGCCGAGGGTGACGTGGGAAGATGGGACGCGTGTTGCGATGGACCACCGCTGGTGAATCGCACGGCCGCGCGTTGGTGGCCGTGGTTGAGGGCATGGTCGCCGGCGTCGAGGTTACGTCCGACGAGATAGCAGGCCAGCTCGCCCGCCGCAGGCTCGGCTACGGCCGCGGCGCAAGGATGAAGTTCGAGCAGGACCAGATCACCATGCTCGCTGGTGTCCGGCACGGCGTGACGCTCGGTGGCCCAGTCGCCATCGAGATCGGCAACACGGAATGGCCGAAGTGGGAAACCGTGATGGCGCCCGATCCCGTCGATCCTGCCGAGCTCAAAGACGTCGCGCGCAACGAGCCGCTGACCCGGCCGCGTCCTGGCCACGCCGACTACGCAGGCATGCTCAAGTACGGCTTCGACGACGCCCGCCCCGTGCTCGAACGCGCCAGCGCGCGCGAAACAGCAGCCCGCGTCGCCGCGGGCACCGTTGCCCGGGCGTTCCTCAAGCAGGCGCTCGGTGTCGAGGTGTTGTCGCACGTCATCTCAATCGGCGCGTCAGCCCCCTACGACGGCCCGCCGCCGCAGGCGTCCGATCTGGTCGCTATCGACGCCAGCCCCGTGCGGGCCTTCGACAAGGGCGCCGAGGCCAGGATGATCGCCGAAATCGAGGCCGCCAAGGCCGACGGCGACACTCTCGGCGGCATCGTCGAAGTCGTCGCCCACGGCCTACCGATCGGGCTGGGCTCGTTCACCAGCGGTGACAACCGCCTCGACAGCCAGCTTGCGGGCGCAGTCATGGGCATTCAGGCGATCAAGGGCGT
Source organism: Mycobacteriaceae bacterium 1482268.1 (assembly GCA_001665255.1). Taxonomy (GTDB): domain Bacteria; phylum Actinomycetota; class Actinomycetes; order Mycobacteriales; family Mycobacteriaceae; genus Mycobacterium. Next base: position 3,108 of record LZSH01000585.1, on the reverse strand, counting down.
CGAGATCGGTGACGGTTTCGAGACCGCCCGTCGCCGCGGCAGCGTCGCTCATGACGAGATGTACCCGGGTCCAGGCGGCGTCCTGCGCTCGACGAACCGCGCGGGCGGACTGGAAGGCGGCATGACCAACGGCCAGCCACTGCGCGTGCGGGCCGCGATGAAGCCGATCTCGACGGTGCCGCGCGCGTTGGCCACTGTCGACATGGCCACCGGCGACGAGGCGGTCGCCATTCATCAGCGCTCAGACGTATGTGCGGTTCCCGCGGCGGGCGTCGTCGTCGAAACGATGGTGGCGCTCGTGCTCGCGCGCGCCGCACTGGAGAAATTCGGCGGCGACTCGATCAACGAGACCAGGGCCAACATCGACGCGTATCTGCGCTCGGTGGCCGCACGCGAACCGGCGCAACGCGCACAGGCGTCGGGCTGATGGCGCCCAAAGCCGTATTGATCGGGCTGCCCGGCTCGGGCAAGTCCACGATCGGTCGGCGGCTGGCCAAGTCGCTGGGCGTCGCCCTGCTGGACACCGACGCGGCGATCGAGAAGACCACCGGCCGCACCATTCCCGACATTTTCGCCAACGACGGTGAGGCGGAGTTTCGCCGTATCGAGGAGGAAGTCATCCGCGACGCGCTGCAGTCACACGACGGTGTGCTCTCGCTGGGGGGCGGTGCGATCACGACCGCCGGTGTGCGCGAAGCACTCTCCGGGCACACCGTGGTCTACCTCGAGATCAGCGCCGCCGAAGGGATCCGGCGTACCGGTGGCACCACCGTGCGGCCGCTGCTGGCTGGTGGAGACCGCGCGGAGAAGTTCAAAGCGCTGATGTCCCAGCGGGTTCCGCTGTATCGCAAGGCGGCGACACTCCGCGTGAACACGAACCGGCGCAATCCCGGTGCGGTCGTGCGCTACATCGCATCGCGACTGGAGAACCCACAGGCAAACGACGCCCCGCCCAAGCCGAAGCCGCGACGGCGCCGCCGCACGACGTGGCGCCGCACGCCGGTGTCGTTGGCGCCGAGCACATCTGAGCCCAGCACTCCGGCCAGTCCCGCGGAGCTGGCCCGTCGCGCAGAGGCCCGCCATGACTGATCTGACCACACCTGTCACCGTCGAGGTGAAGACCGACCCACCGTATCCGGTAATCATCGGCACCGGGTTGATGGGGGAGTTGGGCGGCCTTCTCGAGGACAGGCACAAAGTCGCGATCCTGCACCAACCGGTGTTGGCGCAGACGGCCGAGGCGATCCGTAATCATCTGTCCGACAAAGGCGTCGACGCACACCGCATCGAGATTCCCGACGCCGAGGCGGGCAAGGACCTGCCGGTCGTCGGCTTCATCTGGGAGGTGCTCGGCCGAATCGGCGTGGGCCGCAAGGACGCCATCGTCAGCCTCGGCGGGGGAGCGGCGACCGACGTCGCCGGGTTCGCCGCCGCCACCTGGCTGCGTGGGATCGACATCGTGCACGTGCCGACGACGCTGCTCGGCATGGTGGACGCCGCCGTCGGCGGGAAGACCGGCATCAATACCGACGCCGGTAAGAACCTCGTCGGTGCATTTCACCAGCCCGCCGCGGTGCTCGTCGACCTCGCAACACTGGAGACGCTGCCGCGCAACGAGATCGTCGCGGGGATGGCCGAGATCGTGAAGGCGGGCTTCATCGCCGACCCGGTGATCCTCGATCTCATCGAGGCCGATTCTGAGGCCGCGCTGGATCCGTCGGGCCGGGTTCTGCCCGAGCTCATACGACGCGCAGTGGTGGTCAAAGCCGACGTGGTCGCCGCCGACGAGAAGGAATCGCAACTGCGCGAAATCCTGAACTACGGGCACACATTGGCGCACGCCATCGAGCGCCGCGAGCGTTACCAGTGGCGCCACGGTGCCGCCGTTTCGGTGGGGCTGGTGTTCGCCGCCGAATTGGGCAGGCTGGCCGGTCGACTCGACGACGCCACCGCCGCCCGGCATCGCGCGATCCTGTCTTCGCTCGGTCTTCCGGTGAGCTACGACGCCGACGCCCTGCCGCAGTTGATCGAGTCCATGGCGGGAGACAAGAAGACCCGGTCGGGAGTGCTCCGCTTCGTCGTCCTCGACGGGTTGGCGAAACCGGGACGGCTGGAAGGCCCCGATCCGTCGTTGTTGGCGGCGGCATACGCGGAGGTGGCACGGTCTTGACCGAGTTCACGACGGTAAACGTCATCAACGGCCCGAACCTCGGCCGCCTCGGCCGCCGTGAGACACAGGTCTACGGCGACACCGCTTACGACGACTTGGTGGCGATGGTCGAGCGGGAAGCAAGCGACCTCGGTTTGAAAGCGGTTGTCCGGCAATCCGATAGCGAAGCCGAGCTGTTGGACTGGATTCACCGCGCCGCCGACGCCGGCGAACCCGTAGTGCTCAACGCGGGCGCGTTCACCCACACCTCGATCGCACTGCGCGACGCGTGCGCCGAACTGCGCGCCCCGCTGATCGAGGTGCACATCTCCAACGTGCATGCGCGCGAGGATTTTCGGCACCACTCCTATCTGAGCGCGATCGCCACCGGCGTCATCGTCGGACTCGGGGTGCAGGGTTATCTGCTCGCGCTGCGCTACCTCGCGAGCCTCGACTAGCGCGTCTCGGTGCTGGCCGCCGAATGACAGATCGCTATCGTCACCACTATCGGTACCACAAAACTGAGCAGCAGCACCGACACCACCACCGCGATGTTGGGAGCCGTCAGCCAATCCTTCGGAAAGCGATTGAGGCTCACCGCCATCCACGACGCGACGATGGCCAGCACGACGATGCCCACCGTCGCCACCTTGATCGAACGCGTCGCCAGAAGCGTCTGCTCGGATGCGTCGGCCAACGATCGCCGCAACGCTCTGGTACGCAGGTAGATGAGAACGAAATCAATGACGACCACGGCGGCTGCCGCACTGGTGATCAGCGCCACCCACCAGAAATCTGGCCTGCGGCCGAACATGAAGTGCAGGTAGTCGATGGCCGTCTCCGACAGAATCAGTGTCGTCGCCATGGCGGCCGCGAAGGTGAGCCAGCCGCCGAGGTCGGTGAGGAAACTGTAGGGCCGGACCTCCTCGGCGCCCAGGCCGGCCAACTTGTTGACCGCA
>LZSH01000584.1 GCA_001665255.1 Mycobacteriaceae bacterium 1482268.1 | reverse complement strand
GGCGCGATGACCTGTTCGCTGTTGCGCGCCGTCGGCCCGACCGGAAGTGTGGTGTCCTACGACGTGCGCGACGACCACGCCGAGCACGCGTCGCGCAACGTCGCGACATTCTTCGGCGAGCTGCCGCCGAACTGGGAGCTGGTCGTCGCCGACGTCGCCGACTACGACGGACCCGAGGTGGACCGCGTCGTTTTGGACATGCTGGCGCCGTGGGAGGTGCTGGGCACGATCGCCCGCGCGACAGTGGCCGGCGGGGTGCTGATGGTCTACGTGGCGACAGTGACCCAGCTGTCGCGGGTCGTCGAGGCGTTGCGCGAGCAGCAATGCTGGACGGAGCCGCGGGCGTGGGAAACGATGCAGCGCGGGTGGCATGCGGTGGGCTTGGCTGTGCGACCGCAACAGAGCATGCGCGGGCACACGGCGTTCTTGATCAGCGCGCGAAGGCTGGCTCCCGGCGCCGTCGCGCCGGTGCCCTCGCGGCGCAAACGTCAGATCTAGTCGTCGTCGCTGTGCCGCAAGCCGCGCCGGGCTGAGAGCAGCTCCATCTCTGGGCGGGCGGCGACGAGGCGTTCGGCGGCGTCGAGCACGTCGACCACATGGGCGCGGTCGCCCGACACCACGGCAACGCCGACACCGGCGCGCCGGTGCAGCTGCTGCGATCCGGTCTCGGCCGCCGACACGCCGAATCTCCTTTGCAGTTCGGCGATTACCGGCCGGACTGCCGAGCGCTTCTGTTTCAGCGAGCGCACGTCACCGAGAAGAAGGTCGAATTCCAGCCAGCCGATCCACATATCGCCATCGTCATCGTGGAGGCGGCGGGGCCGTCGCCCCATCGCCGAATTCGAGCAGCAGGTCCGCGGTCTTGCGGGTGAGCTGCCATCCGTCACGAACCGGCGTGAACTCCATCGGAAAGGTGAACGTGCCGGGCGGCTGGTTGGCGGTGGTGACGTTGACGGTCGCCACCACGTTGCCTGCGTCGGTTTCCGACCACTTCAGGTCGGTGGCGGCGAACGTCAACGGCAGTGCACCGTTGTCGGCGAGCGCCTTGCCGAACTTGTCCAGGGCCGCGGCGTCGCCGGCGGTCGCCAGCTCGACGAGAGCGGTCTTGTCCGCGCCCGGCACAGCGGGATCCGACAGTCGCGTCAGCACATCGATCAGCGCCTCCGGCGCGGGAAGGGGAGACGAGTCGGGTGGGGCGACCGCTGCGGCAGCGGTGGCCGACGTCGTCGAGGGATCGGCGGCCGGCGGGGCGTCGTTGCCGCACGCCGACAGCGTAAGGCCCGCACAAAACGCGAAAGCGACCAACGGAAGGACCGTTGGTCGCCATCGCACGGTGATGGGATCAGCCAAATGCCGCGAGCACCGAGTTGGCGGAGGCGCCGGTGACCTTCCAGGCGCCGCCCTCGTTCACAAAGCTGATCGGCATGGTCCGTCCGCCCGCGGTTATCTGTGACGTCGCTGAATTGCCCGTGCAGGTCGGCGCGCCCACCGCGATCTGCGTCGGCAGGGTGCCGTCCGCGTACAGGGTCCGCAGTTTGCTGTTGGCGTACTTGCCGGAAATGATGCCGAGCGGCGGCGAGATCAGCTGGCCCTTGGCGCCTGCGAAGTCCCCGCCGGGAGCAACCAGGCTATCGACAACACCTTGCAGCGTGTCGGCGTCGACGGCGCAGGCGTCTGCGGAGGCAATCGCTGGGGATGCAACCGACGTCACACCTGCCGCGGCGCCGCCGACGATGGCGGCTGCTGCGAGGCCGGTAACGAGGGATTTCAGGGTCACGGCTGTCCTTTCGATTGGCCAAGATCAAGCCTCAGGTTAACAAGTGATGCTGGTGTGTCGAATCCCTACACCACACACAAAGCCTGAATCGCCGGTAGCGTTGAAGTTGTTACTGCACCAACTTCCGGTGCGGAGAGGGAGCGCAACATGAGCGAGTCAGAGCGTTCTGAATCCTACGGGTCGTCGTCTGCGGACGACGACGCGGCCGAGCTGGAACAACTACGGCGCGAGGCCGCGGTCCTGCGCGAGCAGCTCGAGAACGCCGTCGGTCCGCAGAGCGGCCTACGCAGCGCCCGTGATGTGCACCAGTTGGAGGCGAGGATCGATTCGCTCGCTGCCAGGAACTCCAAGCTGATGGAGACCCTCAAGGAGGCGCGCCAGCAGCTGCTCGCCCTGCGCGAGGAGGTCGACCGGCTGGGCCAGCCGCCGAGCGGTTACGGCGTCCTCCTCGGGGTCCAGGACGACGACACCGTCGACGTGTTCACCTCCGGTCGCAAGATGCGGCTGACGTGCTCGCCCAACATCGACGTGAAGACGTTGAAGCAGGGCCAGACGGTCCGTCTGAACGAAGCTCTGACCGTCGTTGAGGCCGGAAATTTCGAGGCGGTCGGCGAAATATCCACCCTGCGCGAAATTCTTTCCGACGGGCACCGCGCTCTCGTCGTCGGTCATGCCGACGAGGAGCGCATCGTTTGGCTGGCGGAGCCGTTGGTGGCAGCCGAGGATCTGCCCGACGGCTATGACGACGAGCTCGACGACGACGAGCGGCCCCGCAAGCTGCGGCCCGGCGACTCGCTGCTGGTCGACACCAAGGCGGGCTACGCGTTCGAGCGCATCCCCAAGGCCGAGGTCGAGGACCTCGTGCTGGAAGAGGTGCCCGATGTCAGCTACAGCGACATCGGTGGACTCGGTCGGCAGATCGAGCAGATCCGCGACGCGGTCGAGCTGCCGTTCCTGCACAAGGAGCTCTACCGCGAGTACTCGCTGCGGCCGCCGAAGGGAGTGCTGCTCTACGGCCCTCCCGGCTGCGGCAAGACGCTGATCGCCAAGGCGGTGGCCAACTCGCTGGCCAAGAAGATGGCCGAGGTGCGTGGCGACGACGCCCGCGAGGCGAAGAGCTACTTCCTCAACATCAAGGGCCCGGAGCTGCTCAACAAGTTCGTCGGTGAGACCGAACGCCACATCCGGCTGATCTTCCAGCGGGCGCGCGAGAAGGCGTCCGAAGGCACACCGGTGATCGTGTTCTTCGACGAGATGGACTCGATCTTCCGCACCCGCGGCACGGGCGTCAGCTCGGACGTGGAGACGACGGTGGTTCCGCAGTTGCTCTCGGAGATCGACGGTGTCGAGGGGCTGGAGAACGTCATCGTGATCGGCGCCTCCAACCGCGAGGACATGATCGATCCCGCGATCCTGCGACCCGGCCGGCTCGACGTCAAAATCAAGATCGAGCGCCCGGATGCTGAAGCGGCACAAGACATCTTCAGCAAGTACCTCACCGAGGAACTGCCGGTGCACGCCGACGATCTCGCCGAGTTCAACGGCGACCGGGCGCTCTGCATCAAGGCGATGATCGAGAAGGTCGTCGACCGGATGTACGCCGAGATCGACGACAACCGGTTCCTCGAGGTGACCTACGCCAACGGGGACAAGGAAGTCATGTACTTCAAGGACTTCAACTCCGGAGCGATGATCCAGAACGTCGTCGACCGCGCGAAGAAGAACGCGATCAAGTCGGTGCTGGAAACCGGGCAGCCAGGCCTGCGCATTCAGCACCTGCTCGACTCGATCGTCGACGAGTTCGCCGAGAACGAGGACCTGCCCAACACCACCAATCCCGATGACTGGGCGCGGATCTCGGGCAAGAAGGGCGAGCGGATCGTCTACATCCGCACGCTCGTCACCGGCAAGTCGTCGAGCGCGTCGCGGGCCATCGACACCGAGTCCAACCTGGGCCAGTACCTGTAGCCCACTTCGGCGAGCGTGCGTGTCTGCTGTTAGACACGCCGCGAATTTCGACATTCTGCGCACGCTCGTGACTGGCCGACAGCTACCGTCGCGGCATGTCCAACGGCGATGTCACGACGGTCGACGGCGTTTACGGCAAGCGCTACGGCGAGGTGCTTCTCGTCAGCGCGACGCAGTCGGGTCCAGAGGCCACGGTGTACAACACGTTTCCGCTCAACGATTGTCCCGCAGAACTGTGGGACAAATTGGACGCCAAGGCGATCGCTGACGAGAATGGCGCCGTAGCCGCGCTGCTGAACGGTCCTCGCTACTGGCTGATGAGCAGCATCGGCAAGGTCGGCCGAAATGAATTGGTGCGCAAGACATTCGGCGGACTTGAGATGATCCGTCAGGCTACCGTCGCGCTCTCATCGATGAACCCGGCGCCGTATCAGGCGAACAAGGTCGACAGGAAGGCGGTGTTCACTTTCGCCGCCGGCCGGGAGATCTACCAGCTCGTCGACCCCGATCGAGGACGCTGGATCATGCAGACCTACAGCCAGACCGTCGACAAGAATCTGACTCTCGCCGACCTACGCGGCCTTGCGAGCCGCCTGTCGCTACCGCAGGGATGGCGTTTCGAGACGAGTACTCCTTCGTCGCCCGTCGTCATCGACACGACCGGGCAGGACGCGATCGTGACCCAGGACGATCTTGCGAACAGCTATTCACTGCACCTGGAATCCTGACGAGCGTGCGCAAAGCGCTGAAATTGCGCGGCGTGTCGTGTGCAAACACGCACGCTCGCGGGGAGGTGCCCCCAGCTCGCGGGGAGATGCCCCCAGCTCGCGGAGAAGGGTTGGCTGTACTC
>LZSH01000583.1 GCA_001665255.1 Mycobacteriaceae bacterium 1482268.1 | reverse complement strand
AGTTGCTGACCGTCGATCTCCACATTAGAAATGCTAATGCAAATGAAGTAGCATTAGCTGGACTGATTGCGTTCTGCATCCCTAGCGTCGGTGGGGTGAACTCGCCCGTGATCGTCGGTTTCCTGGCCTCGTTCACCCTGATCGCTGCCATCGGGGCGCAGAACGCGTTCGTCCTACGGCAGGGCATTCGACGCGAGCACGTGCTGCCCGTGGTGGCGATGTGCACGCTGGCCGACATCGCGCTGATCGCGGCGGGCATCGCCGGCATCGGCGCACTGATCAGCTCGCACCCGGCCGCGGTCCACGTCGCCAAGGTCGGCGGCTCGCTGTTTCTCTTCTGCTACGGGTTGTTCGCTGGTTGGCGCGCGTGGCGGCCGTCGTCGCTGACCCCGTCGGAAGCCGGACCGGCCCGGCTCGCCGAGGTGCTCGTCACCTGTGCGGCGATGACGTTCCTCAACCCGCACGTCTACCTCGACACCGTCCTGCTGCTGGGCGCGCTGGCCAACCAGCATCACGACGGGCGCTGGCTGTTCGGCGTCGGTGCCGTCACCGCAAGTGCGGTGTGGTTCGTCAGCCTCGGCCTCGGCGCACGCCGGTTGGCCGGGCTGTTCGCCACACCGATGACATGGCGTGTCCTCGACGGGTTGATCGCCGCGACGATGCTCGGCCTCAGCGTCTCGATGATCGCGTCGTAAGCCCGGTCAGGGTGTTTCGGGCGTCACCCCGCAGCGGTTGCGGAAGTCGACCGACGGCTGCCGGATGGCCTGCAGGTCACTCTTGGTCATCGGGTTAGCGTTGAGGTAGTCCTGCACCTTCTGGCCGATCTGGTCCTTCGGCTGCCCCTTGAGGCTGGTGAAGAAGTCGTTGACGTCGGGATGCTCGGTCAGGTAATTGGACGTCTCGAACGTGACACCCGACATGACGCGTGCCAGCTCGGCGGCCGTGCACGGCGGCGGCACTGGCGGGTCAGCAGATGCCACTGCGGTACCGAAGGCCACCGCACCCGCGACGGCTCCGATGCCGATCACTCCCTTGATCGCTGAGGACAACATGTTGGCTCCTTGGTCGTGTGGTTGACACTGCACGGTGTGACTGCTCATCGGCGTGGTCCAATTCCGCCGCCGCCACCGCCCGGGCGGCCGGGCCGGCCCGGATCCCACGAAATGTCGAGATCCCAATCCGTACCGCAATACCAGTCGTATTCGCAGGGATACGGCACGACCGGTGTCGCGGCTCGCGGCACCCCGTCGGCGCCGCGCACATCGCCTTGGGCGCACACCGTGGCCCCGCCGTTGTAATTGCAGTCGGCCGACGCCGGAGGCGCAGACACGACGAACGCGATAGGCACGGTCGCAGTCGCCACCGCCGATACCAGATACCGCTGTCTAGATCGCACGAGCACTTCCTCCTTCACCTATGAGCGGAGAGTAGGGAGACACGCGCCGCGGCGGAGAGGTTTCGCACGATTCATTCCGACGCCGAGATCGACGAAATGGCGGGATTTACCCGTACTTTCCCGCCCATTTGTCGGTTTGGGCGTCACTTAGGGGTGGCGGGCGAAAGGCCCGACCACGGCGCCGTCGCGGTGCTACGCTGCGCTCCACCGCAGGCTCAAGTCAAGGGGCTAAACATGGTCGCGAACGAACAAAACTGGACGCGGCCAGCTGCCATGGCCATCCCCAAGGAGGGCTATTTCGAGCTCGAACGAGGACGCTACGGGCCCGTCTTTCCGCGCACACCGGCCTGCTACGGCTTCTCGATCATCGCAAAGGTCAAGGAGGGCCGCGAGGAAGCGATCCGCGCCTACGGCAAGACGATCGAAGATACGATCGCCGAGAGTCCGGACGCTCTTGCGCCCCTTCGGCTGCACTACCTTCGGTGGCAACTATTCGATGTCGGATCGGGTCTGCACTTCCAGTATCAGGGCATCTTCGACACCGACTTCGACAAGTACACCGAGGACGCCGTGCAATTGTTCAGCGCGACCGGCATCACCACGGTGTTCACCAATCTCGAAGGGTTTCCCGAGGATTGGAAAGAAAACCCCGACTCGTTCATCCAGTTCGTCCGCGAGCATCAGGTGCCTAGCTTCCTCGAGTACGGCGAATATCCCTACGTCACCGCCGACGAGATCAAAAAGGCGCTGCGGCTGAAGGCGGCGTTCTCGAACATGCTCGACCAAATGCAGTGAGCCGCCCCAGTGCTCGAGTTCGACGACATTCAGCACATCCTGCTGACCCGCACGCCAGCCATCACCGGCCGGTATGAGTTTCTGTCGTTCGACACGCCGCAGGGCGGACGCGCATGGCTCTCCGAGCTGCTGGACAAAACGCAGTCGGCCGCCGAAGCGACCGCCACCATGGAGGAGTCCGACCGTTGGGTCACCCTCGCGTTCACCTGGAACGGCCTTCGAGCCCTCGGTGTCGACGAGGAGTCGCTGCAGACATTCCCCGAGGAGTTTCGCGCAGGCATGGCGTCGCGGGCCGACATCCTCGGCGACACCGGCGCCGCCGCTCCCGAGCACTGGCTGGGCGGACTGGCCGGCGACGACCTGCACGCGATCGCGATCTTGTTCTCCCGCACCGACGAACAATGCCAGCGCTCGATCGCCGAACACGAGAAGCTCCTCGCCCGCACCGACGGTGTCCGCTCGCTGTCGTACCTCGACCTCAATGCGACGCCGCCCTTCAACTACGCCCACGATCACTTCGGTTTTCGGGACCGGCTGTCCCAGCCCGTGATGAAGGGGTCCGGTGAGGAACCGACCCCCGGCTCGGGGCCGGCGTTGGAACCGGGCGAGTTCATCCTCGGCTATCCGGACGAGAACGGGCCAGTCGCCAACCTGCCCGGGCCCGAGGTCCTGTCTCGCAACGGCAGCTACATGGCCTACCGCAGGCTGGAAGAGCATGTCGCGAGCTTTCGCGACTATCTGCTCGAGAACGCCAGGTCGAAGGAAGACCAGGAACTGCTCGCCGCGAAATTCATGGGCCGCTGGCGCAGCGGCGCGCCGCTGGTGCTCACGCCCGAGAAGGACGATCCGGAACTCGGCGCGGATCCGATGCGCAACAACGATTTCAACTACAAGGAGATGGACCCGTTCGGGTACGCCTGCCCACTGGGCTCGCATGCCCGTCGACTGAACCCGCGCGACACCGCCCACTACATGAATCGTCGGCGGATGATCCGCCGCGGTGCCACCTACGGCCCGGCACTGCCCGAGGGCGCTCCCGACGACGGCGTCGACCGCGGCATCGCGGCGTTCATCATCTGCGCTGACCTCGTCCGGCAATTCGAGTTCGCACAGAATGTGTGGATCAACGACAAGACCTTCCACGAACTCGGCAACGAGCACGACCCCATCTGCGGAACCCAGGACGGCACCCTCGACTTCACCGTCCCCAAGCGGCCGATCCGGAAGGTCCACAAGGGTATTCCCGCTTTCACCACACTCCGCGGCGGCGCCTACTTCTTCCTGCCCGGGATGAATGCGATGCGCTACCTGGCCTCACTCGGCAACTAGAAGGATCATGATGGGCGCGCGCACCTACAACCAGAACCATGTCGCCCGGCCGCACACCGGTGGGCGACGAATCAGCATCTACTGGACGTGGAGCTACCCATGGGAGGCGCAGCGCGACCCCGCACTGATCGAAAACCGGTTCTCCACCATCACCGAGGTCCGCAACGTTGCATGGCCGGCCTACGAAACACCCGAATACAACGCGGCCAATTTCTTACAGGGCATCGCGGGAACTTTGGAACTGTTCCACCGGTCCACCCTGTCGTTCCAACAGTTGGCCGAGGAGGCCACCGGCCATCCCGTCGCGGTCTTCCAGCGCATCGACCAAGCCGGCTACAAGCTGCCGATCGACGAACGGATCCTCGCCGATACCGACACGCTGATGGTGTTCGGACTCGACCACCTACTCTCCGAACAGGAGGCCGCACCAGAGGAGATCGCCGCGATCACCGAATGGCTCAAGCGCGAGGGCACCTGCCTGCTGCTGGCGCCCCACCACGACGTCGGTTTCACCGACGACTACGCCCAGCGCCAGGTCGAGTACGAGCACCACGGTGACCGCCTGGTGCCGCGCCAACAACGCTTCGGCCAGTACACCCGATCGCTGATGAAGGCACTCGACGTGCCAGTTCACAACACCTGGGGACTGCGCCCGGCGGTCGTCAACGGCACCAAGCAGATCGCGCCGCTCACCGGCTTACGCGACCTCGACACACCGCGACTGCTCGACAACGTCACCACGTTCAACTTCCACCCGCACCTGCCCCACTACGAGCTGACCGCGCCAGAGCGCAAGGACCTGCACGTACTGGGCCGTCAGCGCGTCGACCCGGATCGGCCGCACCCATTCACCGAGGCGGGCCACACCGAGTTCAACGCGTTGATCTGGATGCCTCCCCGCGGTGAACGAGCTGGTGACATGGTGCTGATCGACTCCACCCACTTCACCACCCTCTTCGGTGGGACCGACAGCCTGGCCAACCTCTGGCGCAACCTGGCGACGATGCGATCCTGACGTATGCCCGTCACCAGGACCGTCTTCATCACCGGCGCAGCCGCAGGCATCGGGCGCGCCACCGCGCTGACTTTCGCCCGTCGCGGCTACACAGTCGGCGGATACGACATCGACGACGCCGGGCTGGCATCGCTCACCGATGAGATCGCAGAGTTCGGCGGCCGAGCCGTCACCGGGCATCTCGACGTCACCGATTCCGACGAAATGGCGCGGCGCCTAGGCGATTTCGCGGAGCAGACCGGTGGACGTCTGAACGTCATGATCAACAACGCGGGTATCTTGCGGACCGGCCGCTTCGAGGACATCGACCTGTCGGCCCAACTCAAAGAGGTCGACATCAACGTCAAGGGTGTCGTCAACGGTATGTACGCCGCGTTTCCCTACCTGCGGGCGACACCCCGCCCCGTCGTCGTCAACCTCGCCTCTGCGTCGGCGATCTACGGCCAGGCCGAACTCGCGACCTACAGCGCCACCAAGTTTTTCGTCCGCGGGCTCACCGAGGCGCTCGACATCGAGTGGGATCGCTATGACATCAGGGTCATCTCGATGTGGCCTGTTTACGTACAGACTGCGATGACTGCAACCATCAAGACCGGCACGACGGAATCGCTGGGTATCCGGCTCACGCCGCAGGACGTCGCCGACGCGATACTGGCCGCCGTCGAGCCATCGACGTGGCACCGCCTCGTGCACCAGGTGCACTTTCCGGTCGGCCCGCAGGTGAAGGCGGCGGCGGTCACCTCCCGGCTCCTGCCTGCCTGGTCGCAGCGGCTGCTCAACAAGCGCCTGGCAGGCATGTGATTGTTTGAATTCGCTGTGATCGCAACCGTTCACAGTGTTGGGCCCGGTCGCTACCGTGTGCGCGCATGAATGAAGACTGGCTCGCGGTCATCGTCGGCCTGACCCTGTTGGTGTTGGTACTGGTCGGCGCCGTCCCGGGCAGAGTGATCCCGTGACCGAACAGACCACCGAACACCCCACCGCCGAGCCGAGCCAGCCGCGGTCCGTTCTCGGCCATGCAATCGCCGGTGTCCTCGTCGTCATCGCGCTGGGGGCACTGACCCGCTTCCTCGAACAGGAAGTTCCGCAGTGGGCGGCGGGTACACCGTTCGCGCGGGTGGCCAAGTCGATTGAATTCCCGGTCTATGCAATCGCTTTGGGACTGATCGGCAATGCCGTACTGACCAGGCTCGCGCTTCGCGACGCGTTGTCGAAAGGTTTCCGCACCGAGTTCTTCATCAAGACCGGCCTGGTGCTGCTGGGCGCATCGATCAACCTGAAGGTCCTCGTCACCGCGGCAGGGCCGGCGATCGTTCAGGCGCTGCTGCTGATCTCGATCGTGTTCGGCTTCACCTGGTGGCTCGGCGGCCGGCTCGGCCTCGACGACAAGCTGCGGGCGTTGCTCGCATCCGCGGTATCGATCTGCGGTGTGAGCGCGGCGATCGCTGCCGCGGGAGCGGTTCAGGCCAAGCGCGAACAACTCGCCTACGCCGCGTCGCTGGTGATCGCATTCGCGCTGCCGTCGATCTTCCTGCTGCCGTGGCTCTCTGACGTCTTCGGCCTGTCCGACGCGGTGGCCGGTGCATGGATCGGCGGCAACATCGACACCACGGCGGCCGTCGCGGCCTCGGGTGCGATCGCCGGCGAGAACGCGCTGCAGATCGCGACCATCGTCAAGACCACCCAGAACGCGTTGATCGGGGTCGTGGCGATCGCGTTGACCGCCTACTTCGCGCTGAAGGTCGAGCGTCGCAGCGCGGACGAGGCACGGCCGACGATCGGTCAGTTTTGGGAGCGGTTCCCGAAGTTCGTCCTCGGGTTCATCGCGGCCTCGATCGTCGGCACGCTTTACCTGCAGTGGGTCAGCGACGGCAAGGCCGAGATCGCGACGGTCAACGACCTGCGCACGTGGTTCCTGATCTTCGCGTTCGTGTCGATCGGACTGGAGTTCTCGCTAAAGGGATTACGGGAAGCGGGCTGGCGGCCTGTGGCCTTGTTCGCCTCGGCGACTGTGGTCAACATCGTCGTCGCGCTCGGCCTGGCGCTGCTGCTGTTCGGCCACTTCACCGTCCGGTAGCTGCACTCACGAGAAATGCCCCGGCACCGTATGGGCGCCGGGGCATTTCATCGTCGATCGGGTCAGCTGATGCCGACAACTTCCTTCGCGATGTCGGCCAGCCTGGTCTGCGCCGCCGACACGACGCCCTGCCTGTTCTTGTGCGCCTCCTCGAACGCGATGACCGTGCGGATGTCCGCCGGCTCGGTCAGATCCTTGACCGCCGCGACCGCCTCGCTGACGTTCAGCTCGGCGTAATCGGCGATCGGCAGTTCCTCGGGATCGAGCACGCCGGTGGCCGCGCGCACAGAATGCAGTGCGTCAGCCGCGTCGTCTGCACCTTCGCGGCGCACGACTCGCTCAGCCGCCTCCAGCGCGGCGTCACGCGAGGCCGCCAGCGTCTTGATCGTCACGTCGCGCGCCTGCGCACCGCGGTTGAGCAGGTCGCCCAACGCGGGCGGTGCCGTGCGAACCGAGTCGATGGCTTTGTCCAGGCCACGAGCCGACCACGACACCGGGATGTAAGCCAACCGCACCGCGGCACCGGTCGCAGCCTGCAGCGGCGTCCGCCGCAGCGCCGCGGGACCGCCAAGCGCGTCCTCGGCGAGCACGGTCGTCAGCCATTCGACGGTCGCACTGTGCGCGGTGATCAGACGATCAGCCAGGTTCTGAATCTCCTTGTGGCCCACCGCAACCGCGAGCGCCTTGATGTAGCGCGCACGATCGAGCAGCTGGTGTTCGAGCGCGAGATCGCCCAGCAGAGCCTCGTCGAACGGCTGCGCCTGCTCGGTGAGGGCCTTGACGGCGGCCGCGGCGCGACCGATGAACGGACCGATCACGTCCGGGTAGCCGCCGAGGTCGCGGATCGCCGACTCGATGGCCTCGGCGCGGTCGCGGCCGTTGGATGCATTCTGCGACAGTTCGCGTTGCACCGCTTCTGTGCGCGCCTGGGCCACTCGCGTCTCGGCGACCTGGATTTCGGTGTTGGTCAGATCAAGTATCGCGCGCAACTGCGCGAGCAAGGTCGTGGTGTCGGGTGTAGTCATTACGTTTCTCCCTCAGAGTTGATTGGAGTTGTCGGCAACGAGATGCGCCTCTCACCGCCTTACCCCGTTCGGCGTGTCCTAACCGTCGACCCATGTGCAATAGGTCACTGCATGTCCGCATTCTTTTTGGCCGGTTTCTCGTCTGCCAACTGCTCGACGCGGTCGGCCTGTGCCAGTTCGGTCGCGGCGGCACTGCGCTTGGCTTGAGCGTCTTCGACTTTGGCCTCGGCAACCGCGGCGGCGCTCTGCTCGGCGGCCCTGATCTTCTCCTGCTTCTCGCGCTTGGCCGCTTCGACCGCGGCCCTGCGCTCGGCCGCCGCTTGATCGGCTTTTTCCTTGACCGTCTCGACACGCTCCTCGGCCTCGTTGATTGCCGCGACCTTCTCGTGAGCGGCCGCCGCACGAGCCTGCGTGGCTTCTTCGAGCTTGTCCGCGCGCGCCTCTTGACGCACCGCCGCCGCGGCGGCTTGGGCGTCCACGAGGTCGGTTTCGGCCTCTTTGACGGCCCGATGGGCGGCCTCGTCAAGCCGGGCCGCACGACTCAACGCGTCACTGCGCTCGATCAGGGCGGCGCCACGGCGCTGCACATCGGGTGCACCGAGCACAGACCCGACGGCTATGTCGAGCTTGCCCACAGAGCGCTCGTAGAACAGTCGCGCCGGCGCCTCCTCGCCGAGACGGCCGACCACGCGGTCCTCGAACAACTGCAAGGGAACTCGGGCCAGCTGGTATTGCAACCGCAGAACGGCGAACGGAACATCGGTGATCTTCATCGGCAGTCCTTTCTCAACGGTCCCGGGGCACGTCGGCGGTATCGGCCAGCGTGTCGGCCTGGCGCCTGATGCGGTCGGCCTCCTCGCGCGCAGCAGCTGATTCGCGCACCGCTTGGCCATGCTCGTCGAGCGCATCGGCGACTTCCGCCTGCGCCGCGTTGATCTCGATGCTCTCCTCGGCATTCGCCAACTGCTCCCGGCGCCGGGCTTCCAGCTCGGCCTCAAGCTGGCCGGCAACCGCGTCTCGCGCGCCGGCTTGTTCGGCCTGCTGCTTCTGCGCAGTTTGATCACGCAGAATCGCATCCTCTCGAGCCCGGGCTTCCTGGCTCGCCTGGACGCGCGCCTCAGCGCCTTCCCACTTCGCTTCCTCCCGTTGGGCTTCCGCCTCGGCCGTTTCGGCATCGGCGACAGACTCCAGCCTGGAGGCGTCCTTGCGCTGCTTGGCTTGGGCCTGTTCGACCTGGCCCTGTGCCGTCAATTCGTCGTTCTTGATCACGGCACCGACGACTTCCTTGGCCTTGCCCTTGACCGAATCGATCAATCCCTTGCGCGCCTGGTCGGCTTTTTCGTGCTCGGTCATCTGGTCCTTCCTCAACATGGATTCACCGCGGAGTCCCTCCCGGAGACATTGGGCTTACAAGTTCCACATATCCGCCGAACTAAACGTCTTCGGCGGGCGCGCTGAGTTCGCTTCGCGTCAGTTAGCTGGTACGGGGTTACGCTCGCCTGGTGCCGAAGGATTGGTCGCGGCGGCGTTTCCTGGCGATGACCGCAACCGTCACTGCCGTCGCTGCATGCAGTTCGCAGAAGCCCGGCGTGGTCGCCAAGGACGGTTCCGTAACGGTCAAGCACGTGTTCGGGGAGACGAAGGTCCCCGCCCCGCCGAAACGGGTAGTGAGCGCCGGGTTGACCGAACAGGACGACCTGCTGGCGCTGGGGGTGGTGCCGATAGCGGTCACGAACTGGTGGGGCGACGAGCCGTTCGGTGTGTGGCCGTGGGCTGCGCCTAGGCTCGGCGACGCGCGCCCCGAGGTCCTCGATCTGTCCAACGGCATTCAGACCGACAGGATCGCCGCGTTGAAACCCGACCTGATCGTGGCCACCAACGCAGGCGTCGACCAGGACACCTACACGAAACTCTCAGCGATCGCGCCGACCATCCCGCAATCTGGCCAAGACGCCTTCTTCGAACCATGGAAGGACCAGGCCGCCGCGATCGGTCAGGCCGTGTTCAAGTTCGACGAGATGGCGGGCCTCGTCAAGGGAATCGAGGACAAGTTCACCGAGATCGGCAAGGCCAACCCGCAGTTCACCGGCAGGAAGGTGCTCCTCCTCGAGGGCACCCTCGTCGGCGACGCGGTGCACGTCCTGACGCCGGGCTGGCGTAACGAATTTCTGACGCAGATGGGCCTGACAGTGCCCGACACCGGCGGCAGCGTGGTCACTCGCGAGAGGATGGAGCACGTCCTCGAGGAAGCCGACGTGCTGATCTGGGCGACCGAAAGCGACGATCAGCAGGCGGCGCTGCTGGCCGATCCGACCATCTCGCAGCTGACGGCCACCACCCGACAGCGAAACGTCTTCACCGGCAAGGAGCTCGCGGGCGCCATCGCCTTCGCGTCGCCGCTGTCCTACCCGCTGGTCGCCGACCAACTGACACCCGCCGTGGCCAAGGCGCTCGGCTGAGGAGTTTGATGGCTCCCGTGGATCGTACGACCCCGGTCAAGACAGAGCACGCGGCGTTCGCCCAGGTCGGGTCCGCCTATTACCCGGCACTGGCGGCCATCTTCACCGCGCTGGTGATCATCTCCAACGTGACCGCCACCAAGGGCGTCGCGTTCGGGCCGATCATCACCGACGGCGGGTTCATCGTCTTCCCGCTGACCTATGTGATCGGCGACGTGCTGTCCGAGGTGTACGGGTTCAAGGCCGCCCGCCGCGTGATCTTCCTTGGCTTTGCGATGAATATTCTTGCCGCGCTTGCCTTTTGGATCACCATCTATCTACCCGCCGCGGACTTCTACACAAACCAGGAGCACTTCGAGAACGTCGTGCGCGCCTACACTCAGCTGATCGTCGCCGGGCTGGCCGGCTTCATCGTCGGCCAGACCATCAACGCCTGGGTGGTCGTGCTGATCAAGGAGCGCACCAAGGAGCGGCACCTGTGGGCCCGGCTCGTCGGCTCGACCTTCGCGGGCCAACTCGGCGACACGGTGGTGTTCTGCAGCATCGCGGCCAGCGCGATCGGCATCACCAGCTTCGCCGACTTCGCCGTCTACACCGCGCTCGGATGGTTCTACAAGACCGCCGTCGAAGTGGTGATGCTGCCGGTGACCTACCGGGTGATCGCGCTCATCAAGCGGCGTGAGCCGACATACGGGGTCCAGCTCTGAGGCTACG
This sequence comes from Mycobacteriaceae bacterium 1482268.1, assembly GCA_001665255.1. Lineage (GTDB taxonomy): Bacteria > Actinomycetota > Actinomycetes > Mycobacteriales > Mycobacteriaceae > Mycobacterium. Next base: position 11,961 of record LZSH01000583.1, on the reverse strand, counting down.
GTAAGGCGCCTCTGGCAAACCTCATAGAGCTGCGGCTTTACACCCTACTCGCGAGTAGCTTAGTGGCATGACCGTGACAACGGACGCAATGGTGATCGGCACAGTCACCGATTACGGGGATCAGGCGCTGCTGCTTCAGTTCGACAGCGCCGCGGAGGTATTGGCGTGGAGCGGCGTCCTGCGTGAGGCCGATCTGCTCGGCGTGGTGGACATCGTGCCCGGCGCCAGAACGGTGCTGGTCAAGCTCGACGGCCCGCGATATCAGGCAATGACCCGCCATCAGCTGAGCAAGCTCAGGTTGGCACCCGAATCCGTCGAGCCGACCACCAGCGACGGCCGCGTCGATGTAATCATCGACGTGGTCTACGACGGGCCGGACCTCGACGAGGTCGCACGGCTGACCGGGCTGGCGCCACGGGAAGTCGTGGCCGCGCACACGCAGACCCCGTGGCGCGTCGGTTTCGCCGGTTTCGCACCGGGTTTCGGCTACCTGGTCGGCGGCGACGAACGGCTCCACGTGGCACGACGCTCGGAGCCGCGGACAAAGGTGCCGGCCGGAGCGGTCGGGCTGGCAGGCGAGTTCAGCGGCGTCTACCCCCGCGAGTCGCCCGGCGGCTGGCAGTTGATCGGCCACACCTCCGAAAATCAAGCCACGCTGTGGGACGTCGACCGTGACCCGCCCGCCCTGCTGACGCCGGGCCTTTGGGTCCAGTTCCGGGAGGTGTCGTCATGACGACCACGCTGGAGATCCTGCGGACCGGCCCGCTGGCGCTGGTCGAAGACCTCGGCCGCAAGGGCATGGCCCACCTCGGCGTCACGCGGTCCGGCGCCGCCGATCGTCGCGCGCACAAGCTCGCGAACCGGCTGGTGGCCAACCCGGGTGACCGCGCCACCATCGAGGTGACGTTCGGCGGATTCAGCGCCCGGGTCCGCGGTGGCGATGTGGCCATCGCGGTGACCGGGGCCGATACCGATCCCGCGGTCAACGGAATTCCGTTCGGCACCAACAGCATTCACTACGTCCATGACGGCCAGGTGATCTCCCTTGGTGCGCCGCACTCCGGGCTGCGGTCCTATCTCGCGGTGCGCGGCGGCATCGACGTCAGCCCCGTCCTCGGCTCCCGCAGCTACGACGTGATGTCGTCGGTCGGCCCCCAGCCGCTGCAGCCCGGCGACGTGCTGCCGGTGGGCGAACACACCGAAGAGTTCCCCGAGCTGGATCAGGCGCCGGTGGCCGCCATCGAGGACGAAATCGTCGAGCTGTCGGTGGTGCCGGGACCACGCGACGACTGGTTCACCGACCCAGACGTGCTGGTCCGGACGAATTGGCAGGTGACCAACCGCAGCGATCGAGTCGGGATGCGGTTGGTGGGCATGCCCCTGGAGTACCGGTACGACGGCCGCCAGTTACCGAGCGAAGGCGCCACCCGCGGCGCGATCCAAGTGCCGCCGAACGGCTTTCCCGTGATCCTCGGACCCGACCATCCCGTCACCGGCGGCTATCCGGTCATCGGCGTCGTGGTCGACGAGGACATCGACCGGATCGCCCAGGTCCGACCGGGCCAAACCGTCCGCTTGCATTGGTCACGCCCGCGCAAGCCCTTTCACAACGACTCGTGAGCGAGTAAACACGATGGTGTGTCGGCGTTCACCGCTCCTCATGCGCCCGGGGGCTTCGATGCTCCTCACGCGCGCGGGATCCTGACCGCCCGGCTGGTCCACACTTCCGATCTCGACAACGAAACCCGCGATGATGCGCGCCGCATGGTCATCGACGCCTTCCGCGACAGCGAGATCGACTTCACCGATGCCGACTGGGAACACGCGCTCGGCGGCATGCACGCCGTGATCTCCAACCACGGTGCGATGATCGGCCATGCCGCGGTGGTGCAGCGGCGATTGCTGTACCGCAACGCGGCGCTGCGGTGCGGCTATGTCGAAGCTGTCGCGGTGCGTGCGGACTGGCGGGGCCAGGGGCTGGCGAGCGCGCTGATGGACGCCGTCGAACAGGTAACCCGTGGTGCCTACCAACTGGGCGCGCTGAGTGTCTCAGAGGCGGGCCGACCGATATACGCAGCGCGAGGCTGGCTCCCATGGCTCGGCCCGACATCGGTGCTGACGCCGTCCGGAGCGCAGCGGACCCCCGGCGACGACGGATCGATCGTCGTGCTTCCGGTGTCGGTGGACCTGGATACGAACGCGGCCATCGCGTGTGACTGGCGAGACGGCGACGTGTGGTGACCCGCGTAGGTTGGATGACGTGAGGACGACATGACCGATGACTTGACCGATGACGTGACGATGCCGAAACCCTTTCAGCCGACCCGAGAATCGTTCGACAAGATGTATCGCGGCGAGTCGCCGACGGAGGGCGCACCCGCGCCCACCCAGGTGCCGTGGGACATCGGGCAGGCCCAGCCGCGGCTGATGGAACTCGAGGCTCTTGGCGCGATCTCCGGCGAGGTGCTCGACATCGGCTGTGGACTCGGTGACAACGCGATCTTCCTGGCGTCCCGCGGCTATTCGGTGACCGCCCTTGACGGCGCGCCCGCTGCGATCGAGCGGGCGCGTGACCGCGCGGCCCAGGCGGGTGTGTCGGTGCACTTCGACGTCGCCGACGCCACCAACTTGACCGGCTATGACGGCCGCTTCGACACGGTCGTGGACAGTGCGTTGTATCACTGCCTCGACGACGACGGGCGGCAAGCCTACGCAGCGGGGCTCTACCGCGCGACGCGGCCCGGCGCCCGATGGCATCTGTACTGCTTCTCCGAAGGCAACGTCAACGGCCTGGTCGCCCCGATAGCTTCCGTGCCGGTGGACAACCTGCGGGACACGTTGACCGCGAACGGCTGGCGCATCGAATTCCTCGGGCCGACAACATATCTCGCGAGCGCCGCCGGCTTCGGCGATCCCGACGAGGTATTTCCTCCGGAGATGGCCGAACAGATGCCACCCGAGGCGCAGGAGCAGATGCGCGACGTCAGGGCACGATTCGCCACGATCACCGGACTGCTCGACGGTCACCAGGTGCACCTGCCGTTCACCGTCGTCCACGCCCACCGGGCGGACTGACGGCCGTCTCACAGCGCCTGTGAGACGTATTTCACGGCCATACGGGCGGCGACATACCAAGGCAATGGCCGGTTAATCGCCCGGAAACACAAATTGCAAACACTGGACACATGAGTGAGCCTGACTGGGCACCGCTCACCGGTTTTCGGGTGGCGGTGACTTCCGCCCGCCGTGCTGACGAATTCAGCGCGCTGCTGCGCAAGCGCGGGGCAGCCGTCACCAGCGCCGCGGCCATCGAGATGGTTCCGCTGCCCGACGACCGCGAATTGCGGGCGCACACCGAAGCTTTGATCGACTCACCGCCCGACATCGTCATCGCCACCACCGGCATCGGCTTCCGCGGCTGGATCGCGGCCGCCGACGGGTGGGGGCTGGCCACCGACCTCATCACGGCGCTGAGCAAGGCCCGCATCGTGTCCCGCGGGCCCAAGTCGACGGGTGCTTTGCGCGCCGCCGGGCTGCCCGAGGAATGGTCACCGGACTCCGAGTCGTCCCGCGAGTTGTTGCACTACCTGGTTGAGGGCGGAATCTCCGGTCAGCGCATCGCGGTTCAGCTGCACGGGGCAACCGATGACTGGGATCCGTTTCCCGAGTTCCTCGACGAACTGCGCGCCGCGGGTGCCGATGTGGTGCCCATCCGGGTGTACCGCTGGCATCCCACGCCCCGCGATGGTGACTTCGATCAGCTGGTTGCGGGCATCGCCGAGGAGAAGTTCGACGCGGTCAGTTTCACCTCTGCCCCCGCGGTCGCGGCGGTATTGATGCGGGCGCGCGAGATGGGCATCGAGGATCGGGTGCTCACTGCGCTTCGCACGAACGTGCACGCGATGTGCGTCGGGCCGGTCACTGCCCGCCCTCTGGTCCGGCTCGGCGTTCCGACTTCCGCGCCGGAACGGATGCGACTGGGCGCACTGGCCCGTCACATCACCGACGAACTGCCCATGCTGCAGTCGCGCACCATGCAGGTGGCCGGCCATCGCTTGGAGATTCGCGGAACCTGCGTCCTGGTCGACGGTGTGGTGAAGGAACTGTCGCCGGCGGGGATGGCGACCATCCGCGCGCTCGCCCAACGTCCGGGCACGGTCGTGTCCAGAACCGATCTGCTGCGCGCCCTTCCCGGCACCGGCACCGACACTCACGCGGTGGAGACCGCCGTCCTGCGCCTGCGAACGGCGTTGGGCGACAAGAACATTGTTGCGACGGTGGTGAAGCGCGGTTACCGACTTCCCGTCGATGAACCGATGGCGCACGCACAGTGAGTATGCTGCTCGTCGCCCACGGCACGCAGAAGTCCGAAGGCGTCACGATGGTGGGCAAGCTGGCCCGGCGGGTTTCGGAACTACTCGACCGCGACGTGGACGTCGCCTTCGTCGACGTGCTGGGGCCGACACCCAGCGAGATGCTCAGGCCCGGCAGCATCGTCGTTCCCGCCTTCCTGTCACGCGGGTATCACGTCAACACCGACATTCCCGGCCACGTCGCTGCCAGCGGTCACACCGACGCGGTGATCACCCCGCCCTTGGGGCCCAGCCCGCAGATTGTGCGCGTACTGTCCGATCGCCTCATCGAAAGCGGTTGGCGGCTCGGGGATTCGGTCGTGCTGGCGGCGGCGGGCACGTCCGACAGGGCAGCGCAGCGCGACCTGCACACCACAGCTGCGTGGCTGTCAGGCACGATCAGCTCGCGCGTCGAGCTCGCCTTCGCCGCCACCGGAACTCCCCGCGTGGCGGAGGCGGTCACGGCGTTGCGGGCCCGCGGCGCCGATCGGGTGGTGGTCGCGTCATACCTGTTGTCCGACGGACTCTTCCAGGACAGGTTGCGCGCCAGTGGCGCCGATATCGTCACCGAACCGCTCGGTCCCCATCCCGGAACGGCTCAACTGATAGCGAGCAGGTTCCGACGCGCCCGCCTGCTCGCGGCGGCGTAGCCCGGTTACGCCGCCAGTGGCTGGTCGCCGCGCAGGCTTGCCGCCACGCACATGCGCGCGGCGGCCTCGATCGATTCGCAGTGGCGCTTGGCCACTTTGACCAGTTGGGCAACGGCCTGGCCCGCATCGAGGTCGAACTCATCCATCAGCAGCGACGTCGCGTCGTGAATGACCTCCGTACGCCCATACCGGCGCACAGACCGCCTGCGCTTTTCAGCGATGGGCTTTTGGGACATGCGTGCGGATTACCCGAAGTGCACGGGAGCAAACCGCGCGCATGCGCCAGAGGCGTGAGGGCCCTTCAGGAGCCGATTTCGACGAACCCGTCGGCGGTGATCCTGGTCGCATACACCGGCACCGACCGGGTCGCGTCATCGAGGCAGACGCCGTCGTCGAGGGCGAACGCCTGCTTCTTGATCGGCGACTGCACCGTCGCACGGCCGCCTCGGTCGCCGACGATTCCGCGGGACAGCACGGCCGCTCCCGAGAACGGGTCGATGTTGCCGACCGCGTGGAGGCTGCCGTCGTCCAGACGGAACAGTGCGGCTTGTTCACCGTTGGGGAGCAGGACACCGACACCGCGGCACGGCACCAGATGGTCGTAGGCGCACGCGCTGGTCCACACCTGAATATCGTTGAGCAGGCTCATCTTTCAGCCACCTCCGGCATCGTCGGCATCGGCATGGGCACAATGCGGCCCTCGCGTTTGGTGAACGTGACGGTCGGGTCGGGCGAATCGGGCGCGTTGACGAAGGACACGAACCGGGACAGCTTCTCCGGGTCTTCCAGCACGCCTTTCCACTCGCAGGCGTAGCCGGCGACGTGGCGTTCCATCTCCTCCTCGAACTCCGCCGCCAGGCCGAGTGAGTCGTTGCACACCACCTCGCGGAGGTGGTCCAGGCCGCCTTCGAGCGACTCCACCCATGGCGCGGTGCGCTGCAACCGATCAGCGGTGCGGATGTAGAACATCAGGAACCGGTCGATGTAGCGGACCAGCGTCTCGTCATCGAGGTCACCTGCCAGCAGCTGTGCGTGTTTGGGGGTCATGCCGCCGTTGCCGCCCACGTACAGATTCCAGCCGTTCTCGGTGGCGATGACCCCGACATCCTTGCCGCGCGCCTCCGCGCACTCGCGTGCACAGCCCGAGACGCCCATCTTGATCTTGTGCGGCGCCCGCAGGCCGCGGTAACGCAGCTCGAGGTTGATGGCCATCTGCACCGAATCCTGTTGCCCGTAACGGCACCAGTCGCTTCCCACACAGCTTTTCACTGTGCGCAGCGCCTTGCCGTAGGCGTGGCCTGACTCCATCCCACCCTCGACGAGACGGCGCCAGATCTCGGGCAGCTGGTCGACCCGCGCGCCGAACATGTCGATGCGCTGCCCGCCGGTGATCTTGGTGTAAAGGTTGAAATCGCGTGCGATTTCGCCGATCAATATCAGCTGCTCGGGGGTGATGTCGCCGCCGGGCACTCGCGGCACGATCGAGTAGCTGCCGTTCTTCTGGATGTTGGCGAGGAAGTGGTCGTTGCTGTCCTGCAGGGACGCCTGCTCGCCGTCGAGAATGTGGTCCGAGCTCGTCGAGGCCAGGATCGACGCGACGGCGGGTTTGCAGATGTCGCAACCCTTTCCGCTGCCGAAGCGCTCGATCAGGGCAGTGAACGTCCTGATCGACGTGGCCGACACGATCTCGTACAGCTCGGCCCTCGACTGGGTGAAGTGCTCACACAGCGCCTTGGACTGTTCGACGCCTTGGGCCTCGAGCAGCTGCTTGAGCAGCGGCACGCACGACCCGCACGAGGTGCCCGCCTGCGTGCAAGCCTTCAGGGCAGGCACATCGCAGCAGCCGCCGGCGATGGCGCCCGTGAGATCGCCCTTCGTGACGTTGTTACACGAGCATATCTGGGCTGCATCGGGCAGCGCTCCGACGCCCAATCCTGCACTGCCGCCGTCTGTTCCGGCCGGTGAGATCAGTGCCAGCGGGTCGCCGGGCAGCGTCTCGCCTACCATCGGCCGCAGGATGCCGTACGCCGAGGCGTCGCCGACCAGGATTCCGCCCAAGAGCGTCTTGGCGTCGTCGGACAGCACCAGCTTGGCGTACGTCTGGTTGACGGCGTCGTTGACCACCACCTGAAGGCAGTCCGGCGTGACACCCATTGCGTCACCGAAACTCGCCACGTCGACGCCGAGCAGTTTGAGCTTGGTGGACATATCGGCCTCGGGAAATTCTGCGGCGCCACCGAGCAGCCGATCCGCGACGACCTCCGCACTGGTGTAGCCCGGTCCGACCAAGCCATAGCAGCGGCCCTCGATCGCGGCCACTTCGCCGATCGCGTAGATGCTGCAATCCTTTGTCGCACAGGACAGATCGGTCAGGATGCCGCCACGCTCGGCGATTTCGAGGCCCGCCTCGCGCCCCAGCTCATCGCGCGGCCGCACGCCTGCGGCGAAGATCACCAGGCCGGCGTCGATTTCGGTGCCGTCGCTGAGCGTTACCCGAACCGCCTCGTCGTCGGCAGACCGCCTGACGGGCTTATTGCGTTGCGCCGGCCGGATGGCCTCTGTGCCGACGCCCGTATGCACCGCGATGCCCAGCGCACCGATCATTCGGCTCAGCAGGGCACCGCCCGCTTCGTCCAATTGCTGGGCCATCAGGCGCGGGGCCATCTCGACGACGTGGGCCTGCAGGCCGAACGAGCGAAGAGCGTTGGCGGCCTCCAGGCCGAGCAGCCCGCCGCCGATCACCACACCCACCGGCTTCTGGGACGTGCGCCGTGTGCGTTCCGCGTCGGCACGGATCGCGTCGAGATCATCGAGGGTGCGGTAGACGTGGCACGACGGCAGGTCGCGGCCGGGCACCGGGGGAACGAAGGCATACGAACCCGTCGCGAGCACCAGCGCGTCGTAGTCGAGCGTCTCACCGTCGGCGGTGACCACAGACTTGGCCTCACGATCGATGCCGGATACCCGGGCGCCGAGCCGCAGTTCGACGAGGTCGTCGCCCGCGTAGTCGTTGCCGGGCAGCGCCAGCAGAGCGCGGTCCCAGTGCTCGGTGTAGCTGGTCAGGCCGACCCGGTCGTAGGCGGCGTCGGCCTCTTCGGCAAGCACGGTGATGCGCCACTGTCCCTCGGTGTCACGTGCGCGCATGGCTTCCACGAACCGGTGGCCGACCATCCCGTGTCCCACCACGACGACGTGTCTGGCCTGGGTTGATTCAGAAGACATGATGCGAGGCTAAGCAGGCGATATTGCCGCGATGTCGCGTCGTGTGACGCGCCCATCACGGAGTCCTCACCGTCGCGGCGACGATCCTGTGAGCGCCGCTCAGCTACTTCAGGCTGGTGGGGAGATCAGAGGTGTAGTACTCACCGCGGATCTGGCCGGGATCCGGCGGCCCCTCGATGAACACCCACGCGATGGTGGCACCGGCACGACGGGCGTCGCGCAGGGTCACCGACCCGACCCCATTGCCGTCGACGTTCAACATCGCGCTCGCGACGCCCGGATCGCCGGCATTGCATCTCTGCATGGCCGTTCGCGGTCCCTGGATCAGCCTCACCTGATAGGCGGTGTTGGGGCGGCCGATCATGAGGAAGACATCCGCGGTCACCGTGTTGGTGCCGTGGGTGCCGATGACCGCCGTGCCGGAACCGGTGGCATCCGTGCCGACATGCAGAACCTTGTCGAAGTCACAGGCCCGGTAGTTGGCCGTCAGCGGGACCAACGCGCCGTTGCCGGCCTCGGCGGACGCCGGTCCCGTACCCAACCCCGCCCCGATCAGGGCGAGCGCGGCGATAGCGGGTGTCACGAATCGCGTCGAAGTACCCATTCCGCCAGCTTAGGCGACATTTCGGCAGCGAATCCAGGGGCGATTTCGCGGGGCTAGGCCCAGCGGGCCAGGATCTCCTTGGCGTGGCCGGACAGCGCCGCCTGCAGGAACGGGCCGAAGCTGATGCGCGCCACGCCGAGCGGGCCGAACGACGCCGGGTCCGCCTGGTCCGGCGGCGCGATCGCGTTCACGGGCAAGGGAAGCTCAGACGTCAACCGCCGCAACGTGTCTGGGTCGTGGCGGCCGACGGGATACAGCACGTCGGCACCGGCATCGGCGGCCTCTGTCAGCCGGGCCACCGCGCGCTCCACGCGGTCGGCTTCGTCCCCGTCCTGACGCAGGAACAGGTCGGTGCGCGCATTGATCACCACGTGCACGCCCGCGGCGCCCGCCGCGGCACGCAGTGCCCCGACGAGTTCGGCATGCTCTGCCGACGAGCGCAACCGCCCGCCCTCGCTGTGTACGGTGTCCTCGATGTTCAGGCCGACGGCGCCGGCACCGAGCAGGCCGTCGATGAGACGGGCGGGCGGCTGCCCGTAGCCGGACTCGATGTCCACCGACACCGGAACGTCCACCGCGCCGGTGATCTGCACAACCCGGGCAAGCAGCTCCTCGAACGTCATGCCCTCGTTGTCCGGCCTGCCGATCGAGTCGGCGACGGGATGGCTGCCGACTGTCAGTGCGGCGAACCCGGCGTCGACGGCGAGCTTCGCCGACCACGCGTCCCACACCGTCGGCAGCACCACGGGATTGCCGGGTTGGTGCAACTCCAGCAGTGCCGTGGCCCGCTGCGCGAGAACCTGCGTATCCGTCATGTCGCCCTTCCGTTTCCGACGTGACCGGCGTCACGCCCTTGTCCATCATGTAGCTAACATCGGTTGACGTACTGTGATCCGGGACACCCTTCAGCCCAAGGAGGTCTGATGTCGAGCACTACCGAATTTGCCGAATTGCACGAGCTGATCGGTGGTCTCCGCCGGTGCGTGACATCGTTGGCGTCGCGGTACGGGGACAGCCCGGGGATGCGGCGCATCGTCAATGACGCCGAACGCATCCTCAACGACATCGACCGCCTCGACATCGATGCCGAGGAGTTGGAGCTCACCCGCGGCGTGACCAGGCACCGGCACTCCGCCGAGAAGATCGCCATACCCGACACTCAATACGACTCCGCCTTTTGGCGGGACGTCGACGACGAGGGTGTCGGGGGTCACAGTAGGGGCTGAATTAGGCTCTGTCCCACTACGGCGTCGCACTGGGCAGCCCTGTTTCGGGGTCCCACTGCGGGGCAATAACCAAAGAGGCTTGGAAGGGCTACCGTGAGCGCACCCACCGCCGACCGTGAGGCCACCGGCGTCTTCTCCCCCAGCCGCGCTGCAATCCCACAGCGCACCCTGCGCACGGATCGGTGGTGGCAGTCGCCGCTGATCGTCGACATCGGCTTTTTGATCTTCCTCGTCTACGCCACGGTGCGGGCCTTCCTGCAGAACAACTACTACGTCGAGGCCTACCACTACCTCACGCCGTTCTACTCGCCGTGCATCAGCAAGGGCTGCGTGCCGGAAGCCAGCCACTTCTGGCCGCAGATCCTGCCCGACGTCTGGTGGCTTCCGTATGCGGCGGCCACGTTGCCGTTCCTGCTGCTGTTCCGGTTGACCTGCTACTACTACCGCGGCGCCTACTACCGGTCGGTGTGGCAGGCCCCGACGGCGTGCGCGGTGGCCGAACCGCATGCCACCTACACCGGCGAGACCCGGTTTCCGCTGATCGTGCAGAACACGCACCGCTATTTCTTCTACATCGCTGCGCTGATCTCGATCATCAACACCTACGACGCAATCATCGCGTTTCAGTCGCCGTCGGGCTTCGGATTCGGTTTGGGCAACGTCATTCTCGTCGTCAACGTGATCCTGCTGTGGACGTACACGGTGTCGTGCCACTCCTGCCGTCACGTCGTCGGCGGCCGGCTCAAGCACTTCTCCAAGCACCCCGTCCGCTACTGGATGTGGACACAGGTCAGCAAGCTGAACACCCGGCACAAGACCTATGCGTGGGTCACGCTCGGCACGCTGATCCTGACCGATCTCTACATCGCCCTCGTTGCCAGCGGCACCATCTCCGACCTCAGATTCATTGGCTGAATCGCCACTGGCCGACAGACCTTTTCATACAGCCCAGGCAAGTGAGGATTAATGGCTGAACACGATGCTCTTCGCGCAAGCGGCTCATCGGAACACGACGCTCTTGAATCGAGCGGCCCATCGGAAGTCGAGCGCCACTCCTACGACGTCGTTGTGATCGGTGCCGGCGGCGCCGGACTGCGCGCGGTGATCGAGGCGCGGGAACGCGGCCAGAAGGTCGCCGTGATCACCAAATCGCTTTTCGGCAAGGCGCATACGGTGATGGCCGAGGGTGGCTGCGCTGCCTCGATGGGCAACGCCAACGCGAAGGACAACTGGCAGGTCCACTTCCGCGACACCATGCGCGGCGGAAAGTTCCTCAACAACTGGCGGATGGCCGAGCTGCACGCCAAGGAGGCACCCGACCGGGTGTGGGAACTGGAGACGTACGGCGCGCTGTTCGACCGCACCAAAGACGGCCGGATCAGCCAGCGCAACTTCGGCGGGCACACCTATCCGCGGCTGGCCCACGTCGGTGACCGCACCGGCCTGGAGATCATCCGCACTCTTCAGCAGAAGATCGTCTCGCTGCAGCAGGAGGACAAGACCGAGTACGGCGACTATGAAGCCCGCATCAGGGTCTTCCACGAATGCGTGATCACTGACCTGATCAAAGACGGCGACCGGATCGCGGGCGCGTTCGGCTACTGGCGCGAGACGGGCAAGTTCATCCTGTTCGAGACGCCCGCGGTGGTGCTGGCCACCGGCGGCATCGGCAAGTCCTACAAGGTGACGTCGAACTCGTGGGAATACACCGGCGACGGGCACGCCCTCGGTGACCAGGATGCCCTTCACGCTCGGCGGCCAGACCATGCCGGTCGGGTGGAACTGGACGAACTCCATGTTGATCAGCGTCGCGCCGGCACGCAGCGCCAAGGCGTGCCCGTCGCCGGTGTATTCCCACGAGTTCGACGTCACCTTGTAGGACTTGCCGATGCCGCCGGTGGCCAGCA
>LZSH01000582.1 GCA_001665255.1 Mycobacteriaceae bacterium 1482268.1 | reverse complement strand
CTGAAGGTCGAGGATTGATTTCGGCAGTTGATCTGGCTGCAGTTTCGTCTTGTTGTAGACGAAGACCGTGCTGCGAGCCGCGATCCCCGTCCACTTGCCGGTGGCCGGGCGGAACTGAGGGGGCACCTGTGCGAGGGTGTCGGCGTTCAGATCGGCGAACAAGCCGGCCTTCTCCACCGCGGCCATGGCGGGGGAGTTTTCGGTGAGGAAGACATCGGCCGGGGAGGCCTCCCCCTCGGCGACCAGTTGGTTGCCCAATTCGGTGTCGCCGCCCTGGCGGTAGGTGACCTTGATGCCGGTCTCCTTGGTGAAGGCGTCGATCCATTCCTTGGTGAGCGATTCGTGCTGGGCGTTGTAAACGAGCAGTTCGTCGCTCTCGCCCGAACTCGAGCAGGCTGTCATCCCGAGCGCGACGGCCAGGATCGACACGAGGGCGGCGATGCGGTGTCGCATTCAGGCGGTCCTTCCCGCGCCCACCGGCGCCTTTAGCTGAGGTTTACCTAATGAACATACCCGTAGCCGCGCACCCAAACTGCGCCCCGTCGCAAAACAAAGCGCATTCATAGGGCGCGCTTACGCCGGAACATCTTTAGCGTCTACATGGAAGACTTCTGTCAGCCTGGCCTGAACCACACGAGGGGATACCACCCACATGAACAAGCCTGAATCCCTACTGCGCCGTGCAACCGCCGGAGTGATCGCCGCGTCGACGCTCGGGGCCGCGGCCGCCGGCATCGCCGCGCCGACGGCAAACGCCGCACCCTGCACCGCGAGCGGCCTGTCCTCGACGGCCAGCGGTGTGTTGGCGTCCGCGGGCACGTATCTGGCCGCCCACCCCGGCGCGGACGACGTGCTGACCAAGGCGGGTTCGCAACCCACCGGCGAGGCGAAGACCGATGTCCAGAACTACTTCATGGCACATCCGGGCGAGTTCCTGGACTTGAAGGGCATCGCCCAGCCCCTGACCGACCTGCGAGCCCAGTGCGGGGTGGCGGTGTCACCGGGACAGTTGGCCGCGCTCG
>LZSH01000581.1 GCA_001665255.1 Mycobacteriaceae bacterium 1482268.1 | reverse complement strand
TTCGCCGGCGCGCCAGCGTCGTGCCATGGATCGCAACACAACCCAGGCGCCGATGACCATGCCCGCATAGATCACCAGCACGGCGGTGTAGCTCCACCACAGTCCGGTGGCCGTGCTCGCGGCGTCCGCGGTGCGCAATATCTGCCACACCGTCCACGGCTGGCGACCCACTTCCGTTGCAACCCAGCCTAATTCGACCGAAAGAATTGCCAGTGGACCTGCGATCGCCGCGAATCGCAGGAACCAGCGGTTCCCCAGCAGGTCACGGCCCCGCCACCGAAACAGCCAGTACAACAGCACGGCGGCCGCCAGCGTGGTGCCGACGACGACCATCGATTGAAAGGCCAGATGCGTGACATTGACCGGCGGCCAGTCCTGCTTCGGCACGGTATCCAGACCGGCCACGGGGGCGTCCAGCGAGTTGCGAGCGATGACGGAGCCGAGCCGCGGGATCTCCAGCGCCCCGTGAACCTCGCCGTCGATCAGCACCCCTCCGAGCCGGAACGGGGCCGGGCCTTCCGTGGTTTCGGCCAGTTCGAAAGCGGCGAGCTTGGCGCGCTGGGTGTCGTTGATCCGCATGCCGAGGAGGTGACCGGCGATCGGCTGCGCGATCGCCGCGATGGAAGCGAAGACGAAAGGCATGGTGAAGCCAAGACGGTGATGGGCGTCGTTGCGTCCGCGCAACAGTCCGGCGGCATAGACACCCGAGATCGTGAACCCGACGACCATGAACGCCGCGAGCCACATGTGCAGGAACTGAAGCCACACGCCGTCGTTGAACATTGCCCGCCACGGGTTGACGTCCGTGACCTCGCCGTCGCGGATCGCAAAGCCGGCCGGATTGTTCATCCACGCGTTCACCGATACGACGCAGAAGGTGCCGACGACACCGGATACAGCCATGGGGATGAGCATCGCGAGATGACGGCGCGGCGGCATGCGGCCCCAGCCATAGAGGTAGATACCGAGGAATATCGCCTCGACGAAGAACGAAAGCCCTTCAAAAGCGAAGGGCAGGCCGAGGACGTCCCCGAACCTCCCCATCAGGCCCGGCCACAGCAGTCCCATCTCGAAGCTGAGCACCGTTCCCGACACCGCCCCGATGGCGAACAGCACCGCTGACACCTTCGCCCAACGCTTTGCCAATCCCAACGCGACAGGGTCGTCGCGGACGATGCCGCGCCGGTGAACCACGTAGATGATCGTCGGGAAGGCCACGCCAAAACAGGCCAGGATGATGTGGAAGCCGAGCGAGGCCGCCATCTGCTGGCGAGCGGGCAACAGCCCAGGCGGATCCGACGCAAGGAACAGCACCGTATCGCTGAGGCCCACGGCTGGAACGCTACTCCGTCAGCCCCGCCTGCGGTTTGCGGTCGATTCGATCAAGCGGCTCGGCCGCGGCGTACTGTGAGGACATACGGGGCTGAACGTCAAGCCCCGTCTATTACCACTTTGAGTGGGTGAGCTGTATTAACAATGGCGCGACGGCGATTCACCCTCCCCGGCGGACGAAGGCGCAGGTATCGGACGCCGCCGAGATCCGCGACGTGCTGGAAAGCGCATACGGTGCACGCCTGCGTCTCCGGGAGAACCGCACCCGCGGCGGCAATGAAGAGCTGATCCACGAGCGGATCGACGTCGGACCGTTCGCCATCGACGACATCCACTTGCCCGGCGACGCAGAGTTCTCGCCGGATCCGCTGGGCAAGGTCGTCGCGACTTGGGCCAACAGCGGTCGGCTCGAAGGGAACTGCGCCGGTATCAAGGGCGAGGCTTCGGCCGGTGAACTCGCGATGGTGTCGCAACCGGATCTGCCGCACTACGCGCATGCGGAGGAACTCTCCGCCACGACGCTTGTGATGGATCCCGCAGTGGTTGCCGGCGTCATCACCGGCGTGCCTGTCTGCCATGCCCAATCGCCGGTGCGGTTCAACGACTTCCGGCCCGTCAATCCGGCGTCGGCTCAACTGTGGATAAAGACGGTCAGCTATGTGAAGTCCTGCGTACTGGCCGACGACGCTCTGGTGACGCCGCTGGTGATCGGTCACGCGAGCCGGTTGCTTGCCGCCGTGACGTTGTTGGCGTTTCCCTCCGGTGCGCCGGTCGGCGCGTCACGCTTCGACCGCATCGACACCAAGCCCGCCTTGCTGCGGCGCGCGGTCGAGTACATGGACCGCAACGTCGAGAACGACATCGCACTGGCAGACATCGCCGACGCCGTTCATGTGACGCCACGAGCGGTGCAGTACATGTTCCGCAAGCACCTGGACACGACGCCGCTGCATTACCTTCGACGCGCGCGGCTGCACCGCGCCCACGAAGACCTCGTCAGGTCCGACAAGATGCATGAGACCGTCACCGCGATCGCCGCGCGGTGGGGGTTCATGCACACCGGTCGCTTCGCTGTGCTCTATCGCGACACCTATGGGCGAAGCCCGCGCGCCACATTGGGGGGTTGACGTCGGCTCAAAGCCGATTCTCCGGACCGATAACGGCCCAAACCGTTTTCCCCGACGGAGTAGGCGCGTTCCCCCATACCCGGCAGAGTAGGTCGACGATTCGAAGACCCGTCGGCAAGTCGGCCGCCAATTGTTCTTCGGAAAGGGTCGGCGGCGTCCGGCTGCCGTCCTCGACCGCGACCGTCACCGTGTCGCTTTTGGCTTCCAGCCGGACAGTCGGCGCGGTGTCCGTGTGCTGCAGCACGTTCTCGACGAACGTGGTGACGACGATCTTGGACACGGCGACGAGATCGGGCTTTGACCAAGCCGTCAACCACTCGTCCACCAATCCGCGCGCCCGGATCAGGCTCGACATTTCGGCGGGGAGGTTGGCCCGGGCGCGTCTGCGACGCCGCGGCGAATATGTCGACAGGGCTGCGATGGCAGCATCGACCGAGGAGTGGACCGGCACCAGGCGAGCGATCCCGTTGCGCTCGAGCACCGCTCGGTCCGCCTGTTGGCGGCAGACGAGCATGATCGGCACTTCCGGCCACCTCACCACGTGCCAGCGGGCGCTGGTGAACACCGCCAACGCTGATTGCGCCGGCACGTCGAGATCGCTGACGTCGACGAGCACCGCGGTCGGTTCCTCCAGCGCGGTTTTGACGATCTCGTCACGCAGCGGCAAATACGTATTCGCATCGAGGACACCGCCAGCCGTCAGCAGAGTAGCGCCGCCGTCCACCGATGCCGACGCCGTTGTCAGTGCATACGCGCGATCAGCTGGCATTGTGCTCTCGAGCGCCGCAATTGGATTTAGATGCATTCGCCATTGCCAGGTGGTTACCCAGGCCGCGCGCGGGCAACCCCCGACGCGCCGCAAACGTTCACACCTTGTCGATAACCTTCTCCGCGAACGACTCGAGATTTCGGATCTTGGCGTCGAGCGGCTCG
>LZSH01000580.1 GCA_001665255.1 Mycobacteriaceae bacterium 1482268.1 | reverse complement strand
ACTTCGCCGCCGGCTTTCCGCATGACCTGTTCGAGGTGCACCGTCGTGAGGCGCCGGTGTACTGGCATGAGCCGACCGACAACACCCCGGACGGCGAGGGCTTCTGGTCGGTGGCGACCTATGCGGAAACTCTTGCGGTGCTGCGTGATCCGGATACGTATTCGTCGGTGACAGGTGGGACGCGGCCGTACGGCGGCACGCTGCTGCAGGATCTTTCCATTGCGGGCCAGGTGCTCAACATGATGGACGACCCGCGGCATTCGCAGATCCGGAGGCTGGTCAGCTCCGGGCTGACGCCGCGGATGATTCGGCGCGTCGAGGACGATCTGCGGTTGCGGGCCCGCCGTCTGCTGGACGAGGTGACCCCGGGCTCTGCTTTTGACTTCCTGGTGGAGGTGGCCGCCGAGTTGCCGATGCAGATGATCTGCATCCTGTTGGGAGTTCCTGAGTCCGAACGGCATTGGCTGTTCGAGGCCATCGAGCCGCAGTTCGATTTCGGTGGTTCGCGTAAAGCGTCCGTCGGTCAGATGACGGCCGAGGAGGCCGGCACGCGGATGTACACCTATGGCCAGTCGTTGATCGCGGCGAAGAGGGCCTCGCCGACAGATGACATGCTGTCGGTCGTCGCGAATGCTGAACTCGATTCGGACGGGCTATCGGACTTGGAGTTGTATCTGTTCTTCAGCCTGTTGTTCAGCGCTGGTGCGGAGACGACGCGAAATGCCGTGGCGGGCGGGCTGCTTGCGCTTGCCGAGCACCCCGACCAGCTGGAGGTGTTGCGGGCGAACGTGTCGCTGTTGCCGACGGCCGTCGAGGAGATGGTGCGCTGGACGTCGCCGTCGCCGTCGAAGCGTCGCACCGCAACCCGCGACATCGAGTTGGGCGGGTGTTTCATCAGGGCGGGCCAGAAGGTGCAGATCTGGGAGGGCTCGGCGAATCGGGATGCGTTGGTGTTCGATCAGCCCGGCGAATTTGATGTCACGCGAAAGCCTAACCCGCACTTAGGATTTGGCCAAGGCATTCATTACTGCCTCGGCGCCAACCTGGCAAGGCTGGAACTTCGGGTGCTGTTTGAGGAGCTGCTAGCCAGGTTCTCGTCGGTGCGGGTGGTGAAGCCGGTGGAGTGGACACGCAGCAACCGCCACACCGGAATCCGGCACCTCGTCGTCGAACTGGACGCGTGAGGCCCGACGCGTTCGCGGCGGTGATGGCGACCGGCATCGTGTCGATCGCAGCGGCGGACCACGGTGTCGACCGATTGAGTTCAGTGCTGGCGGCGATTGCGGTGGTCGGGTTGGTGGTCCTGGTGGTGCTGTGCGCGAGGACGTGGCGGCAGGAGTCGTGGAGCCTGCGCGACGTCGACACCGCCGTCGGACTGCTGACGTACGTGGCGGCATGCTGCGTGCTGGCCGCACGCTTTAGCGAGCACCGGTGGCCGGTGCTGGTGCTCGGAGGCTTGGCGCTGCAGGGATGGGTGTCGTTGCTGCCGTTCGTGATTCGCGGGTTGTGGCGATTGCGTTGGGTCGGGCTGCGGAACAGCGCGCGCGGCGCGTGGCAGCTGGTCAGCGTGTCGACGTCGGGGCTAGCGATCGTATTCCTCGCGGGCGGCAACGTGTTGTGGCCGTTCGTGCTCTGGCCGCTGGCGCTGTGCAGCTACCTGGCCGTGGCTGCGCTGGTGGGCTGGCGAGCGGTGTCCAATCCGTCGGCTCGGCGAAATGTGCCCGCCGACCACTGGATCCTGATGGGCGGAACGGCGATCGCGACGCTAGCGGGCGAGCATCTCCATGCCGCGCTGTATCCCGGACCGATCGCCGACACGGTACGGGCGGTGACGATCGTGACATGGGCGGTCGCGACCGTGCAGATCGTGCCGCTGGTGATCGTGGGTTGGCGGGCAGTGATCGCGTGGCCCGCGGTGTTCCCGCTGGGGATGTACGGCGCCGCGACGTACGCGGTTGCGCAGGAGACGGGTTGGCCCGCGTTGGTCACGGTGTCCTTGGTTTTCACAGACGTGGCGGTGGCGCTGTGGTTGGTCACCGCCGCCCTCGTGCCGCTGCGATTTCGGCGATCACACGGTGCGGGTGCTCAGTCAGGTCCAACCAGGTGAAGCGCAGTATCTGCCAACCGTCGAGCGAGATGTGGTTCTGCCGTCTCCGATCCCTCTGGAACGTGGCCTGGTCGACGTGGAATGCCCAGCCGTCGACTTCGATAGCGATCTTCTCTTTCGGGAACGCGATGTCGACGACGTACCCGCGGACCGGGTAGTTGGCCTTCCAGCCGGTGACCTTCGCTGCCCGGAGCAGCCTCACGAGCAATCGCTCGGCTTCCGATCGAGCGCCGCTCGATGCTTCTTCGAGAAACTTGGCGGCGATAGTTGCGCCATGCCTCCTTGCATTGCGTATGTGTGCGCAGCGCAGTTGGTCAAGGCTGACACCGCGTTGAAGGGCCGAATCGAGTATCGCTCTGCTGCGGGTTGCCGCAACCGATTCCAACACCGTGAGCGGAATCGCAGTGCAGCGAAGATTCCTTCGGAAGACGACGTCTGCCGAGGCGAGATCGCGGCGACGGGGAGTCGAGCCGAACTGCGACCGGGAACCCTTGCTGAGCGGGACCGTCACATCGACGTGGTCGGGTGCTGTGGTGATGATGCGATGCCACCACGCGGCACCGAGGCCGCTGAGCGTCGCGCTTGTCCCGTAACTCCACACCTGCGCTCGAATCCGGGCCGAGTCCGTAAACGGACGGTCGTCGACGAAGTAGACGCCTCGAAAGCACCGACGCCAGTGACCCGACTGCACTTTTCGGTGGACGGCGTAGCGGCTCAGGCCGGCCTGCTCCGCCTGGGAAAGAGTTATGACGCCATCATGTTGTCTCAAGAGGTCGTCGAGCATTCCCGTTGGACGGGTGTGCGGCGTACGCGGTTCCTTTTGTGGAGAGTTGGTTGCGCTCGGCGCAACCAACTGCCCAGGAATCGCTAGGTGCGGCGGCGGGCGACGCCTGCGGCCCGCAGTTCCAGAGCAGCGAGTCCGCTGATGGCGGCGGCCTCCTCGCGGCGCCACGCTCCGACCGGATCCTCGTTGATCGCCGCGAGCTTGGCCAGCGGCCGGTTGGCCAGCGCCCGCAGCGCCAGCAGTTGTTCGCCCGCGGGCGTCCTGGCCAGAGTCAGCGCGATCCACTTGCGTCGGAAGAACCGCAACCGCAGCACCAGCCACGGCATCGCGATCGCCAGAATCGGCGGCGCCGCGACCGCGAGCGCCAGCAGCCACGCGAGCCACGTCGCCGTGGTGTTCAGCTGGTGGCCGGCGCCGGCGAGGTCGTGCGCGAATCCGCCCGCCGCGGTCAGCGGGCTGCTCAACGCATCGCCGATCAGCGGCACCTTCCTCGCATTGTCGCCGGCGTGGTCGAGGTTGCCCGCGATGCCGTTGGCGCCGCTTTCGACGTCGCTGCCGAAATTCGCGATGGCCGCCACAGCCGAATGCACCGCCGCCCCGACCACCACCCAGATGGCGGTCCACAGCGCGACGACGATATCGCTGACCAGCTGACCCAGCAGCCGGGCGGGCGTGGTGGCATACGGCACGTACCTCGATGTCATGCGATCGATCCCAGCACAGATCGACCGATAGGCTGACCCGATGCGCCCAGCTCTCTCCGACTACGAGCATCTGGCCAGCGGCAAGGTCCGCGAGCTCTACCGCATCGACGACGAGCACCTGCTCTTCGTCGCCAGCGACCGCATCTCCGCTTTCGACTACATCCTCGACAACGAGATCCCCGACAAGGGTCGCATCCTGACCGCGATGAGCGTGTTCTTCTTCGACTACGTCAAGACGCCCAACCATCTCGCGGGCCCACCCGACGACTCCCGCATCCCCGACGAGGTGCTCGGTCGCGCGCTGGTGGTGCGCAAGCTCGAGATGATCCCGGTCGAATGCGTCGCCCGCGGCTACCTGACGGGTTCCGGGCTGCTGGACTACCAGAAAACCGGGGAAGTCAGCGGCATCGCGCTGCCGCCCGGCCTGACCGAAGCCAGCAAGTTCGACTTCCCGTTGTTCACCCCGGCCACCAAGGCCGAACTCGGCGCGCACGACGAGAACATCTCGTTTGCCGATGTGATCGACACCGTCGGCGCCGAGCGCGCCAACCAGCTACGCGATCTCACCTTGCAGACCTACATCCGGGCCGCCGAGCACGCGCTGGCGAAGGGAATCATCATCGCCGACACCAAATTCGAGTTCGGCGTCGACGATCGCGGCGAGGTGGTCCTCGCCGACGAGGTGTTCACGCCGGACTCGTCGCGGTACTGGGCCGTCGACACCTACACCGAGGGTGTC
This sequence comes from Mycobacteriaceae bacterium 1482268.1, assembly GCA_001665255.1. GTDB lineage: Bacteria > Actinomycetota > Actinomycetes > Mycobacteriales > Mycobacteriaceae > Mycobacterium. The sequence continues at coordinate 5,647 of LZSH01000580.1, read as the reverse complement.
GTACAGCCCAGCTTCGACAAACAGTTCGTCCGCAACTGGCTGCTGAGCCCCGAATCGGGCTGGGACCGCGACGGCGAGAAACCGCCACCCCCGCTGCCCCCGACCATCGTGGACGCTACCCGCGAGCGTTATATCGATGCCTACGAACGCATTTCGGGTCTGCAGTTCACCGACTGGATCGGACCCACCGCATGACGCAAACTCCTCCGGTTGCCAAACGGGTCGAGCACCGTCGCGAGCATCACGGCGACGTCTTCGTCGATCACTACGAGTGGCTGCGCGACAAGTCCGATCCCGCGGTGATCGAATACCTCACCGCGGAGAACACCTACACCGAGCAGATCACCGAGCACCTCGCACCGCTGCGCCAGAAGATCTTCGACGAGATCAAGGCCCGCACCAAGGAAACCGATCTGTCGGTACCCATCCGACGCAACGACTGGTGGTACTACACCCGAAGTTTCGAGGGCAAGCAGTACAGCGTGCACTGCCGTTGTCCGATAACGCATCCCGATGACTGGACGCCACCACACCTCGACGAGAACACCGACATTCCCGGTGAGCAGGTGCTGCTCGACGAGAACGTGTTGGCCGAGGGCCACGACTACTTCGCCCTGGGTGCGGCCACTGTCAGCGTCGACGCGCACACACTGGCGTATTCGGTGGACACTCGTGGCGACGAGCGGTATACGTTGCGGTTCAAGGATTTACGGACGGGTCAGCTCTACGATGACGAGATCGTCGGCATCGGTGCAGGCGCGACCTGGGCCGCCGACAACCGCACGGTCTACTACTCGACGGTTGACGACGCGTGGCGGCCCGACACGGTGTGGCGCCACCGGGTTGGCGCCGGCCTGCCCGCCGAGAAGGTCTACCACGAGCCCGACGAGAAGTTCTGGCTCGCAGTCGGTCGCACCCGAAGCGACAAGTACGTCATCATCGCCGCGGGCAGCGCAGTGACGTCGGAGATCCGCTACGCCGACGCCACCGACGGCACCGCCGAGTTCGTGCCGGTGTGGCCTCGGCGCGAGCTCGTCGAGTATTCCGTCGAGCACGCCGTCGTCGGGGGCGAAGACAGATTCCTCATCCTGCACAACGACGGCGCCGAGAACTTCACGCTTGTCGAGGCGCCGGTGAGCGATCCGACGTCGACGCGCACTTTGATCGAGCACCGTGACGACGTCCGGCTGGACGCGGTCGACGCGTTCGCCGGGCACATCGTGGTCAGCTACCGCAGCGAGGCGCTGCCGCGGATCCAGCTGTGGCCTCTCCTGGAGGACGCAGCCCAGGGGGAGTACGGCCGCCCGGAGGACTTCACCTTCGAGTCCGAGCTGATGTCGGCGGGGCTGAGCGGCAACCCGAACTGGGATTCGCCCAAGCTGCGGATCGGTGCGACGTCGTTCGTCATTCCGGTCCGCATCTACGACGTCGACCTGGCCACCGGTGAGCGGACGCTCCTTCGCGAACAGCCTGTGCTTGGCGACTACCGCCCCGAGGATTACGTCGAGCGGCGTGACTGGGCGACTGCTGCCGACGGCGCGCGGGTTCCGGTGTCGATCATCCACCGCGTCGGCCTCCAATATCCTGCCCCCACACTGCTATACGGCTACGGCGCCTACGAGTCCTGTGAGGACCCGCGGTTCTCGATCGCGCGGCTGTCGCTGCTGGACCGCGGCATGGTGTTCGCCATCGCCCACGTCCGCGGCGGCGGCGAGCTGGGCAGGCCGTGGTACGAGCACGGCAAGATGCTGGAAAAGAAGAACACCTTCACCGACTTCATCGCTGTCGCAGCACATCTCATAAATACCGACGTGACCCGGCCCGAGAACCTCGTCGCGCTCGGCGGCAGCGCGGGCGGTCTGTTGATCGGTGCCGTGGCCAACATGGCCCCGCAGTTGTTCGCGGGCTTCCTGGCCCAGGTGCCGTTCGTCGATGCGCTGACCACAATCCTCGACCCGTCGCTTCCGCTCACGGTCACCGAGTGGGACGAGTGGGGAAACCCGCTGGCCGACGAGGACGTCTACCACTACATGAAGTCCTACACACCGTATGAGAACGTGGCCGCCCAGGACTATCCGCCGATCCTGGCGATGACGTCACTCAACGACACGCGGGTGTATTACGTCGAGCCGGCGAAATGGGTTGCGGCGCTGCGATACACGAAGACCGGCGCCCATCCCGTGCTGTTGAAGACGGAGATGAGCGCCGGCCACGGTGGTATCAGCGGTCGATACGAGCGTTGGAAGGAGGCGGCGTTCCAGTACGCGTGGCTACTGGATACCGCCAAGGCCAACCATGAGGGCGGCGCTTACGAAGACGACCTGCTCGACCGTGCGTAACGGCAGCCGCGCGGTCATCGACTTCGGCGGGTTGGGCATCCGCGACGCGTAGACGTTGGCGGGAAACATCGCGAGCATCAGCACGCCGAGCGCCACGGCGGCCATCGCGCGCGTGGGTGGGTAGAGCAGGCCGGCAGCTCCGACCAATTCGAACACCCCGGTGATCGTGACCAGTAATGCGGGCGCAGGCAGTCGCGGCGGAACGATCGCGATCAAGTCGCGCCGCAACGGATTGACGAAGTGGGCGATGCCGGTGACCGTGAACATCACCGCCAGTCCGACCGCGACCGCCGCGGGCCAGCTGCCGACATAGTCGGCCCCCAGCCAACCGGCGGCCCGGGCGAGGAACGTCCCGAGGACGAGTGCGATGAGAGGGGCCATGCCGATCTCCAATCTAGACAATGACAAGATGTGTCCACGCTAAGCAACGATCTAGGCACTGTCAAGATTCCCGGCTATGCTCGCGATATGAGCAGCAGGGGCACCTACCACCACGGCGATCTGAAGGCCACCATTCTGAGCGAGGCGGCGGCACTGGTCGCCGAGCGCGGCGCCGACGGCCTGTCCCTGCGCGAGCTGGCCCGTGCGGCGGGTGTCTCCCATGCCGCGCCGGCTCATCACTTCACCGACCGCCGTGGCCTGTTCACTGCGCTGGCGACCGAGGGTTTCGGCATGCTCGCCGACGCGCTCGCAGGCGCACGCCCGGACTTTCTCGAGGCGGCGCTGGCGTATGTGCGGTTCGCGATCGACCACCCCGGCCACTACGCCGTGATGTTCGACAAGTCGCTCTACGACGCCGATGATCCCGCGCTCGTTGCCGCGGAAACGGCCGCCGGCGCTGAACTGGCGGCGGGTGTGAGAACCCTCCATGATCCACGGGCGAAGGACGATCCCAAGGCTGCCGCGCTCGCGGCATGGTCTCTGGTTCATGGCTTTTCGCTGCTGTGGCTCAACGGCGCCATCGAGAAGGGCGCCGATCCGATGGCCACCGTGCGCCGGGTGGCCGCAATGCTGTTCGAGACCTAACCGGTAGGGTGCGGTGCCATGACGGACTCGCAGCTCACCGACATCGCGCTCACCACCCTCGACGGCAAGGCCACTACGCTGGGCGAGCTGGCCGACGGCGCGGCGCTGGTCGTCAACGTCGCCTCGAAATGCGGTCTGACGCCGCAATACAGCGCGTTGGAGAAGGTCGCCCAGGATTACCGCGACCGTGGGCTCACCGTCATCGGCGTGCCGTGCAACCAGTTCATGGGCCAGGAGCCCGGCACCGCCGAGGAGATCCAGACCTTCTGCTCCACGACCTATGGCGTCACCTTCCCGCTTCTGGAGAAGACCGATGTCAACGGTCCGAATCGGCACCCGCTGTTCGCCGAGCTGACCAAGAGCGCCGATGCCACTGGCGAGGCCGGCGACGTGCAGTGGAACTTCGAGAAGTTCCTGCTCGCGCCGGGTGGCGCGGTGGTCAAGCGGTTCCGCCCGCGTACCGAACCGGACGCTCCCGAGGTGATCGAGGCCATCGAGGCGGTCCTGCCGCGATAGCGGAATCGACAACTTCTGTAAGAGTGTCGGAAACCCTTGCGACACCTGGCGTTGCGACAATGCGGGTGTGGCTGGACAACTGATCGTCTCGATTTCCGGCATCAGTGAGGAGACGCTGCCCGACGTCGCGGCGTTTTCTGCACAGCTGGACGAGCGTGGGGTGCCGTCGTCGTTCCTCGTCGCCCCTCGGTTGAAAGGCGGCTATCGGCTCGACGGCGACCCCGTGACCGTGGAGTGGCTGGCCGCGCGCAGGAATCGCGGTGATGCCATCGTTTTGCACGGCTTCGACGAGGCGGCGACGAAGAAGCGCCGTGGCGAGTTCGCGACCCTGCAAGCGCACGAGGCGAACCTGCGGCTGATGGGCGCCGATCGGGTACTCGAGCACCTCGGTCTGCGCACCCGGTTGTTCGCCGCACCCGGCTGGACGGTGTCGCAGGGGACGGTGGATGCATTGCCGCGCAACGGTTTCCGGTTGCTGGCTGGCTTGAGCGGAATCACCGACATCGTCCGCAAGTCCACCGTGCGCTCCCGGGTGCTCGGCATCGGCGAAGGGTTCCTGTCCGAACCGTGGTGGTGCCGCACTTTGGTGCTGTCGGCCGATCGCACCGCGCGGCGGGCGGGGGTGGTGCGGGTCGCGGTGGCTGCACGACACTTGCGCAAGCCGGGGCCTCGACAAGCGATGCTCGACGCCGTCGACCTGGCACTGATGCACCAATGCGCGCCCGCGGTCTACGAGTGGCGGCCCTATCCCGCGCTGACCGACGCCGCCTGAGGAGACCGCTACATTGGCGGCCATGGCAGATGCTGATGTCATCGTCGTCGGAGCGGGCCTGGCCGGCCTCGTCGCGGCCTGTGAACTGGTCGAACGGGGCCGTCGCGTCCTCATCGTCGAGCAGGAGAACGCGGCCAACATCGGCGGCCAGGCGTTCTGGTCGTTCGGCGGGCTCTTCTTCGTCGACAGCCCCGAGCAGCGGAGGCTGGGCATTCGCGACAGCCACGAGCTCGCCCTGCAGGACTGGCTCGGCACCGCGGGTTTCGATCGCCCCGGCGACCATTGGCCGCGCCAGTGGGCACATGCCTACGTGGATTTCGCGGCGGGGGAGAAGCGCAGCTGGCTGCGGGAGCGCGGGCTGGCGACCTTTCCGCTGGTCGGCTGGGCCGAACGGGGCGGCTACGACGCACGCGGGCACGGCAACTCGGTGCCGCGCTTCCACATCACGTGGGGGACCGGCCCCGCGATCGTCGAGGTCTTTGCCCGCCGACTGCTGAACAACGACGCGGTGACGTTCGCCCACCGGCACCGCGTCGACGAGCTCATCGTCGAGGACGGGGCCGTCGCCGGCGTTCGGGGCGCCGTGCTCGAGCCGACCGAAGCCGCCCGCGGGGTAGCTTCGTCACGAACTACAGTCGGCGAGTTCGAGTTTCGTGCGCAGTCGGTGATCGTGGCCAGCGGCGGCATCGGCGGCAACCACGAACTGGTGCGGCAGAACTGGCCCAAGCGAATGGGCCGGGTGCCGGAACAACTGCTCAGCGGCGTGCCCGCTCACGTCGACGGCCGGATGATCGGCATCAGCGAGTCGGCAGGCGCCCACGTCATCAACAGCGACCGGATGTGGCACTACACCGAAGGCATCACGAACTACGATCCGATCTGGCCGATGCACGGCATCCGCATCCTGCCTGCGCCATCGTCGCTGTGGCTCGACGCGACCGGAAAACGGCTGCCTGCACCGCTGTACCCGGGCTTCGACACACTCGGCACGCTG
>LZSH01000579.1 GCA_001665255.1 Mycobacteriaceae bacterium 1482268.1 | reverse complement strand
GAGTCGCCGCCGAGTTCGAAGAAGGAGTCGTGGGTTCCGACGCGGTCGAGGCCCAGGACTTGGGCGTAGATGCCGGCGAGGACTTCTTCGGTGGCGTTGGTGGGGGCGCGGTAGTGGTCGCGGTCTTGGTATTCGGGGGCGGGTAGGGCGCGGGTGTCGAGTTTGCCGTTGACGGTCAGTGGCAGTGTCGGCAGGGCGACCACGGCTACGGGCACCATGTAGCTGGGCAGTCGGTCGGCCAGTTGGGTGCGCGCCTCGACCGGGTCGGCGGTGCCGGTGATGTAGCCGACCAGGCGTTTGTCGCCGGGGCGGTCCTCGCGGGCGATCACGGCGGCCTGTTCGACGCCGTCGAGGGCGTTCAGCGCGGCTTGGACCTCGCCCAGTTCGATGCGGTAGCCGCGGATCTTGACTTGCTCGTCGGCGCGGCCGAGGTAGCGCAGTTGCCCGTCAGCGCCCCAGGAGACCAAATCGCCGGTGCGATACATCCGCGTTCCGGGGCCGGCGAACGGGCAGGCGACAAATCGTGCCGAGGTCAACCCCGAGCGGCCGATGTAGCCGTAGGCCAGTCCGGCGCCGGCCACATACAGCTCGCCGACCACTCCGGTGGGCACCGGGCGCAGCCAGCCGTCCAGGACGAAAAAGCCCAGATGGGCCAGCGGCACCCCGATCGGGCTGACAGCGTTGTCGACATCGGCGGTGGCGATCTCGCGCACCGAGGCATGCACCGTGGTCTCGGTGATGCCATACATGTTGACCAGCCGCGGCAGGCCGGGATGATGACCCAGCCAGCCCCGCAGCCGCTGGGGCTCCAGAGCCTCCCCGCCGAAGACCACCGTCTCCAACTTGAGCTGATCGCCGCGCTGGGGGGCCAACCCGTCCACGGCCTGGAGGGCATAAAACGCCGACGGGGTCTGGCTGAGCACACTGACCTGCTCGCCGACCAACACCGCGTGCAGCTCTTCGGGCGAGCGCACCACCACATCGGGCACCACC
>LZSH01000578.1 GCA_001665255.1 Mycobacteriaceae bacterium 1482268.1 | reverse complement strand
CCGGGATACCGGTGCGCGATACTGGGATCGAACCAGTGACCTCTTCCGTGTCAGGGAAGCGCTCTCCCGCTGAGCTAATCGCGCCTAAAAACCTTGGAGGTGGAGACGGGAATCGAACCCGTGTGCACGGCTTTGCAGGCCGTTGCCTCACCACTCGGCCACTCCACCGCTGGGGTTGATGCGACTGCACCCTCGAGCGGATGACGGGATTCGAACCCGCGACCCTCACCTTGGCAAGGTGATGCGCTACCAACTGCGCTACATCCGCGCGCCACGAACGACTCGTCGCCCGTCGCGAAGGACGACGATAGTCCACTGCAGCGTAGCCACACAAATCCCTTGAGACACGCCGAATCGCCCGTCCTCTACGACGGCATCAGAACGGGAAGCGCCGACGTTCAGCAGCGCATGATCGACCAAGCCGCCCGCGGCGGTATTGCCGGTAGAGGCGGACCTCACGCGCTCGCCGAATTCTCGGGCGCACCCCGCTCCGTGTTAACCTTTTCCGTCGTTCCCCGGTCTCGTAGCTCAGGGGGAGAGCGTCCGCCTCACACGCGGAAGGTCACTGGTTCAATCCCAGTCGGGACCACAGCACAGCGCAGGTAGACGCCCTATTTCAGGCCATAATCGCATTCTCTGACAACATCCCCCAACGTCGGCCGGCCGATCTCGGCGATGCCTTGCCCCACTTCACCCACCGCTTCCAGTTCTCCAGCACGGGCCGAGAGCCCAACAGTGACGTGATCGCAGGCTCCACCGGTCGACGTCCCACGAGCCGGGTTTTGAGGACGGGATAACGCTTTGAGGGATGGGGATCGAGCGTCGGCAGTTGGCGGCCTGTTTGCTATGAGAGCCCCGTCGCAACGGTGGAGTAGGTGATGCCACCGGAATCGCCTTTCCAACAACAACTACCGCGCCTACAGCCGCCGCGGACCCGCGTACCTGGAGGCGATATCAGCTGTGAGATCGACTACCGGCGTGGCTTTTTATCCGGGGCTGCTCTTCAATGAGCCAGGCCACGAGTGGCTTTGCTCTCCGCGCGGCGTTGGCATCCCCTTCGGCGGCGCACACGATGCTGCCTTTCAGCAGGATGTTCAGTTGCCAGGCCAGACCCTGGGGATCACGCAGACCGGCCGCGCGGGCACGGTCGCGGAGAATGTCCCGAATCCGGTCGAGGTGTCCGATGCATGCCTGCCCGACGCGGCCTTCTGGGCCGACCTCGAACAGGGTCTTGATGAACGAGCATGCCTCGTAATCGGAGCGTTGGTGAAACCACTCATCGAGTACGTCGAACAGCGCGAGCAATTGTCCTTTCGGGTCGTCGGAACGCTCGCGCGGAAGCCGGTCGATCACTTCGTTTGTCCAGAGCTCGGCACGGCGTTCCATGAACGCGAGCACCATGTCGTCCTTGGATGCGAAATGGCGGTACAGGGTCGCCTTCGCGACGTCGGCCTTGGCGACGATCTCGTCGACACCGACGTCGCCGATGCCGCGACGGGTGAACAGGTCGTAGCACGTGTCGATGATGCGTTCCCGCGCGCTTGGCGCATCGGCAGTGACCATACGAATCTCCTCCCGGCGGACGGCGCTCGAGTTTCTCAGGTTTAAGGACAGACGGGTCTGTCTACCTAAAGATTATGACGCAGGTCACCCCGTCCACGCCTGACGGCGCCGGGGCATGGCTGCTCTGACCACCCACCATTCAGTGCAAGAGAGGGCTCGCCGATGCCTGAAGTGCAACTCCATCACGACGGCCATCCGGCCTACCGCCGCCAGGTTCGGTTTGACTGGTCGAACCTGCCGTTGCATTGGGTGCCCGGGAACCCGTTCGTCACGCACATGGTCAATGTTCTGCATCTCCTGCTGCCCGAAGGGGAGCGGCACTTCATCAAGGCCGTGCTCGAGGCGTCGTCACTGGTCGACGACCCGGAGCTGGAAGCCTCCATCAAGCCGTTTATCCAGCAGGAGTCCTGGCACGCTTGGGCGCACCAGGTCGTGCTGGACCGGCTGGCCGAACAGGGCATCGACACCACCGGATACACCGATCGCCTCGGCCGGACCCTGTCGGTGATGCTGGGCGATTCGCCGAAATTCTTTCCGCCGCAACTGAAGCGGTGGTGGCTGTACCGGCGCCTGGCCGATGTCGCGGCGCTCGAACATTTCACCGCGGTGCTTGGGCAGTGGGTGTTGCAGAACAAGGGGCTGGAGAACGCAGGCGCCGACCCGGTCATGCTCGACCTGCTGCGCTGGCACGGCGCCGAGGAGGTCGAGCACCGCTCGCTGGTATTCGACGTCTACCAGAATGTGAGCGGAAGCTATGCGATAAGAGCCTTTTCCATGTTGATGACCGCGCCGCTGTTCATCGGCTGGTGGATCGCGGGTGCCCGGTATCTGATGGCGCGGGACAAGTCGACCGACGCCAAGTGGCGCTGGCGGTACTGGCGCCGGGCCGCCCGCAAAGACTTGCTGCCCGACCCGTGGAACTTCCTGGTCGCGGTACCGCTGCGGTACATGCGCCCCGGCCACCATCCGGGCCCCGAGGCCGACACGCAGGCGGCGCTGGACTATCTCGCCTACTCGCCGGCGGCCCGCGACGCCCGCGAGCGCGCGCAAGCGCACGAGCGGTCGGCGGCACTGCAAGCGGCGCACAACTAGCAACTGTCCACAGTCGGTCAATGTGAGGGGAGTGGCGATGAAGGTCGTGGTGGATTTCGACACCTGCGATGGCAACGGTGTCTGCATGAGTATCTGCCGTGAGATGTTCGACATACGCGAGGACGGTCTTCATCTTCTTCAGGAAAATCCTTCCGAAGAGCTGCGAAGCAAACTGGTCGGGGCACAGGTGTCCTGTCCCACTGGCGCTATCACGGTGAAGGGCTGACCATGTCGTCACAACATCGGCTCGACCGGGTGATCGTGGTGGGTGACGGAGTGGCCGGCCAGATGGCCGCGCAAACGCTGCGGGCGCTGGGCTTCGACGGTGAGCTGACCGTCGTCGGCGCCGAACGGCACGCTGCCTACCATCGGCCCGCGTTGTCGAAGAAGCTGCTCACCGGCGAAGTGCACCGGGCGGGCATCGACATGGCGCCGCAGAACGAATTCGACGCACGCGTCCTACGTGAGGCAACTGCCTCGCGCCTCGATACGGCATCGCGCACCCTTGCGGTGCGCGATGGCGACAACGAACGCGTGCTGAACTTCGACGGCCTCGTCATCGCCACCGGTGCCGATGTACGCCAGTGGCCGGGCGGCCCGACACCCGCCGGCGTATTGGCGTTGCGCACAGTCGACGACTGCCTAGCCATCCGCGAGCGTCTCGCCAAAGGCACTCGCGCCGTTGTCATCGGCGGCGGCTTCATCGGCACCGAAGTCGCCGCGAGCTTGCGGACGATGGGTCTGGACGTGACGCTGCTCTCGCGGGCCGGAACCCTCCTGCACTCTGCCCTGGGTGAGGAGATGGGGAGCTGCTGGACCGATCTGCATCGCCGGCAGGGCGTCGACGTGCGTGTCGGGGTAAAAGTCGACGGTTTCCTCGGCGAGGACCACGTCACGGGTGTCCGGCTCAGCGACGGTTCCACTGTGAACGCTGATCTGGTGGTGATCGGCTTGGGCGTCGACCCGGCCACCGATTGGCTGAAGGGATCGGGGCTGCGAGTGGACGACGGCGTGGTGTGCGACGCGACCGGCGCCGCAGAGGGCGTGACCGGTGTTGTCGCCGCAGGCGATGTCGCGCGGTGGTGGCATCCGCGTTATCAGCAGCATCTCCGGATCGAGCACTGGGACTATGCGTCCCGCCAAGGAATCACCGCCGCGCGCAACCTTCTGCTCGGGCCCGACGATGCGCAGGAATACGACGCCGTGCCGTATTTCTGGTCCGACCAATACGACGTGAAGCTCCAATTACTCGGCGTACCACTGGGATACGACAGCATGGAGGTCATCGACGGCAGCGTCGGCGACGGCGAATTCGTCGCCGCATACGGCAAGGACAGTCGCACGATCGCCGTACTGAGCACCATCCCGGATCGGGTAACCGACTACCGCAGCGCCGTCGCCGACTTCGCGACGTTCCCTCCGGCATTGCAGCCCGCTTAGTGCAAGCCGAGTCCAGAGGCGAGGGTGGTTGACAGCCGTCCACCCGAGTTTCGGTGTTATTCAACGGGTCTGGCGACTGAAGCGCAACAATGCGAGCCGACCCCGACGGCGAGTGCGTGGTTGGGGAAACGCACCGCGCCGTCGGGGTTTCCCGCAGCTAGGAGCACTGGCCGCTGCTGCTGGTCGTCTGGCCGTCGGAAGCGGTCGCCGTGCACCCCGTGCTGCTGACAAGGCGACCCGCATTCGCGTTGGTAGCGGCGCTGCCGACGATGTTTGTGGCAGTGGCGGTGTTGTTGGTGTTGTAAGAGCTCAGGCTCCCGGAGAAGGCCTGAGTGGTCGCGCCGTCGCCGATGTTGGTGGCGGTGGCGGTGTTATTGGTGTTGTTGCTCCCGATGTACGCGGCGGCCCCCACCGTGCGCGCTGCGTCTGCGGTGTTGCTGGCCGAGGCATTGTTGCCAGCATTGTTGTCGCCGTTAGTGCCGGCACCGGACTGGGTGATGCTGGCGGCGCTACCGCTGTTGGTGGCGGTGGCCGTGTTGTCGTCGTTGTTGTCGCCGGCGACGCCGGCATAGGCGTCGGTCCTGCTATCGCTGCTGCCGGTGTTGGTGGCGGTGGCGACGTTGCCCGAGCTGTTGCTGCCTGCGCCACCGCCGGGGTATCCCACAGGCGTCCCGCCGCCGGCAATTGCATTGGCGTTTTGACCGACAGCTTTGGCGGCGTTGTTGGTGTTGTTGTCGCCGAAGGAGCCGGCGACGGCGAGACTGTTGTCTCCGGTGACGCCGAGCTGGGGGTTACCGGTGACGGTGGCTTTGTTGTTGTTGTTGCCGTTTCCGTTCGATCCCGCATAGGCCTGGCTGTTGTTGCCGATGACGGTGGCGGTGTTGCTGTTGTTGTCGCTGCCGTTGGCGCCCGCATAGGCCTCGCTGTTGTTGCCATTCGCCGTGGCCTTGTTGTTGCTGTTAGTGGTGCCGTCACTGCCGGCTACGGCGGTGCTCTCATCACCGCGGGCCTTCGCGGTGTTCTTGGTCCCGCCGGCGGCAGTCGCCTCAGCACCGGTGCCGTTGGCATTGGCGCTGCTCTTGTTGCCGCTCGTCACAGTTGCGATGGCGCCGGCACCTTTGGCCACGGCCTTCGTGCCGGTGCTGCCCATCGGGGTCGTGGCGTACGCCGTCCCGCTTTGCTTTATCTGCACACCGTTTCTCGAGATGGATATGTTCTTCACCGGTTTCGGCGGCTTGGGTGCTGCCGCGTCGGTCGAGGAGTTCGTATCCTGCGACGGCTTGGCTAATGCCACCCACGGTGTCGAGACCAGCCCGACTCCGATGCCCAGTGCGACGGCCAGCGCCCCGACTCGACCGATATAGCTCGTGTTGCTCATGATGGTTCCTTTTGCCGTTCCTGAAATGCGATGGAATGTGTCGTGATATGAGCGGCGGGCGGGGCAGCGTCGCGACGACGACGCGATGTGAATGCGTTGCGGAACCAAGCAGAACCCCCATGCCGGCAATGGTCGATTTACGGGCCGAACTCTCCGGTACGTCGTAGCTAGTCTGCTGACGTCGGTGACAATAAACCAACTATTACCGGCCTTTTGGTGTTTTGGCGAAGTTTGCTCAATATCCGGCTGAAAGCTTGTTGTATGTGAGGAAATAGGATAACTGTGATATCAGTGTGCAAACTTCTATCCGTCGCGACTCGCCGGTCCGTTACTCGTGGATGCGATCGGAATGCGATGGCGGCCTGCATGATTGAGTGGGCAAATGGGTTAATGAGCCCGGTTGTGATCGAGTCAGGTTCACATTCTCGATGAGCCCTGCTGGCCGATGCCGGCTGCGGCACTGACAACACCGGGCTGCCGCGGCATGAAACTAACTAGCGACGTGGACCGAGGAAAGCGGAAAGACAATCCAGGGTGGACGGCGAACTGCACGAACCTGCCCTGCACCACTGGCGCGCGCGTACGCCTCCCGACTGGACGGGCGCACAGCTGACATGCAGCTGGCCGGGCCCTCGGCTGTCGGATCCGCTTGTGTGCTAGCCGGAGCTGGCCGAGGCCGTCCTTACCCACAGCGCAAAGCCGGATTGTTAACTCGGTCTTCGTGATTCCAACACTGGCGGCGCCTTGGGCCGGGCGTAGTCTCGGTGCGTGCGAACCTTCGACCGCCGCACACTGCTGGCCGGCATGGCTGCTGCGGTGGCCACTGCGGCGATCCCTCGCGCCACCGCCGCTCCCATCCGCACCGCGCGGCTGCCCGCCCCCGATGGTGTGGTGACCGCCTTGCCCGGCGATGGCACCGATCTCGCGTTGACTGTCGACGACGGCGCCAGCACCGAGGTGGTCGCCGCCTTCGCGCAGTTTTGCCGCGACAGCGGCACCCGGTTGACGTTCTTCGTCAACGGCGCCAACGGATCCTGGACCGCCAACGCCGCCGCTCTGCGCCCCATGGTCGACTCCGGACAGATTCAGGTGGCCAATCACACCTGGTCTCATCCCGATGTCACCAAGCTGGCGTTGAACGACGTCGCCGACCAGATCAAGCGCAACGCCGATTTTCTGCGCAACACCTACGGCGTCGACGGCACGCCGTTCTTCCGGCCGCCATACGGCCGGCACAATCCCGATACCGACCGGGTGGCTGCCGATCTCGGGTACCACACCATCACCTTATGGAGCGGCACCATTGGCGACTCGCGTCCCATCACCGCCACTGACCTGGTTGCGGCCGCCGCCAGATCGTTTCAACCGCAGCAGATCGTGCTCGCGCACGCGAACCTGCCGACGATCACCGGCTGCTACGGGCAGTTGCTCGACCTGATCCACCAGCGCAACCTGAACACCGTGACCCTCAACGACGTATTCGGCGGACCGTAAACGGGCGGACGACCAGCGTTGTGAAGTAGCCGACCAGCCCAACGACGGGCACGGGCCACGGGGCAACTGGCAAAACGGCCTCACACGCGGAAGGTCACTGGTTCGGTCCCAGCCGGGACCACAAGCAGAGCGCAGCTCAAGCCCAATCGTGTCACGTAGACCTCATCGCAGCACTCCGGCTGCTGCGACACCACAGGGGTAGCCAGCCGCACTGTCCGCCCAGTGCCGAACTACGGGGATCAAGGACGGCCTGTAAGCGACGACTGCGGCGGCGATGATCACGCCCATGTCGTGCTGAGAAAACCGCTCCTCGCCAGCGTGGACTATCGAGCCCACACTGGCGTCGTTCTGCGGAGTTGCGCTCAGTTCATCCACGAGCTCATGAGCGAAGGAGACCATCGGCTCGGGATCGGCGTAGGACACCCCGTTCTCGTCAAGCAACCGCAGGTAAGCCATGTCGCTTTGGGTATTCGGGGCCGCTGATGCCATCGCGGAGGCACCGGCCATCAAAGCCAGTACCGCCATCAGCAGCACGATCGGGCCTTCCAGAACCTTCATGATGTCTCCTTCGTTGCAAAGTCAGAGTTGCCCCGCCACCACCGTGTTAACCCATGCGGGTCAGCCGCCAGATCAAGGAATGACGATGGTCTTGCCGGGCAGGCGATTGGCGTCGGAGTCGTCGTGCACGGCAGCGATATCGGTCAGCGGCCGCCGGTCGGCGACGTCGATCGTCAGTTCTCCTGCATCGACGCGACTGATGAGGCCGGCCAGCTGTGCGGCGTCGCTGCGGACGAACACCCGGTGCGCGCGGACCCGTCGCTCAGGATCTTCCTGCCCTGACGTCATGGTGCCGACGTGAATACCACCGTCGGCGACGACGCCGACAAGCGCCGCCGTCTCCTCTGGTGTTGTGCTCACCAAGTTGAGCACAACGTCGAACGGCTGTACCGCAATGGCCAAACGCGTTGCCCCGTAATCGATGTAGTCGATGATCCGGTCGGCGCCATAGTCGCGTACACGCGCCGCGCTGCGCGCTGACGCGGTCGCGGTCACAACGGCTCCAGCCCGCTTCGCGAGCTGCACGGCGTAGCCGCCGACCGCTCCACCCGCGCCGTTGATCAAAACTCTCTGGCCGGCCTTCACGTCCGCGATCTCGAACAAGGCCTGCCATGCCGTCAACCCCACGGTCGGCAGCGCCGCGGAATCGGCCAGCGGCACCGAACGCGGAGCGGCAGCCAGCACCTCGGCTGGAGCGACGACATACTCGGCGGCGGCGCCGTCGGCTTCCATTGGAAGCATGCCGACGACCGCATCGCCGACACGCCAGTCCGTCACCCCGTCACCGAGTTCGGCAATGGTGCCCGCGACGTCTATACCCGGCACATGCGGGAGGGCGATGCGGAACACCTCGGACAGGTAGCCGCCGCGAATGCCGGCGTCGACGGGGTTGAACGACGTCGCAGCCACCTTCACGAGAACCTGTCCCTGGCCCGGCACCGGCCGCGGAACCTCTGCGTATTCAAGGACCTCGCTGCCGCCGTACTGGCGGTAAAGAACTGCCTTCACTGTTCACTCCTCTCAACAATTGCTTCGATCTCGAAGCAGGTACGATCCGTGCAACTTGCTTCGATATCGAAGTGATTCCGTAACAGAGTGTGACGCCGGCCACATTGTTTCGATGTCGAAGCTTATGATCGCGGTATGGCCAAGCCGCTGCAGCCCCAGCAACTACGCACCTACTTCGCCCTGATGGAGGCGGTCAGCCTTCTGCAGTACGCCGTGCAGCGGCAGCTACGCACCGAGGGCGACCTCAGCTACGTGCAGTTCGAGATTCTGGCCAAACTCGTCGACGCCGAGCGGCCCTTGACGATGACCGACCTGGCCGACGGCGTCGTCTACAGCCGCAGCGGCCTGACCCACCAGGCCGGATTGTTGGAAGCGGCGGGCCTCATCACCCGCGACGTCAGTCCGAACGACCAGCGCGCCACCGTCGTCACGATCACCAAGGCCGGTCGGGCTCGCGTCGCCAAGGTCCTGCCGGGCCACATCGACGTCGTACGCGGTCTGCTGCTCGACTCTCTGTCGGCCAAGGACATTCGCTGCCTCGGCGACATCATGAGCCGCGCCCGTGATCACATGCGCGCACAGC
>LZSH01000577.1 GCA_001665255.1 Mycobacteriaceae bacterium 1482268.1 | reverse complement strand
GCCCCAGTTGGCGTAACGCCCGGTAGATGGTCGCGTGGGCCTGCTCGCCGCAGAAGATCTGCACCGGCGGAGCGCCGATGAGCCCGTCGTCCTCGACGTTCCAGCCGGCTTTGGCGAGCACCGCGTGGCGGGCCGCCGCCAGGCAAGTGGTGTTCGCGCCCTGACCGCCGGTCACGAAGCCGACGCTGGCGTCGGCGGGCAGGCCGAGCAGTTCGAGCGTCCATGCGGAGGTGATCTCTTCGATCGCGGCGCACGCCGGGGACAGCGAGTGGAACGCGGCGCACTGGTCCCACGCCGAGACAAGCCAATCGGCGGCCAGCGCGGCGGGGAGGGCGCCGCCGATGACGAAGCCGAAGTGCCGCGGTCCTGCGGACGCCACCAAACCGGCATCGGCGCCTGCAGCCAGTGTCTCGATGACGGTCGTCGGGTCCTCGCCGTGCTCGGGCAGCGCGCCGTCCAGCGCGTCGCGCACACCTGCGGCGTCGACCCTGGCGGCCACCGGACGTTCGTCCAACGTGGCGAGGAACTCACGTGCGTGCTGCGCGGCCGTGGACAGAGCAGCGGTTCGATCGCGCATGGCAGAACACTATCGCCGGGCCTACGCCCATCCTCGGGGCACCGGCCGGCAATCCCCCGGCCACCGCCCGTTCACCAACAGCGTCTGTGATCGAGCAATGACGACCGGTGACACCCGAGACATCCCCGACGCTGTCGACGCACTTCGTGCCGATTACGACACGACGCCGTACGTGTCGGACGCGTTCCCGCAATCTGCGCCGGGACAACTCGCGGCAATCGCTCATCTTTTCGGTGTGGAGACCCCCGAGGTGTCCTCTGCGCGAATGCTGGAGATCGGTTGTGCGGCAGGGGGCAACTGCATTCCGTTCGCCGCCACGCATCCCAACGCCCGCGTTGTCGGCCTCGATCTGTCGCCGGTGCAGATACGACACGGACGATCGCGCGCGGAGGCACTGGGCCTCGACAATCTCGAATTGATCGCCGGCGACATCGCGCGCATGGACTTGGCCGGCCTCGGCCAGTTCGACTACATCGTCGCCCATGGTGTCTACAGCTGGGTGCCACCGAACGTCCAAGACGCGATCCTGGCGGCCTTCCGCACGCTGCTGGCTCCTCAGGGCGTGGCCTATCTCAGTTACAACACCTACCCGGGATGGAAAACCAAGGAGGTTCTCCGCGATGCCATGCTGTTGGCCAGCGGTGGCAGTCCTACGCCGGAAGTAAAGGTCGAAAAGGCCCGCGGCATCGTCGATTTTCTGGCCGATGTCGCACCCGCCGATGGCGTGCTGGCCCGAGTAATCGCCGAATCGCGCGCATTCTCAGAGGGATTCGGGGACGCCTACCTACTTCACGACGAGCTCGAAACGTTCAACGCGCCGTGCTACTTCTACGAGATGGTGCAGCGGGCCGGAGCCCACGGTCTGACTTTCCTGGGGGAGGCGCGGCTGGAGTCGATGATCCCCGACAACCACGGTCCCAAAGTCGGACAGTACGTCCGCGAACAGGGCGGTGGGGTTCAGGTGCTCATGGAGCAGTACATGGACTTCGCCGTGAACCGACTGTTCCGAGAATCGCTGTTCGTCCACTCCGAATGCGCGCGGCAGATCAATTACGCTCCAGACCCCGGCCGCTACGCAGCGTTCCATCTTGCGGCTTGGCTACCCCCTGCCGACGACGAGACTCGGCTCGACAACAGCCGCCAGGAGTATCTGGAATCCGACGGTGCGCGGTTGTTCACCAACGATCCGGGAATCAAGGCGGCCTTGGATGCGCTTCGTGCCCGATGGCCGTGGACGCTGTCGCGAAGCGAATTGATCGAGGCGGTTCGCACGAGACTGGTCGGGGCGGGCCTGAAGCCAAGCGCCAACCTGGGCGAGCACCTCGACGGTCTGACCGCTACGCTGATCCTGCAGGGGCAGGCACGTTTTCGGCTTGACCCCGTGACGCCGGAGCCCGCCTCGATGCCCCTGCGTCTGTTCGAGCCGATCAGGCGTATGGCGGAATTGACACGATGGGACGACGAATCGTCGATTTTCAACCTGTGGCACGAGGCGCTTCTTCTGTCGCCGATGGATCGTCACGTGCTGCCGCTTCTCGACGGCACCCGCGATCGCGATGCCCTGCTCGGCGCGCTCATCACCATCGACCGAGAGCACGAAATCGAGATTGAATGTGATGGCGAACCGGTGTCCGGCGAGGCCGAGCGCCGCGCGGCATTCTCGGAGTACGTCGACGCGCTTCCGCAACACCTACAGGAGTTGAAGCTGCTGCGACTCGGATGACCTCACAGGCCGAACTGGTCGTCGATGATGCCCAGCCAGATCTGCGCGACGTCGATGGCCACCTTCTCGCTGATGAAGGCGTGCTGCGTGCCGGTGTAGATGTCGCGGAACGCCCGCTCCAATCGGCTCCCCTCGCGGATCGAGCCGGTGCCCGCGACGAGGTGCGCCCATTCGGCACATCCGCGGGCTGTGTCGGTGGCGTGCACGGCGGCCGCCCGCATGTCCGCGCGTAGCGTCGCGGTCAGCTCTTCGCCTGCGGCGACAGCGGATTCGGCGGTGGTGAACGCCTCGAGCACCAAGAGCCGAGCGGCGCGCCACGCCGAGACGTGCTGGGTCAGGCCCTTCTGGAACGTCGGGCGACTGGCCAACGACGCCATATCGCTCATCCGATATTTGGTTGCAGCTAGTTCCTGAACGTCGTCGAGCATGCTCTTGGCCACGCCGAGTGCCCACGACGCGTGACCGGCGGCGGTGACGGGCATCAGTCCCATGCGTGTCGCGGCTGAATGCCCTCGACGCGGCTCGCGGCAGAACAGGGCGAACGTGCGATGCGCGGGCACAAAGACATCGTCGGCGCTGTAGTCGTAGGAGCCGGTGCCCTTGAGGCCCTGAACGAACCAACCGTCGTTGAACGAGATCTCCTCCCGGGGCACGATCGCCACCTGCATGTCGGGTATGCCCTCGCTGATCCAGCGCATCTGCCCGTCGTCCATCGGGAAGAAGCCCGCGGCGATGTACTCCGAGTGACCAGTGCCCGAGCCGAAGCTCCATGCGCCGGCCAACCGGTAGCCGCCGTCGACGACGCTGCCTTGGCCGTTCGGGAAGTACTGTCCTCCCATCGTGACGCGGTTGTCGTGAGCGGTGAACACCTCGGCGAAGCCGTCGTCGGGCAGATATGCCGCGGCGGCGAACGACGACGGCATGTTCGCGATGCCGACCCAGCCGAACGAGCCGTCCTGCCAAGCCATTTCGATCCAGGTTTCGATCATCTGCGCAAACGAGGGTTCCATGCCGCCCGCGGGCAGCGGGTTGAACGCGGACATCAGCCCGGATGCCCACATCTCCTCGACGATCGCCGGGGTGAGCGTACGGAGCCGCTCGGACTCGGCGGCCTCGGCTTGCACGAGGTCCCGCATTCCGCGCGCCAGGCCGACGACCCGGTCCGTCGTATCGGCTATCGACGTCATTCGGTCGACCCTAGCGGGGGGCGGAGGCCTACCGCAGGGTTCGGCGAAACTGCGGCGCTACCGCTGGAACTCGCCCCCGAGATATGCGGCACGGCACGCCCGCCGGGCCAACTTGCCACTCGTGGTGCGCGGGATCGCTCCCGCCGGCACGAGGCGGACGTCGGCGACGGAAAGACTATGCCGCCGTGCGACTTCCGCCCGAATGGCCTCGATCGCGGAGCCCAGATCGGCGCCTCGGGTACCCGACGCCCGCTCGGCGACGATCACCAGTTGTGCGCCCGCGTCGGACGGCACGGTGAACGCGGCGGCATGTCCGCGCCGCACGAGTAGCGAGGCATCCGCCGTCGCGGCCTCCACATCCTCCGGGTAGAGGGTGCGCTCGCCGGCGAGGATCAGATCGGCGATGCGGCCGGTGACATAGAGTTCGCCATCAAGATAGAACCCCACGTCACCCGTCCGCAGCCATGAGGCCCCGGTCGGCACACCGTTGGCATGGCTGCGCTCTCCCAGATCCGATCGGACCACTGCCCGGAAAGCCTCTTTGGTCTCGTCAGGACGTCCCCAATATCCGCGACCGACGTTGTCGCCGTGCAACCAGATCTCACCGACCCGGCCGTCGGCGACCTCGCTGTCGGTCTCTGGATCAACGATCGCACACCGCAGACTTCGGGCGATCTGTCCGCACGAAACATGTTGGGCGGCACCGGGACTGTCCGTGGCTACCCGCACGGCCTCGCCTCGTTCCAACCGCTCGCGGTCCAGGTAGGCCACCGTCGGTTCGGCGGTCGGCGCGATCGTGGCCACGAACAACGTCGCCTCGGCGATCCCGTAGGACGGCTTGATCGCTGTCGGCGGCAGACCATGGGGCGCGAATGCGCCGTTGAAGGCGTCGATGGCCTTCGTGCTCACCGGTTCAGAGCCGAGGATCAGCACCACGTTGCTGAGGTCGACTCCGGAACCCGCCGCGGGCACGCCCCGCTGCGCGGTGTACTCGCAGGCGAAGTTGGGCGCGGCGGTGACGACGCGGCCCTCTGTGGAGGCGTCCGACAACGCACGGATCCAGCGCTCGGGTCGCCGGATGAATGCGGCAGGCGACATCAGCGTGGAGTGGCCGCCGTAGACCGTGGGGAAGCCGATCATCGACAACCCCATGTCGTGGTAGAGCGGTAACCAACTGCAGCCGTGCGTGTTTCGGTCCAGCAGATCGATCGACAGGATCATCTGGGTGAGATTGGTGCCCACCGCACGGTGGGTGATCTCGACGCCGACCGGATCGCGCGTGGATCCCGACGTGTACTGCAGATGAGAGACGTCTGCGCTGTCGAGATGGACGTGAACCAGTGCCTCACCAGCCGAGTCCGGAACGGTGTCGATGGTGACGACGCGTGGGGCGGGGCTCAGCCCGATCCCGGCCAGCGCCGCGTCCACGCCGGCCGAGGCCGCGGACGTGGTTAGGACGACGGCTGGGCGTGAATCGTGGAGGGCGACGGCGAGGCGCTCGGCGTGACCCTGCAGTTCCGGCGCGAACAGCGGCACGGCGATGGTACCGGCCTTGATGGCCGCGAAGAACCCGGCGACGTAGTCGAGGCCCTGCGGAGCCAGAATCGCGACCCGGTCCCCGCGGGAGGTAAACCGTTGCACCTCCGCGGCGACCGCCCGCATCCGGACGCCGAGCCGGGACCAGGTGATCTCGGAGGCGATTCCGCTCTCCGAGCGGGTGTGGTCCAGATAGCGATATGCCACCGTGTCGCCGACGTGGGCGATGTTGCGTTCGATCAGCGAGACGAGGGTGATGTCGGAGGGCAACGCGATGTTCCCCTCGGCGTCGAGTACATCCTCGATCTGCCACAGCCCGTTGTGAACAGCGGATTCTGGCGTCATGCCTCAAGAATAGGTTACTGTTACCGTCGGTTTCAGTAACAGGGGCTGTGGTGATGGTCACGCGGATCGGAGAGGATCAGCGGGTGACCGATTTCCGCCCCACCGTCCCAGAACTGGTGCAGCGAAGCGCGCGTGAGTTCGGCGACGAGACGTATGTCGTCACTGTGACCGAACGGCTCACCTATGCAGACGCCGAGGCGCGGTCGGCGCTCATCGCCCGCCGGCTGCTGAACGAGGGCGTCAGTAAGGGCACTCGGGTCGGTCTCTTCTTCGCCAACGGTGTCGAGTGGCTGCTCTGGTGGCTCGCTGCGTCGCGGATCGGTGCGCTGGTTGTGCCGCTGAGCACGATGTACGCCCCGGCGGAACTCGGGAAGGTGTTGCGGCTGGCCGACATCGCAGTGCTGGTCGCTCCGGAACGTGTGCTCAACATCGACGTCGCCGAGCGCTTCGAGGTGGCGCTGCCCGGGCTCACCGAACAGACGACCGCCACGCTCTCGCTTCGGGCCGCCCCGTACCTGCGTCGCATCGTGCTGACCGGTGATTCGGACCGGCCGTGGGCAACGCGGCTGGAACTTCTTCCTGAAGCCCTTGTGCCGCAAGGTATTCTGGCCGCTGTCGAGGGCGAGGTCTCTCCCGCCGATGCGGCGGTCATGGTGCACACCTCCGGATCGACAGCGGACCCGAAGGGCGTGGTTCATACCCACGGCACGCTGGTCCGCCAGACGTCGACGTGGCCCGCCGCGATCCGAACCGTCACAGGTTCGGAGTCGTCGGCCCGGATCCTGTGCGCCATGCCCTTCTTCTGGGTCGGCGGGCTGCTGGCCGCCACGGGCGCGCTGCACGAACCTGTCACCCTGTTGGTGCTGGCCCGCCTCGATGCCGCAGCCGCACTGGATCTGATCGAGCGCGAGCGCGCGACCGGGATCGTCGGGTGGCCGGCGTTCACCCAGCGCCTGCGCGAGCATCCGTCCTTTGCGACCCGTGATCTCTCCAGCGCGCCGATGCTGCGCGATGGCCCGCTCGATATCGCGATGACCGATGTGCCCGACGGATTTCCGGTGCACCGCACCATGTCCGAGACCGCAGGCGGCTTCGCGTTCACCGAAATGCACATCGTCGACGACGACGGCGAACCGGTGCCCGACGGGACGGTCGGCGAATTGCTGATCCGCGGCATCGGGGTGATGTCGGGGTACAACAAGCGCGAGCGGTGGGAGACATTCGACGAGGACGGCTGGTACCACACCGGTGACCGGGTCTACCGTCGAGACGGCGACCCGCGGCTGTTCTACGTCGGCCGCAGGAGCGAACTCATCAAAGCAGCCGGGGCGAACGTGTCACCTCTCGAGGTCGAGGGCGTCATCGAACAGTTCGACGATGTGGCGCAGTGCGTGGTCGTCGGGCTCGACGACCCTGTGCGGGGCGAGGAGGTGTGCGCCGTAGTCGTCCCCGCCACGGCCACGCTCGACATCCTGTCGCTGGCCGCCCGTACGCGTGAACAATTGTCGGCCTACAAGGTTCCGACGCGGTGGGCACTGGCGACCAGCGAGCAGATACCGACCCTGCAGAGCGGAAAGCTGAACCGAAAAGGGCTGCGGTCAATGGTCATCGACGGAAAACTGGAATCAGTGCGCACCGGTCAGTAGGCCAGACCGGCACCTCCGCTCAGGCGATGACGCGGACCAGGTAGGGCGCCATGTTGGCGGTCCGGACCGGCGACACAGTCACGCCCTGATCCCCCGCTTCCAGCATCTGCGCGTTACCGAGGAACATCGCCACACTCTGGTTCCCGTTGGGTCCGTAGAAGATCAGGTCTCCCGGCAGCGCCTGTTGCGGTAGCACCTTGCGGCCCACGTTGTACTGCGCCCCAGACGACCGCGGCAACTTGATACCGACCCCGGCGTAGGAATACAGCATCAGACCGGAGGCATCGAAACCGACGGTGCTCGCGACCGGGTCCAAGCCGACCACATGTCCTTGACGGTCCAGGCCGAGGGCGTTGGCCGCCGGGCCGCTGCCGCGGGTCGGACCGTTGGCGTCACCGCCGCCGAACGAGAAGGGCACGCCGCGCTGCGAGAGGCCGCGCTGAATCACGTACTGGATCGCCTGTTGGGAACTGAGCGGCCGGGTGATGTCAGCGTGCGCCAAACCCGGCGTCGCCATCAACACGGCAAGACCGACCACCAAGGCGTAAATGCGTTTCATGTTCGAGCTGTCACTTTCTTCGATTCACCGCGACCACAATGGGTGACCCGTTGGTGGACGGATGTCACCACAGCTACTTGTACAACCCAGCACGGCCAGCGGCAACGCGCCGAAGGGCACATCGTCAATGAGCGGCCATACCGTGACGTAACGGTGACTGTTGGAGCCGTATCGGGCCCCCTCGGGCCGCCGTGCGCATTCCGCACTATCGGTGAAAAGCGCGCCGTACTGTGGATGTATGGCCATCGTCGAAGCTGATGCAGCGCCCCAAACCCCGTTCGAGCAGGATGTCGCCGCCATGCAGCGGTACTTCGACAGTCCCCGGTTCGACGGGATCATCCGTCTCTATTCGGCACGCCAGGTTGTCGAGCAGCGCGGCACGATCCCCACCGACTACCCGGTCGCACGTGAGGCCGCGGCGGCCTTCTATGACCGGTTGCGCGAACTCTTCGCTCAGCGCAAGAGCATCACGACTTTCGGGCCGTACTCCCCCGGCCAGGCCGTGACGATGAAGCGCATGGGTATCGAGGGGATCTACCTCGGTGGCTGGGCGACCTCCGCCAAGGGCTCCACCGACGAAGACCCCGGCCCCGACCTGGCCAGCTATCCGCTGAGCCAGGTGCCGGACGAGGCTGCCGGGCTGGTGCGGGCGCTCATCACCGCCGACCGCAACCAACAATATCTGCGGCTACGGATGAGCGAAGACCAAAGAGCCGCAACGCCTGCCGTCGACTACCGACCGTTCATCATTGCCGACGCCGACACCGGTCATGGCGGAGATCCGCACGTGCGCAACCTGATTCGCCGCTTCGTCGAGGCCGGCGTGCCCGGCTACCACATCGAGGACCAACGTCCCGGCACGAAAAAATGCGGCCATCAGGGCGGCAAGGTCCTCGTTCCATCGGACGAACAGATCAAGCGGCTGAACACCGCGCGTTTCCAGCTCGACATCATGGGAGTGCCTGGCATCATCGTTGCGCGCACCGACGCCGAGGCGGCCAACCTGATCGACAGCCGAGCCGACGAGCGCGATCAGCCGTTCCTGCTCGGTGTCACCAACCTCAGGATCCCGTCGTACAAGTCCTGTTTCCTGGCGATGATGCGCGGCTTCTACGACTCGGGGATGAAACACATCAACGGTCACCTGCTTTATGCCCTGCCCGAGGGCGAATATGCAGCGGCGACCAGTTGGCTTGAGCGCCAGGGCATTCTGGATCTCATCGCCGAAGTGGTCTCGACGTGGCAGCAGGACGGCGACGAGGCGGTCGACGCCCTCTACGACAACGTCGAATCCCGCTTCGTCGAGGCGTGGCAGAACGATGCCGGCCTGGAGACCTACGGCGAGGCGGTCGCCGATCTTCTCGAGTTCCGGGAGCGCGAGGGTGAACCGCTCGACATGAGCGCCTCGGAATGGCGGAAGTTCGCTCAGACGGCGTCTCTGTACGAGGCTCGCGCGAAGGCGCAGGAACTGCGGGCCGACGCCGGCTGGGACTGCGAGCGGGCCAAGACCCCCGAAGGGTATTACCAGCTGCGCGGCGGCATCCCGTACGCGATAGCCAAATCGCTTGCCGCAGCGCCATTCGCCGACATTCTCTGGATGGAGACGAAGACCGCGGACCTGGCTGATGCCAAGCAGTTCGCCGACGCGATCCACGCCGTGTACCCGGACAAGATGCTGGCCTACAACCTGTCACCGTCGTTCAACTGGGACACCACGGGCATGAGCGATGACGAAATGCGCCGATTCCCCGAGGAAATCGGGAAGATGGGCTTCGTCTTCAACTTCATGACCTACGGCGGGCACCAGATCGACGGCGTCGCCGCCGAAGAGTTCGCGGGCGCGCTCAAGCAGGACGGCATGCTTTCGCTGGCTCGTCTGCAGCGCAAGATGCGGCTGGTGGAGTCGCCGTACCGGACGCCGCAGACCCTGGTCGGCGGGCCTCGCAGCGACGCCGCGCTCGCCGCGTCGTCCGGCCGGACCGCGACCACCAAGGCGATGGGTGAAGGCTCGACGCAGCATCAGCATCTGGTGCAGACCGAGGTGCCCAAGAAGCTGCTCGAGGAGTGGCTGGCGATGTGGAGCGAGCACTACGAGCTCGGCGAGAAGCTCCGCGTCCAGTTCCGTCCGTTGCGCCCCGGCGGCGAGGTGCTCGAACTCGGCATCTACGGCGGCGGCGAAGGCGACCAGAAATTGGCCAACGTGCTCGTCGACCCAATCAAAGACAGGAACGGCCGCAGCATCCTGACCGTGCGCGACCAGAACACTTTCGCCGAACAGCTACGGCAGAAGCGACTGATGACGTTGATCCATCTCTGGCTGATCCATCGTTTCAAGGCCGACGCGCTGTATTACATCAAGCCGACAGAAGACAACATCTATCAGACAGAGAAGATGAAGTCGCACGGCATCTTCCGCGACGTGAATAAGGATGTCGGCGAGGTCATCGTCGCCGAGGTCAATCAACCACGCATCGAAGAACTGCTGGAAACGGACAACGGCGCACTGATGCGGTTGATCCGCAAGGAGGACTGACCGCTCACGGCGACGTGGTGCCGCCGGAGGTCGAGCCGGTTGTGCCCTCTGACGTAGGTTGGCGGCCTCTCGTCGACAGTCCGCTGTTTTGCTGACATCGCGTCGCCGGCGCGCGGCGAGGCCGGGTCGATGGTTTCGGATCAGGCGCACCCGGCATGATTCGGGCCCCGTTAGGCTTATCCGCATGGGGCGTGTGAATCGGCTGATGGAACGTCGCGCCCTC
>LZSH01000576.1 GCA_001665255.1 Mycobacteriaceae bacterium 1482268.1 | reverse complement strand
GGGCCGGGTTGACCGCGGAGCGGTTCGTGGCCAACCCCTACGGGGGTGCCGGGGCGCGGATGTATCGCACCGGGGATCTGGTGCGCTGGTTCCCCGACGGAACTTTGGACTACCGAGGCCGCGCCGACACCCAGATCAAACTGCGCGGACAGCGCATCGAGCTGGGCGAAATCGAAAACACCTTGCTGGCTTGCCCGCAGGTCACCCAGGCCGTGGCCACCGTGCACGACAGCGACACCGGCCCTCACCTCGTCGCCTACATCACCGTCGAGCACACCAGCAGCGCCCGTCACGACGTCGAAATCGTCGAACAGTGGCGACACATCTACGACGAGCTTTATGGCGCTGCGGCCGCGGCGCCGGAGTTCGGCATGGATTTTCGGGGCTGGAACAGCAGCTACACCGGTGAACCGATCCCGCTCGAGGAGATGATGCAGTGGCGTTCGGCCACGGTGGATCGGATCCTGGCCCTGCAGCCGCGGCGAGTGTTGGAGATCGGGGCGGGCTCGGGGCTGGTGTTGTCACAGATCGCCCCGCACTGTGAGCGCTATGTCGGCACCGACATAGCGGCGGCGTCGATCGACAACCTCGCCTGCGCACTGGAGCAGCTGCAGATTCCGTGGCGCGATCGAGTTCAGTTGCTGACCCAACCTGCCCACCTGACCGAGGGACTGCCGCAGGGATTCTTCGACACCGTCATTTTCAACTCGGTCATCCAGTACTTCCCCAACGCCGGCTATCTGGCCGACGTGCTCGACAAGGCCATGGGTCTGCTGGCCCCCGGAGGGAGATTGTTCCTCGGCGATG
>LZSH01000575.1 GCA_001665255.1 Mycobacteriaceae bacterium 1482268.1 | reverse complement strand
GTCTTGTCGGACCTGTTCTGGATGGGGCGTTACGCGGAGCGTGCCGAGAGCATGGCCAGGCTGTTGATCGTCACGCGCGACCGCTACCACGAATTCCGCTACCGGCAGGATATGGAGGGCAGCGAATGCGTCCCGGTGCTGCTGGCCGCACTGGGCCGGATCACCGGCACCGACACGGGTGCTGATGGTGACGCGCACGAGATGATCGCGACCGCGCCGACCACCCTGTGGTCGCTGACCGCCGATCGCCACCGGCCCGGCTCGCTGGCGCAGTCGGTCGAGCGGCTCGGACTGGCGGCCCGCGCGGTACGCGACCAGATGTCCAACGACACCTGGATGGTGTTGGCTGCGGTCGAACGCGCGGTGCTGCACCGGGGCCGGACGATGCCCGAATCCCATACCGAGGGCGAGGCCTATCTGGTGTCAGCCCACCGGGAGACGCTGGCCGGGATGCTCGCGCTGTCGGGGCTGGCGGCCGAGTCGATGGTGCAGGACGTCGGCTGGACGATGATGGACATCGGCAAGCGCATCGAGCGCGGGCTTGCCCTGACGGCCTTGATCAGCGCGACGTTGACGATGGTTCGCAGCCCCGACGCGGAGCAGACCATCACGGAGTCGACGTTGGTGGCCTGCGAGTCGTCGGTCATCTACCGGCGGCGCAACCCGGGCGTGGTGAACATCTCCGCGGTGGCCGATCTCGTGTTGCTCGACGCCGAGAACCCGCGCTCGCTGGCCTACCAGTTCGAGCGGCTGCGCGCCGATCTCAAGTCGCTGGGCTCGGCACGGCCCGAGCGAATGATCGACGAGGTCGGCACCAGGCTGCGCCGGATCGATCCGGCCGACCTGCGGGACGTCACCGCCGACGGCAG
>LZSH01000574.1 GCA_001665255.1 Mycobacteriaceae bacterium 1482268.1 | reverse complement strand
TTCGGGGGTCATCAACTCGTCGTGTCCGCAGTCGACCGGGTGCACGGTGATGTCCCCGGCCACATACGGTCGCCAATCCTGGGGATGGCATGGATCGTTCTGATCGTCGCCTGCCTGTGTCGCCGAGAAGATGACCACATCACCGTCGAACACATCAGGCACATGATTCCGGCGAAGCGCCTGGTTGACGACATGGTTTCGAACCGCGAACTCCAGCAGCGGCTGGGGCGGAAGAACAAACTCGGCAAACTTGCCTTGCTGGTGGATCAGTTCCTCGGCCTGCTGGTAGGTCAGCGGTTCTGCCTGGTCGGGGATGTCGATCTCGCTGTAGCGCAGGATCCGCTCCAACAGCCGACTGGTGACTTGACTCTCGTCGTAGACGGCTTGGTTGTGGCCGTTGACGCTCAGTGTTGGGTCCAACAGCACGACACGGTGAACGACGCACCCCCGGCGGCGAAGCTCAATGGCCAGCTGGTGGGCAACCGGGCCGCCAAAGGACCAGCCCAGAAGGTTGTAGGGGCCCTCGGCATAAATGGCTTGGAGTCGAT
This sequence comes from Mycobacteriaceae bacterium 1482268.1, assembly GCA_001665255.1. GTDB lineage: Bacteria > Actinomycetota > Actinomycetes > Mycobacteriales > Mycobacteriaceae > Mycobacterium. The sequence continues at coordinate 209 of LZSH01000574.1, read as the reverse complement.
CGGCATAGTTTGTCGCCATGCCACGAATCGAGTCGGGTTCGGCTTCACCATTTTGCGGGATCTGGTTGATGCCGATAATCGGGCAATCCAGATGATCGCCCAGCACCCGATAGGCATAGCTTTGCCCGTGGCCCTCATGTACACAGACCAGCGGCACGCCGGTCCCCTCTTGGAGGACCTCCACCGGGACGAGCTGCAATGCGCTGTCG
>LZSH01000573.1 GCA_001665255.1 Mycobacteriaceae bacterium 1482268.1 | reverse complement strand
CTGCGACCGGAGGCCGGGGTGGTGCTCAACGTCGCCGAGGACCATCTCGACTGGCACGGCTCGATGGAGGCGTACGCGGCCGACAAGGCGCGGGCGCTGGACGGCAGGGTGGCGGTCGTCGGGCTCGACGATCCCGTGGCGGCCGGCCTGCTGTCGCGCGCCGCCGCGCCGGTGGGGATCGGCTTCCGGCTCGGGGAGCCGCGCGCCGGCGAGCTGGGGGTCCGCGACGGCGCACTCGTCGACAAGGCCTTCAGCCCGCAAACCGACGGCCTCACACTCGCCGACGCCGCCTCGATTCCGGTGCCCGGACCGGTCGGCGTTCTCGACGCACTGGCCGCCGCGGCGCTGGCCCGCGCCGTCGACGTGCCCGCCGCCGCCATCGGCGATGCCCTGTCGTCGTTTCACGTCGGCCCACACCGCGCCGAGGTGATCGCCGAGGTCGACGGCGTGACCTACGTCGACGACTCGAAGGCCACCAACCCGCATGCGGCGCATGCGTCGATCGCCGCCTACCCGCGGGTGGTCTGGATCGCAGGTGGCCTGCTCAAGGGCGCTTCTGTCGACCCGCTCGTAGCCGAGGTGGCCAACCGCCTGGTCGGGGCCGTACTGATCGGCCGGGACCGCGCCCTGGTCGCTGAGGCGTTATCGCGACACGCGCCGGATGTCCCCGTCGTCGAGGTTGTGACGGGGGAGGATTCTGGGGTGTCAGATACCAATGAGCCAGATGTGACTGCTGTGACTCGCTTGATGACCGCCGTCGCCGACGCGGCACGCCGACTGGCCCGGCCGGGCGACACCGTGCTGCTGGCTCCCGCGGGCGCGTCGTTCGACCAATTCAGCGGTTACGCCGAGCGTGGCGACGCCTTCGCGGCCGCCGTGCGCGCGACACAGTAGGCGGCTATGAGCAGCATGCTCGAGCGGTTGAGGCTCCGCAGGACCGGCGCTTCGGCGGCCACTCCGGCAGATGCGGCCACCTCACGCGTTCCCCGTACCCGGTTCGGCGCCTGGCTCGGCAGGCCGATGACCTCATTTCATCTCATCATCGCCGTCGCCGCTCTGCTCACCTCGCTGGGGCTGATCATGGTGCTCTCGGCGTCCGGAGTGCACTCCTACGACGAGGACGGCTCGCCGTGGGTCATCTTCGGCAAGCAGTTGATCTGGACGCTCGTCGGGCTCTTCGCGTTCTACGCGGCGATGCGCATGCGGGTGCAGACCATGCGCAGCCTCGCGTTCAGCGGCTTCGCGGTCACCATCGTGTTGCTCGTGCTCGTGCTGATCCCGGGGATCGGCAAGGAGGCCAACGGTTCCCGCGGCTGGTTCGTCGTCGCCGGCTTCTCCATGCAGCCGTCGGAGTTGGCCAAGATCGCCTTCGCGATCTGGGGTGCCCACCTGCTGGCGGCGCGCCGCATGGAGCACGCATCGCTGCGCGAAATGCTCATCCCGCTGGTGCCTGCGGCGGTGATCGCGCTAGCGCTCATCGTCGCGCAGCCCGACCTCGGGCAGACCGTCTCGCTCGGCATCATCTTGCTGGCCCTGCTCTGGTACGCGGGTCTCCCGCTGCGGGTGTTCCTGTCATCGCTGTTCGCCGCTGTCCTGGCTGCCGCGGTGCTGGCGGTGTCGGAGGGCTACCGGTCCGACCGGGTGATGTCCTGGCTGAACCCGGGCGCCGACTCGCAGGGCTCGGGTTACCAGGCCAAACAGGCCCGCTATGCGCTGGCCAACGGAGGCATCTTCGGCGACGGGCTCGGGCAGGGCACCGCGAAGTGGAACTACCTGCCCAACGCGCACAACGACTTCATCTTCGCCATCATCGGCGAGGAGCTGGGATTCATCGGAGCAGCAGGCCTGCTGTGCTTGTTCGGGCTGTTCGCCTACACCGGCATGCGCATCGCGCGCCGGTCGGCCGACCCGTTCCTGCGACTGCTCACCGCGACCGCCACCATGTGGGTGCTCGGCCAGGCCTTCATCAACGTCGGCTACGTCATCGGGCTGCTGCCGGTCACCGGACTGCAGCTGCCGCTGATTTCGGCGGGTGGAACATCAACGGCGACAACGCTTCTGATCATCGGTGTGATCGCCAACGCCGCTCGGCACGAACCCGAGGCGGTGGCCGCGCTGCGTGCGGGGCGCGACGACCGGGTGAACCGGTTGCTGCGGCTGCCGCTGCCCGCGCCGTACACGCCGAGCAAAACCGAAGCCCTTCGCGACCGGATGCGCACCCGCGAGGACAAGCAGCCCGCCAAGCCGCAGCGCAAGCCCGCGAAGGAGAACCGCCGTAAACCCCATAGGGCCGACCGGCCGGTGCGAGGCGCAGGGCATCATGGAGGCGGCCAGCGCGCTTCCCGCGCACGCGAGGAGCGAAAAGGTTCCCGCGCACGCGAGGAGCGAAAAGGTTCACGCGCACGCGAGGCGGCTGGCCAACGCCACCAGGGCCGACGGGCTCGCACATTGGAAGGTCAACGTCACGGGTGATATCCGTAGTTCTCGCCGGCGGCGGGACGGCAGGCCATGTCGAACCAGCCATGGCCGTCGCCGACGCGCTGAGCCTGCTGGTGCCCGACGTGCGGATCACGGCCCTGGGCACCCAGCGCGGTCTTGAGACCCGCCTGGTGCCCGAGCGCGGTTACCACCTCGAGCTGATCACACCCGTCCCGCTGCCCCGCAAGCCCACCGCCGACCTGCTGCGGCTGCCGTTGAGAGTGCGCCGCGCCGTCGCAGAGACGCGCAGGGTGCTCGACGAGGTCGGCGCCGACGTTGTCGTCGGGTTCGGCGGCTACGTCGCCGTGCCCGCCTACCTGGCGGCCCGCGGCCGTCGCGTACCGGTGGTCGTGCACGAAGCCAACGCCAGCGCGGGCTGGGCGAACAAGCTTGGCGCCCGCTCGGCGACCCGGGTGCTGTCGGCCGTCGCCGACCCCGGCCTGCCGCGAGCCGAGGTCGTCGGCGTGCCGGTGCGCGCGGCGATCACGTCGCTTGACCGGGCCGCGGAGCGGGCGAAGGCCCGCGCGCATTTCGGGTTCGCCGATGATGCTCGGGTCCTGCTGGTGTTCGGGGGTTCGCAGGGCGCGCGTTCGCTCAACCGTGCCGTAGCGGCTGCGGCCAAAGACCTTGCCGCGGCGGGTATTTCGGTTCTGCACGCGCACGGCGCGAAGAACACGCTCGACCTGCCACAGCCCTCCGACGGTGACCCGCCGTACGTGGCGGTGCCTTATCTCGACCGGATGGATCTCGCCTACGCCGCAGCGGATCTCGCAATATGCCGCTCCGGCGCGATGACGGTGGCCGAGGTCTCCGCCGTCGGGCTGCCCGCGGTGTACGTCCCGCTGCCCATCGGCAACGGCGAGCAGCGGCTCAACGCGCTACCGGTCGTCAACGCGGGCGGAGGACTCCTGGTCGACGACGCCGACCTCACGCCCGAGTACGTCGGCCGCACCGTCGCGGAGCTGCTCAACGACGCGCCAAGGCTGACGGCCATGACCGCCGCGGCCGCGCTGGCGGGGCACCGCGACGCAGCCCAGCGGGTGGCCGAGATCGCCATGGAGGTGGCGCGTCACCGAAAGCCCGGCCGGTGAACTCGCTGCCCGAGGAGTTGCAGCGGGTGCACATGGTCGGTATCGGCGGGGCGGGCATGTCGGGCATCGCGCGCATCCTGCTGGACCGCGGCGGGCTGGTGTCGGGCTCCGACGCCAAGGAGTCACGCGGGGTCGCGGCGCTGCGCGCCAGGGGAGCGGTGATCCGCATCGGCCACGACGAGTCTTCCCTCGACCTGCTGCCGGGCGGCCCGACCGCGGTGGTGACCACCCATGCCGCCATCCCGAAGACCAACCCTGAACTCGTCGAGGCCAGGCGTCGGGGCCTACCGGTCATCCTGCGGCCGGTGGTGCTGGCGAAGCTGATGGCCGGTTACACGACCCTGATGGTCACCGGCACGCACGGCAAGACCACCACGACGTCGATGCTCATCGTCGCGCTGCAGCACGCCGGTTTCGATCCGTCGTTCGCCGTCGGCGGAGACCTCGGTGAAGCGGGGACGAACGCCCACCACGGCAGCGGCACATGCTTTGTCGCCGAAGCCGACGAGAGCGACGGCTCACTGCTCGAGTACACGCCGAACGTCGCGGTGGTGACCAACATCGAGGCCGACCATCTCGACTTCTTCGGCAGCGCAGAGGCTTACGCCGCAGTCTTCGATGACTTCGTCGAGCGGTTGGCTCCCGGGGGCGCGCTGGTGGTATGCACCGACGACCCGGGCGCGGCGGCGCTCGCGGAACGCACTGCCGCCCTGGGCATCCGGGTGCTGCCCTACGGCAGCCGCGATGAGCCCGACCTCGCGGGCAAGCTGGTGAGCTGGGAGCAGCAGAACACTGGCGCTGTGGCGCATATCCAACTGGCCGGCGAGCAGTATCCGCGCGTAATGCGAATGTCGGTGCCCGGCAGGCACATGGCGCTCAACGCGCTCGGCGCGCTGCTGGCCGCGATCGAGATCGGCGCACCGGCTGAGGCGGTGCTCGACGGGCTGGCCGGCTTCGAGGGCGTGCGCCGACGCTTCGAGCTCGTGGGCACAGCGCACGGCGTTCGCGTTTTCGACGACTACGCCCACCATCCGACCGAGGTCCGCGCCACCCTCGGCGCCGTTCGGACGGTGACCGAGCAGAGTGGACGCGGCCGCTCGGTGGTGGTGTTCCAGCCGCATTTGTACTCCCGCACAGCGGCGTTCGCGCACGAGTTCGGCGAGGCACTGGGCGGTGCCGACGAAGTGTTCGTGCTCGACGTGTACGCCGCGCGGGAACAACCGATGGCCGGGATCAGCGGCGCGACCATTGCCGAGCACGTCGGCAAGCCGGTGCACTACGTGCCGGACTTCTCCGCCGTCGCAGAGTTGGTGGCCAACGCGGTGCACTCGGGCGACGTCGTCGTCACGATGGGTGCGGGCGACGTCACGATGCTCGGCCCCGAGATCGTCGCGGCGCTTCGGGTCAAGGCGAACCGGTCGACACCGACCCGTGACCCCGAGACGGGTGCGCGATGACCGAACCGGAGAACGCCGCCGAGACCACCGAGCCCGAAAGCGCCGAGGCCGAGGCCGGGCCCGAAGAGCAGCCCGCAGCGGAATTCGAGGGTCCACGACGACGGGCCCGGCGCGAACGCGAAGCGCGTCGAGAGGCGCAGGCCCGCGCCGTTGCGATCGAGCAGGCCCGCAGGGAAGCCAAGCGGCGAGCGCAGGGCAAGTCGACCGATGACTCCAAAACCGTTGCGCGAGGCAAGGTTCGGGGCCTGAAGATGATGGTGTGGACGGTCTTGCTTGTGGTGCTGGTCGTCGGGCTCGGCCTGCTTCTGTACTTCACTCCGATCATGGCGGCACGCGAGGTGGTGATCACCGGTGTCGGCGCCGTGACGCAGGAGGAGATCATCGCCGCCGCGGCCGTCAAGCAGGGCACGCCGCTGCTGCAGGTCAACACCGACGACATAGCCGAACGGGTGGCCACCATCCGCCGAATCGCCAGCGCCCGCGTGCAGCGCGAATACCCGTCGACGTTGCGGATCACCGTCGTCGAGCGGGTACCGGTCGTCGTCAAGGACTATCCGGACGGGCCCCACCTGTTCGACCGCGACGGTGTCGACTTCGCGACAGCGCCGCCGCCGGCCAACCTGCCCTACCTCGAGGCCGACAATCCCGGGCCGAGCGATCCGCCGACGAAGGCGGCGCTCGAGGTGATGACCGCGCTGCCGCCGGAGGTGGCGGGCCAGGTCGCGCGTGTCTCCGCGCCGTCGGTCGCGGGCGTCACTCTCACGTTGGCCGACGGCAGGGAAGTGGTGTGGGGCACGACCGACCGCACCGAGGAGAAGGCGCAGAAGCTGGCCGCGCTGCTGACGCAGCCGGGCCACACCTATGACGTCTCCAGCCCGGATTTGCCAACCGTCAAGTGACCGGCGGCGGACGAGATCACGCGAAATTCCCGAAATTTCCGTCGGCGCGCCTGCATGGATAGTGCTCGACCCCGCCCTACCGTTCTGGTTGCGCGGAACAACTTGACATAACTATAAACCTCTTGTTGAGGTTGAGAGTTTGCTCAAGGGTTCGTCGCATCGAAAGACACATCTGGGAGGAAAGGCGACCGCGATGAGCGCTTGCGAGAAGAGGGCCAACCGATGACCCCCCCGCATAACTACCTCGCCGTCATCAAGGTGGTCGGCATCGGCGGCGGCGGTGTCAACGCCGTCAACCGAATGATCGAGCAGGGCCTCAAGGGCGTCGAGTTCATCGCGATCAACACTGATGCGCAGGCGCTGTTGATGAGCGATGCCGACGTCAAGCTCGACGTCGGACGTGACTCCACCCGCGGACTGGGCGCAGGCGCCGACCCCGAGGTCGGCCGCAGGGCTGCCGAGGACGCCAAGGACGACATCGAGGAGCTGCTGCGCGGCGCCGACATGGTTTTCGTCACCGCGGGTGAGGGCGGTGGCACGGGCACCGGTGGCGCGCCCGTCGTCGCATCGATCGCGCGCAAACTCGGCGCGCTGACCGTCGGCGTGGTGACCCGGCCTTTCTCGTTCGAGGGCAAGCGGCGGTCGAACCAAGCGGAGAACGGCATCCAGGCACTGCGGGAGAGCTGCGACACGCTGATCGTGATCCCCAACGACCGGCTGCTGCAGATGGGCGACGCCGCAGTGTCGCTGATGGACGCGTTCCGCAGCGCCGACGAGGTGCTGCTCAACGGCGTGCAGGGCATCACCGACTTGATCACCACACCCGGGCTGATCAATGTCGACTTCGCCGACGTCAAGGGCATCATGTCCGGTGCCGGCACCGCCCTGATGGGCATCGGTTCGGCGCGCGGTGACGGGCGCGCTCTCAAGGCCGCCGAGATCGCGATCAACTCGCCGCTGCTCGAGGCCTCGATGGAGGGTGCGCAGGGGGTGCTGATGTCCATTGCGGGCGGCAGCGACCTCGGCCTGTTCGAGATCAACGAGGCCGCCTCGCTGGTGCAGGATGCCGCGCACGCGGAGGCCAACATCATCTTCGGCACGGTGATCGACGACTCGCTCGGTGACGAGGTGCGGGTGACGGTCATCGCAGCTGGCTTCGATGCCTCGGGCCCCAGTCGCAAGCCAGTGGTCAGCACCGCGCAGCAGACGATCGCGCCCGCCCAGGCAGGCAAGGTGACCTCGTCGCTGTTCGAGCCGGCCGAAGCCGCCAGCGTGGCGGTGCACACCAATGGCGCGACCGTCAGCATCGGTGGCGACGACGACGACGATGTCGACGTGCCGCCCTTCATGCGGCACTAGTCAGGGCG
>LZSH01000572.1 GCA_001665255.1 Mycobacteriaceae bacterium 1482268.1 | reverse complement strand
GTCGCGTCGGTCGGGGATGAGGTAGCGGTGGGGGTGGTGGTAGTTGTTCACTCTTTTTTGGCCGGTGTCGAGGTTGGGTGGGGGCAGCCATTCGGTGCGGCCGTCGGGGCGGGTGCGGGTGGTCCAGCCGGTGTTTTCGATGAGTTTGTTGTCCCGGGGGCAGGCCAGGGTCATGGTGGTGATGTTGGTTGGGGCGCCGTTGGCCCAGCCGTGGGTGTGGTGGGCTTGGCAGTGGTAGGCGGGGGCGGTGCAGCCGGGTCGGGTGCAGCCGCGGTCGCGGGTGTAGAGCACCAGGCGTTGGGCTTTGGTGGCCAGGCGTTTGGCGCGGCCGAGGTAGAGGGGTTCTTCGGTGTGGTCGTCGAACACCACGAGGTAGTGGTGGGCGGTGGCGGCGTGCCGGATCACCTGCGACATCGGTAGTAGCGTGCCGCCGCCGGTGACGGCGTGGCCGGCACCGGATTGCAGTTCGGCCAGGGTGGTGGAGATGACCATGGTGACGGGCAGGCCGTTGTGGCTGCCGAGTTGTCCGGAGGCCAGCATGGCGCGCAG
>LZSH01000571.1 GCA_001665255.1 Mycobacteriaceae bacterium 1482268.1 | reverse complement strand
CATCAACGACAAAGTGCTCAGCAGCCTCCAGGGCGGGGTGGACCGGCTGGCCGCCGACCGACGTTTCCCGGTGCTCGGCTAATGCGACTGCAACGGCGAGTGGTCATCGACGCCGACCGCGACACGATTTGGAAGCACGTCAGCGACCCCTCGCGTTATCCCGAGTTCATGAGCAACCTCGAGCGCTGGGACAACCTGTCCGAGGGACCGGCCGGAGTGGGCTCTCGCTACACCGGGCATTGGAAGATCGGTTCGGTTCCGGTCGGCGGCGTCATCGAGGTGGTCGAGTTCGACGACGGCCGCGACTTGGCCTGGGTCGGTATCACCGGAATCACCCAACGCGGGCGGTTCCGGCTGCGCGACTGCCCCGACGGCAAGACCAAGGTGTCGTTTCGGATGACCTACGAGGCGCCCGGCGGCCTTCTCGGCCTGATCGCCGACCGCGTCGCGGCGCGTCAGGTCGGCAGGACCATGACCGAGACGCTGGAGAACCTGCGGAGTCTGACCGAGTCCTAGCCCGCAGGGGCCGGCGCGGGCGCCGGTGCGATGGGAATCTGCGGCGGCCGCAACGTTCCATCGCTGGGGGTGCCCGGGGCTGAGCCGCCGACGCTTCCTTGTTCGGCCATCTGCTGCGCCGCTTTCTCGGTGCAGTCGAGGTTCAGCAACATTTTGTCGTTGCCCGTGAGCTTCTGGCTCGACACCATGCACTGCGCCTGCGGCAGATCGCTGCCGACCGAACCGCCGAAGCCCGTCTTCAAGCCCATTCCCTTGAGGATCTTCACGGCCTTGTAATACGGTTCGCCGATCACGTTCGCCTGGGTGTTGTTGACGGGGTCGGCGCCGGCGGTCCCCGCGCTGAGCAGGCCAATCGTGCTCGCGGCGACCGCGCTTGCTGTCAGGACGACGAGCTTTCTCACGTGACCTCTCCTGTTTTCGGTGTGCGGCGAACATAGCGCAGCGGTGACGAATGTGAAACCGGTGACGAACGGCCCAGCGTTACTCCGCCGGCTTCACCGCCGCCCGCAGCGCTTCGGACAGGGCGGCCGCCCGAGGGTCGACGAATACATCCTCGAGCAGCAGACGGCGTCCCTTCGGGCCGCTCAGCGGAATGCGCCAATTGGGATATTCGTCGGTGGTGCCGGGCTGATTCTGGGTCCTGCGATCACCCACGGCGTCGGCCAGCGACAAGGCGAGCAGCCGCGACGGGGTTCGGCCCAGGTAGCGGTACAGCCCCAGCACGATCTCGTCGACGTCCGGGTCGTCGCCCAGGAGATCGACCCGTCGCAGCTCGTCGAGCCAGGCCGCCTGCTGGGCCCGGTCGTCGGCCAGTTCCTCGTCGACGGGGCGGGTCAGCAATCCCAGCTGCTGGCGCAGTCGCACGTGCTCACCCGCCAGGTAGCCCGCGGTCGGCGGCAGGTCGTGGGTGGTGACCGACGAGAGACAGAACTCGCGCCAGCGTTGTGCCTGCAGCGGGCCGCCCGTGGCGTCTGGGCCGTCCCGGTCAGCCTCGAACCACAGAATCGAGGTGCCGAGCAGTCGTCGCTCGGACAGGTAGTCGCGCACCCATGGTTCGACCGTGCCGAGGTCCTCGCCGACGACGACCGCCTCGGCCCGGTGCGCCTCCAGAGCGAGGATGCCGATCATCGCCTCGTGGTCGTAGCGCACGTACGTACCCTCGGTCGGCGGCGATCCCTTGGGGATCCACCACAGCCGGAAGAGCCCGATGATGTGATCGATGCGTACGCCGCCCGCGTGCCGGAGCACGGCATTGACCATGGCCCGAAAGGGCTCATAGCCCTGCTCGACAAGCTGATCGGGTCGCCACGGCGGCTGTGACCAGTCCTGGCCGAGTTGGTTGAACTCGTCAGGTGGCGCACCGGCCGTCACGCCGAGCGCAAGCACATCCTGAAGCGCCCATGCGTCGGCGCCGTTGGGATCGACGCCGACAGCGAGGTCGTGCATGACGCCGAGCTCCATGCCCGAACGCTCGGCTGTCGACTGCGCGGTGGCCAGTTGTTCGTCGAGCTGCCACTGCAGCCAACGGTGAAAGTCCACGGCGTCGGCGTGCTTCGCGGCGAACTCGCCGACCGCCGGGCTGGCCGGGTGGGCGAGTGCCTCCGGCCAGTCGTGCCAGTCGGGGCCGTGCTCCTCGGCAAGGGCACACCAGATCGCGAAGTCCTCGAGGCTGCGGCCCTCGCGTTCGCGAAACGCGGTGTAGGCCAACTGTCTACCCGCGGATCGTTCGACGCGGTACACGGTGTCCAGCGCGGCGCGCTTGGCTTTCCACGCTGCGTCGCGGTCGATCAGTTTGGCGCGCCGACTCTTGCCGTGCAGCTCGGCGCGCGCCTTTCGGATTCGGCCACGATTGCGGATATCGGTGTACTCGACGATCGCTTCGGGACGCAGATACAGCGGGTTGACGTAGCGCCGCGACGTGGGCAGATAAGGCGACGGCTCCATCGGCGCGATCGGAGCCGCGGCGTGCAGAGGGTTCACCAGAATGTATCCGGCACCGTGGATCGCTGCCGACCACACGGCGAGATCGGTGAGGTCGGTCAAATCGCCAACACCCCAGGATCTTTCAGATGTCACACTGTAGAGCTGGGTGGCCAGCCCCCAGATCCGCTTGGTGCCCAGCCGGGGCGGCAGTTCGAGCTTGGCAGGTACGACGATCAGCGGCGTGCTGGCTTCTGATGAGCCTTCCTGGAAGTAGAGCCGGTGATAGCCCAGCGGAAGGTCGCCGGGCAGCTCGAAGGTGGCCTCGCCGACCAGACGGTCGCCGAGATCGTATGGGGGAGTGTTGTTCTCGAGTTGGCGCAGGCCTGCGCGGACGCTTCCGTCCTCCAGCCGAATCCACAGACCGACCGGGTTCCCGTGGGTGACGTGAACCCAGAACGAGGACAGTCTGCCGGCGCGCGCGACGATGGTCGGCGCCAGTGGCCGACTCCAGTAGTCGCGGTCGTGGGCGGTAAGGGCCGCCGCCCGTTCGTCCTCGGTGGCAGCAGACACGCCGAGCGCGGCCAGCACGGCGACCAGCGTGGTCTCCGCCACCTCGATGTTGCGGCCGGTCCAGTCCTCATATTCGGTGGCCACGCCGTAGCGGCGGGCAAGTTCGCCGAGCGACGGCGGGATCTCGACCATGCCGGCTATCTTGCCCGCTAATCGGCTGCGCTGAGCGATGTGGTGGGTGAGTCGTCGGTAACGTCGGCATCAATGGCACCCCAACCGCGTGACGACGTGTGCGTCGCGGTGCGCAACCGCCGGGCCAGGGTGGCCGTTGCGGCACTGTTTCTGACCAACGGGGCGCTGTTCGCCAACCTGCTGCCGCGCTATCCCGACATCAAGGCGGACCTCGCGTTGTCCAACGCGCAGTACGGATTCGCGATCGCAGCCTTCTCCGGAGGCGCACTGGCCGCCGGTCTGACCGCCGCGGCGCTCATTCGCCGCTACCGCTCCGCGCGGGTGGCGGTGGCGGGCAGCATCGCCCTGGCGGTGTTCATTTTCGTCGCCGCGCTCGCGCCGTCGGCCGTTACGCTCGCCGCGGCTCTGCTTGCCGCGGGCGCCTGTGACGCGGTGACCGACGTGGCGCAGAACGCGCACGGGTTGCGTCTGCAGCGGAACTACGGCCGCTCGATCATCAATTCGTTCCACGCCGTGTGGTCGGCCGGTGCGGTGCTCGGCGGCGCCATGGGTGCGATAGCGATCGCGTTACAGATCCCGCGCACCACACACCTCGCTGCGTCCGCGGTTCTGTTCGGCCTGGTGGTCCTGGCCGCTTATCCGTTCCTGCTCCACGGGCCTGACGAGGGTGAGCGCCCGTTAGCGCGGGCAGCTTTGTCCGGACGACCTGGCCTTGTGGTGTACGCGACGTTGGTCGCGCTGGTGTTCCTCGCGATCGCAGGGGCGTTGGTCGAAGACGCCGGAAGCTCTTGGGCCACAGTCTATTTACGCGACAGCCTACATGCGCCGGGTGCGATCGCAGTGCTCGGTTATATCGCGATGGTCGGGTTCCAGTTCGTCGGCCGCACGATCGGTGACCGGCTTGTCGACCGGTTCGGCCAACGCGCGGTTGCGCGGGCCGGTGGCGCCATCACCGTCGTGGGCATGGGCGCGGCGCTTGCATTTCCGACTGTGCCAGGAAGCGTTGCGGGTTTCGCCGCGGTCGGTTTCGGCGTTGCGACATTGGTGCCCGCGGCCATGCACGGTGCCGATCAGCTTCCCGGTCTGCGGGCAGGCACCGGCCTGACGGCGGTGACCTGGCTGATGCGGATCGGCTTCGTGGCGTCGCCGCCACTCGTCGGTGTGATCGCCGACGCGACAAGCCTGCGAGTGGGTCTGTCGATAGTGCCGATCGCCGGCCTGGCGGTGATGCTGTTGGCCTCGGCGCTCAGCCCGCAGAGCCGGCCAACTCGATAGTCAACACGCCGGCCACGATCAGCGCGATGCCAAGGCCCATCAGCCAGGTCAACGGTTCGCGAAAGAAGACCCTGGCGGCGAGCGCCACCAGCGCCACGCCGCACGCGGTCCACACGCCGTAGGCGATGCCGACGTGCATGCCCAGTCGCAGGGTCAGCCACAGCAGATAGAACGACGCCAGGTACCCGACCGTCACGGGGACGACCCAGATTTTCTTGCGAAAGCCCTCCGAGGCCCGCAACGCCAGGGTGGCGATCACTTCGGAGACGATGGCGCCGATCAGCGCCGCCCACATCACGGCGCGGCCTGGCGGCTGTGCCGTGCCCCCAACTCGACGAGCAGGACGCCCGCGATGATCAGGCCAATGCCCACCACAATCGGCCAGGTGAACGGGTCACCGAAGATTGCGGCCGCCAGCACCGCGGTCGCTGCGGTGCCCAGCGCGCCCCAGATGCCGTAGGCGACGCCGATGGAAAGCCCCGCCCGAAGAACCAGCGTCAGCAGGGCGAAGGCGCCGATGTATCCGGACACGACAATGACCAGCCACCCCGAATGATCTTGTGAGGCGCGCAAAGACAGGGTGGCTGCCACCTCGACGACGATCGCCGCGCCGAGCAGCACCCATTTCCGCACGGCTTACAAGCTAATCGAGGTGTGGCGCTTAAGGGCTGTAGCCGCTGGCCGCCGGTAACCTGAAGAGCGATGGCGCAGAACAACACCCTGGTAGACACCGTCAACGGCCCGGTCCGCGGCGTCGATGACGGTCGGGTGACCGCGTGGAAGGGCGTGCGTTACGCGGCGCCGCCGATCGGCGACCTGAGATGGCGCGCCCCGCAGCCCGTCGAACCCTGGACGACCGTCGCTGACGCCGCCAGCTACGGGTTCGTCTGCCCCCAGCCGGTCGATCCGCGGATTCCGATCGATCTGGGTGCGCCACAGGGCGAGGACTGCCTGACCCTCAATGTCTGGGCCTCGTCGGACACGGCCGCTGGAGACCGCAAGCCGGTGATGGTGTGGGTTCACGGCGGGGCCTACATCATCGGCTCGGCAAGCCAGCCCCTGTATGACGGCCGAGTGCTGGCCGGCGACGGCGAGGTGGTGGTCGTCACCGTCAACTACCGGCTCGGCGCGCTGGGCTTCCTTGACCTGTCCGAATTCGACAGCGCGCGGCGACGTTTCGATTCGAACCTCGGTCTGCGTGACGTGCTGGCGGCGCTGCAGTGGGTGCGCGACAACATCGCCGCGTTCGGCGGTGACCCGGACCGCGTCACCGTGTTCGGCGAGTCGGCGGGCGCCGGCATCATCACCACGCTGCTGACGATGCCGGCCGCAGACGGGCTGTTCGCGGGCGCGATCGCACAGAGTTCACCGGCGACGTCGGTGTACGACATCAGCCGGGCCCGCAGGGTCGCGCGGCAGGTGATGGACCGGCTGGGGCTCACCGCGTCCGAGATCCACCGGCTTCCCGAGGTGCCGGTCGAAGCGATCGTCGCCGCGTCCAGCGCCGTGTTCTACGAGACGCCGGTGAGCAGTCCGGGCACGCTGGCGTTCGCGCCGAACGTCGACGGCGAACTGGTCCCGGACTACCCGGTGAAACTCGCCAGGGAGGGTCGATCCCATCCGGTTCCGCTGATCATCGGCACCAACAAGCACGAGGCCGCGCTGTTCAAATGGATGAAGTCGCCGCTGATGCCGATCACCCCGGAGGCGATCAACGCGATGTTCACCCAGATCGCCGCTGAGCAACCGCATGTGCAGCTGCCGACCAACGACTGGACAGGCACCGCATACGCCCGGCTGCGGGGTAAGGCGCGCGGCATGAGCGTCGCCCGTGATATCGGCTTCAGGATGCCGTCGGTGTGGCTGGCCGAGGGGCAGAGCGCCGTGGCGCCGGTCTACCTGTATCGCTTCGATTTCGCCACGCCGATGCTGCGCATGCTGCGCATCGCCGCCGCCCATGCCACCGAACTGCCGTTCGTCTGGGGCAATCTCGTGGTCGGTTCGAAGGATCCCACTTTCAAGCTGGGCGGGTTGAAGACCGGCCGGGTGGTGTCAGCGCGGATGAGGGCCCGCTGGACGAATTTCGCAATCCAGGCCAAGCCCGCGGGGCTGCCCGGCGAACCGGAGTGGCTGCCCTACCAGGAGCCCGATCGATCGAGCCTGCTCATCGACCGCGAGGACACCGTCGTCAACGACATCGACGCCGACATCCGCGCCACCTGGGGCACCGAGGTCCTCAACTTCCGGTAGCGGGCACCCGGCTCGCTAGACTCTTCCCGGAGGTGCCGCTGTGGACTGGGCGAAGGCATGGGAGCACGTGCTCCCGCCGCTGATGCATGACCCGGTGACGTTCGCTGTCCCGTTCTTCTTGATCCTGCTCGTCATCGAATGGGTGGCGGCGCGCAAACTCGCGCACATCGAGGACGACCGCGCCCCGTCGGGGGCGTATCTGCGGCCGGACGCCTGGGCGAGCATCTGGATGGGCACGGTGTCGATCGGCACCAGCGCGGTGATGAACGGCATCGCGCTGTTCGGTTACGCGGCGCTCTATGTGTACGTCGCGCCGTGGCAGCTTCCGTCCAACGCCTGGTACACCTGGGTGATCGCGATCGTCGGCGTCGACTTTCTCTACTACTGGTACCACCGCATGGCGCACCGCGTCCGGCTGTTCTGGGCGACGCACCAGGCACACCACTCCAGCCAGTACTTCAACCTCGCCACCGCGCTCCGGCAGAAATGGAACATCAGCGGCGACGTGTTCCTGCGCGCGCTGCTGCCGCTGTTCGGCGTTCCGCCGTGGATGGTGTTCGCCAGCTTCTCGATCAACCTGATCTACCAGTACTGGATCCATACCGAGCGGATCGGAAAGCTCTGGCGGCCAATCGAATTCGTCTTCAACACACCGTCACACCATCGTGTGCACCACGGGATGGACGAGATCTACCTCGACAAGAACTACGGCGGCATCCTGATCATCTGGGATCGGCTCTTCGGCAGCTTCTGCGGCGAGCAGTTCCGGCCACACTACGGTCTGACCAAACAGGTGGACACCTACAACATCTGGAAGCTGCAGACCCACGAATACGTGGCGATCGCACGGGATGTCCGCGCGGCGGGCCGGTGGCGTGACCGGCTCGGCTTCATCTTCGGCCCGCCCGGCTGGATGCCGCGACAATCGGTGCAACCCGACATCCCGGCGCCGATCACTGCGGCTCGGTAACGCGGCGAAAGCCCGTCGCCTGCGGCCACTCTCGATTGGCTGGGCTCGGCTTCGATTCCTGGCCGTCTACCCGGCGTTCGCCCTATGTTCCGATTGGGCCGATTTGAACCGGCCACGCGCCTAAACAAGATCAGTAAGCTCGGCCGCGTCAAATACGTTGCATGGGAAGGGAAATTGACGTGACAGACAGGCTCGCCAAGGGCGAGAAGCTAACGCGCGGTCAATCGCTGACGTCGAGGAACGGGGCCTACACGCTGACCTTGCAGGACGACGGCAACCTGGTGCTGGCGGCGCGGGGGCAGGCTGTATGGGCGACCGGCACCGACGGTCAGCCTGCCGAGCGCCTCGAGGTCCAGGACGACGGCAACGTCGTGCTCTACACGTCGGAAAAGCCGATCTGGCATACCGATACACAGGGCGCACGGGACGTGCGACTGATCCTGCAGGACGATCGCAACCTGGTGGTGTACGGATTCGACGGGGTCGCCTGGGCATCGGGGACCAACACCGACGAGGTACCGCCCCCGCCGCCGGCCGAAGAGGCCCCCGAGGTGGCGCCCGCTGCCCCGCAGGCCGCGCCCGAGGTCGCGCCTGCCGCCGCGGAAGAACCGCTGCCGCCTGTCGAGGCCCCTGCTCCGCCACCGCCACCGCCGCCACCGGCCCCGCGCACCTACACGGTGGTCTCCGGTGACACACTCTGGGCCATCTCCGAGCGCTTCTACGGCGACGGCAGCCAGTACCAACGCATCGCCGACGCCAGCGGCGTCAGTAACCCGGACCTGATTCAGCCCGGCCAGGTTCTGACGATCCCGTAGCCAGTGTGACGACAAGGCAGGCCGGACCGAAATGTCCGGTCTGCCTTGCTGTGTGCGCCCGCGCCGGTAGGGTAGAAGCCCATTGACCCCTAGGAATCGGAGATGACCGTGCGCCGTCAACGGTTGCGCTCGCTTGCGGCGGCGGCCGCGTCGATCCTTGCGTTGACCCTCACCGTGGCGCCGGCACACGCCGCGCCCGGCGTGTTGGTCTACCCGGGAATGGAAATTCACCAGGGCACCAATGTCTGCACGCTCGGGTTCGTCGACCCGGGGGCGCGCACCGCGTTCACCGCGGGCCACTGCCGCGGAGAAGGCGTCGTGGTGGACAAGGTCGGTAATCCGATCGGCGCACTGTCGGTGTTCCGCGACAACACGCCCGACGGAGCCACGGTCGCCACCGACCACATGATCTCGGATTGGGAAGCCATCAACCTGGCGCCGGACGTCGCGTTGAACGACGTCCTGCCCGGCGGACGCGTGCTGATGTACGACCCGGCCATCGTGCCGACGCCCGGCCTTGCGATCTGCCACTTCGGCGTGGTCACCGGCGAGAGTTGCGGCAAGATCGAAGCCGTCAACAATGGCTGGTTCACGATGGCCAACGGCGTGGTCAGCCAGAAGGGCGACTCCGGAGGACCGGTCTACGTCGTGACACCCGACGGGCGGGCCGCCATCGTCGGGATGTTCAACAGCACTTGGGGCAACTATCCCGCTGCGGTCTCCTGGCAGACCGCCAGCCAGCAGGCCCGCGAGGACATCGTGCAGTCCGCTTCGGCGAGCCTGCCGCGCTAAATTTAAGGTTTGACTTATATAAGCAGGGACTTCTAGAGTGGGCGCGTGCACGCGTTTGACGTCCTCGGCGAACCGGTACGCAGGCGCATCCTCGAGCTGCTCGCCGACGGTGAACTGACGGCCGGCGCCATCGGCGCCACCATCCAGGCCGAGTTCGAGATCAGCCAACCCGCGGTGTCGCAGCATTTGAAAGTGCTGCGCGACAACGGCTTCACCACTATGCGACCGGACGGCCAGCGGCGGCTGTACGCCGTCAACGGCGAAGCACTGCGGGACGTCGACGAGTGGCTCGCCGCATTCCGTCGCTTCTGGGCACCTCGCCTTGACGCACTTTCCACCGAAATCGCACGCGGCAAGCGGCAACGACGAAGGAGCACAACGTGATCGACGTCGACCATCAAATCATCGCAGTGCGCCGCACGGTAGGCGACCGGACGCTGGAGGCGGGGCAGGCACGGGTGGTTACCGTCAGCCAGGCCTACGACACAGACGCGGCTGATCTCTGGGACGCCTGCACCAATATCGAGCGGATTCCGCGGTGGTTCCTGCCGATCACCGGTGACCTGCGGGAGGGCGGTGCCTACCAGCTCCAGGGCAATGCTCACGGCACGGTCCTGACGTGTGATCCGCCGCGCCGATTCACTGCCACATGGGAGTTCGGCGACACCGTCAGCTGGATCGAGGTCCGAATCATCGCCGAGGGCCACGACAGGTCCCGGTTCGAGCTTGACCACATCTGCCACGTGGACGATCACTGGGAACAGTTCGGCCCCGGCGCGGTCGGCATGGGCTACGACGGCGCTCTTGTCGGGCTCGCGCTCCATCTGTCCACCGGCGAGGCCGTCGACCCACTCCACGGCCAGGAATGGATGGGCACGAAGGACGGCCGCAGGTTCACGAAACTCTCGGGCGAGGCCTGGTATGAGGCCAACGTGGCGGCCGGCGCCGACGAAAAGTGGGCCAGAGCCGCCGCCGATCGCTGCATCTCCGCGTATCTGGGTGATAACTAGAACACGTTCTAGCCAGGGGGACAGGCCGGAGATATCCTCGATGCGATGCATGACCAGACACCTGTCCAGATCGCGTGGGTAACGAAGGACCTCGACGCCACCGAAAACGCCCTGACCTCGATATTGGGCGCAAAGAAATGGATTCGTGTGCCCGATGTGCACTTCGGTCCCGACACCTGTAGCTACCGGGGCAAGCCGGCCGACTTCACCGCTCATATCTCGTTCAGCTACGCCGGCGACACCCAGCTCGAACTGATCGCTCCGCTGACCGGCGACAGCGTCTACACCGAATTCCTCGATCGGGCGGGACCTGGCCTGCACCACATTTGTGTCGAGGTGGACGACGTCGAGAAGGCCATCGGCTCAGCAGAGGTGGTGCAGCGCGGGATCATGCCCGGCGGAATGGAATTCGCCTACGTCAGCGCCGAGACCGCCGGCGTTCCCTACAT
>LZSH01000570.1 GCA_001665255.1 Mycobacteriaceae bacterium 1482268.1 | reverse complement strand
GCGAGAGCGAGGCGCAGAAGTACACGAAGGAGCTCACCGAACGACTCGTCCACGACCGCCACGGCGTCACCGTGCGCGCGGGCGGTGAGGCGATGATCTATGTGCAGATCAACGGGCAGAGCGAGAAAGACCTCTTGCTCATGGAGTCCATCGCGATCCCGCTGAGCTTCCTGGTGCTGGTGTGGGTGTTCGGCGGCTTGCTCGCCGCGGCCCTGCCGTTGGCCGTGGGCGCCTTCGCGATCCTGGGGTCGATGGCGGTGCTGCATGCCATCACGTTCGTGACCGACGTATCGATCTTCGCGCTGAACCTGAGCGTCGCGTTGGGCCTTGCGCTCGCGATCGACTACACGCTGCTGATCGTGAGCCGGTACCGCGACGAGCTGACCGCCGGGTCGGAACGAGACGAGGCGTTGATCCGCACCATGGCCACCGCCGGGCGCACGGTGACGCCGTGGCGGTCGTGGACGAGTCGTTCGGTGAGCTCCTTCGTGTACTTCTGCGCCTCGCTCTCGCCGCCGGTGACACTGGCGACGATCAGCCCGGTCTTGCCGTCCTTGCTCACCAGCGCCGGGGCCGCATTCTGCGGCGCGGTCCACGCCGACGTCACCTCGGCGATGTGCGGGGAGGCCTGTAGCTGCGAGGCGATGTCCATGCCGACGGCCCGCGATTCGGGACTCTGCGTGCCACCGTCGGACGTGACGCTGATGATGAGCTCCATATCGCCCTGGCCGAATTTGTCGACCAACAGCTGGCTCGCCTTGGCGGATTCGGAGGTCGGGTCCTGGAAGCCGCCGGCGGACAAGCTCTTGGTGACGGGAATACCGAAGATGCCGGTCGCCACCATCACCAACAGCGCGATGACGACGATCCGCTTCGGTGCGTTGATGGCCATCCGAGCGATCCGTTGCAGCACGTCGTGTCCCCTTTGCAGGATCAGGTTGCTATCGACGGTAAGTTATCAGCGATAACCTATCCTCGTCAACGCGTATCCTTCTCATAACCACGTCTCGTCCCGACGAATCGTTCACACGGACACGGACGCGATGAGTTCCGGTCGGCGCCCGAGTCGGTAGTGCATGACCAACGCATCCGCAGACGCCTCACAGGCCTCTGACCTCATGGACACCACCTCCCGGTTTACTGCCGCCTCGCCGGGCGACCTCGGGCTGCTGATCCTGCGCATCGGCGTGGGCGCGGCCATCCTTCAGGCCGGGCTCATCAAGGTCTTCGACTTCGGCACCACCATCGGCTTCATGGAATCGGGCGGATGGCGCTTGCCGACGCTCGCCGCGCTGATGGTGACCGTCGCTGAGACGGCGGGCGCGATCGGCGTGATACTCGGCATCCTCACACCGTTGGCGGCCTGCGCGGTTGCCGGCGCGATGATCTGTGCGTGGGCCGTCAACGTCTCACAACAGGCGTTTTGGTCGCAGCCCTTCAACGTGCCGTTCCTGATCTTCGTCGGCGCGGTGGCGCTGATGTTCGCGGGCGCAGGGGCGTATTCCGTCGACGCCAGGGCGCTCAGCAGGGTGCGCTGGTCGCCCAGAATCGCTGTCGGATTGCTCGTGTTGGCGTTCGCCGTGGCGATCCTCACCTGGGTCCTGCTGAACGGTACGAATCCGCTTCACTTCAGCTCACCGGCGTAATACCAGGTCAGCTACTCGCCGGTAACCCCGAAACCTACCCGGCGGTAAGAATTGCCAAGATATTCCGAACCGTGACTCAACAAATCCTTAAAGGTGACCCATAACCTCAATGACATGTGGATCGACGACACCAGTGCTGATGTCATCAAGGTTGACTTCGAGGCCCTCTACCACGGCGATGTCCTCGTCGAGGGCGATACCTCCGAGCAGCTTGACGACGACCAGCAGCTGCCAACCGCGGTTTGAGGCAACGCGCTCGCATCGAGCGCGTTGACCGTCAAATAGTTTGCCCCGACCGGGGCCCTCGTTGATCCTTCGTATTCCCGAACACGTCGCCTACGCGACGTTCTCTTCCGCCGACTCCTCGACCATGTCGGCCAGCCGCTCGGTAATCAGCGCCTCCGCGTCGGCGACGATGCGCGACACCAACTCCTCGCAGGTGGGGATGTCGTTGATCAACCCCATCGCCGTGCCGACCGACCAGATGCCCGCGTCCAGGTCGCCGATCTCATAGACCTTCACCCCGCGCTTACCCGCGACGAGGTCCTTGACGTCGGAGAACTGGCCGCCGTTGTTGAGAATCTCCACCACCTCGCGCGACACCGCGTTGCTTGCGACACGCGCGGTGTTCCGCAGCGGCCGGAAGATCAGCTCGGTGTCGAGCTCGGTGCCCGCCACGATCGCTTCCTTGACCTTCTGGTGGATCGCCGATTCCACCGTGCACATGAACCGCGAGCCCATGTTGATGCCGTCGGCACCCAGCGCCAGCGCCGCAACCAGACCCCGACCGTCGGCGAAACCGCCGGAGGCGATCATCGGGATGTCGATCTTCGCCGACGCCGCAGGAATCAACACCAGGCCGGGAATGTCGTCCTCGCCGGGATGGCCCGCACACTCGAAGCCGTCGATGCTGATGCCGTCGACGCCGAGGCTCTGCGCCTTCACCGCATGGCGCACTGACGTGCACTTGTGCAGCACCTTGATGCCGTTCTCGTGGAACATCGGCAGGTGCGGCGCCGGGTTCGAGCCCGCGGTTTCGACGATCTTGATGCCGGACTCGACGATCACCTGCCGGTACTCGTCATAGGGCGGCGGGTTGATCGTCGGCAGGATCGTCAGGTTCACCCCGAACGGCCTGTCCGTCAGCTCACGACACTTGGCGATCTCGTTGGCCAGATCTGCCGGCGTCGGCTGCGTGAGCGCCGTGATGAATCCCAGCGCGCCCGCATTCGCCACGGCCGCAACAAGTTCCGCGCGGCCCACCCACTGCATGCCGCCCTGCACGACGGGGTGCTCGACCCCGAATGTCTCGGTGAACTTCGTCGTGATCGTCATCGCGGCGCCATCCGGATCGCTCCGTCCAGCCTGATGACTTCGCCGTTGAGCATCGGGTTCTCCACGATGTGCACCGCCAGGGCACCGTACTCGTCAGGGTCACCAAGCCGCGCCGGATGCGGCACCTGCTTGCCCAGCGACGCCTGCGCCTCCTCGGGAAGGGAGCCCAGCAGCGGGGTCTTGAACAATCCCGGCGCGATCGTCACGACGCGGATGAACTCGCGCGACAGGTCACGCGCGATCGGCAACGTCATGCCGACGACGCCGCCCTTGGACGCCGAGTACGCCGCCTGGCCGATCTGGCCCTCGAACGCCGCAACTGAGGCGGTGTTGATGATGACGCCGCGCTCACCGTCGATCGGTTCGGTCTTGGCAATCCGCTCGGCCGATAGCCGCAGCACGTTGAACGTGCCGATCAGGTTGACCTCGATGACCTTCTTGAAACCGTCGAGCGGGAAGGGGCCGTCTTTGGACAGCGTCTTAATCGCGTTGCCGATGCCGGCGCAGTTGACGTTGATGCGCAGGGGGCCGATCTTCTCGGCGGCGTCGAGAGCCGCGCTGACCTGTTCGGGGTCGGTGACGTTGGTCTCGACGAACTGGGCGCGGTCGCCGAGTTCTTTGACGGCGTCCTCGCCCTTGAGGTCGATGACCACCACCGATGCGCCGCGGTCCAGCAGCCGCTTGGTGGTCGCCAGTCCGAGACCGGAGGCCCCTCCGGTGACGACGGCTACGGCGTCCTTGATCTCCACGTGATGCGATCCTTCCTTGTTGCCTCGCGGCTATTTCCAGTCGCGCAGAACGGTTTCGATGTCCGTGCCCGGCTCGCCCAGTGGCTTCGGGGTGGACGGCACGCTGCGGGAGAACCGCGGCGCGGGTGACGGCAGCAGCGCGTCGCCGTCGAGATAGAACGTGTCGCGTTCGGTGATGTGAGGTTCGGTTTGCACCTCGGCGAACGACAGCACGGGAGTGGCGCAGGCATCGGAGTCGGCGAACACCTTGGCCCAGTGGTCGCGATCCTTCGACTTGAAGACCTCGGCGATCCGGGCGCGCAGTTCCGGCCAGCGGCTGACGTCGTGCTGGCCGGGCAGGTCCTCGCCGTCGAGGCCCAGACCCTTCAACAGCTCCGCGTAGAACTGCGGCTCGATCGAGCCGATCGCCATGTAGCGGCCATCAGCGCACTCGTAGGTGTCGTAATACGGCGCCCCGCTGTCGAGCATGTTGGTGCCGCGTTCGTCGGACCACAGTCCGCCGGCCCGCATACCCCACATCATCGCCATCAAGATGTTGGAGCCGTCGACCATCGCCGCATCGACGACCTGGCCCTTGCCGGAAGTCTGCCGTTCCCACAGCGCCGCGAGGATGCCGACGATCAGGAACATCGAGCCGCCGCCGAAGTCACCGGTGAGGTTGAGCGGCGGGACCGGACGCTCGCCTTTGTGGCCGATCGAGTGCAGCAGGCCGTTGAGCGAGATGTAGTTGATGTCGTGGCCGGCCTGCTGGCTGCGCGGCCCGGTCTGGCCCCAGCCGGTCATGCGTGCGTACACCAGCCGCTCGTTGACCTTCGCGCAGTCGTCCGGCCCGAGCCCGAGCCGCTCGGTCACCCCGGGCCGGTAGCCCTCGATGAGCACGTCGGCCTTGGCCACCAACGCGAGCACCTGTTCCCGGCCTTCGTCGGTCTTCAAGTTGGCGGCCACCGCGCGCCGGTTGCGGTTCATGGCTTCGTGGCTGCCCTTCGGCACACCCCCGGTTCCGCCGGGGCGTTCGATGCGCACGACGTCGGCTCCGAGATCGGCGAGGATCATCGCCGCGTGCGGTCCCGGGCCGATGCCGGCCAGCTCGACGATTCGCAATCCCTGCAGTGGTCCCGCCATTGTTGAGAACCC
The DNA here is from genome assembly GCA_001665255.1 of Mycobacteriaceae bacterium 1482268.1. GTDB lineage: Bacteria > Actinomycetota > Actinomycetes > Mycobacteriales > Mycobacteriaceae > Mycobacterium. The sequence goes on along the minus strand of LZSH01000570.1, from coordinate 7,523 downwards.
GCCTCCCATAGTTGACCGCGACATAGCTTACTTGTATAACCAAGTGGACCAGTCGCGGGCCCGCATCGACGCGGCCGCTCCTCGCGTGGGCGGGGACCAACCCGATCTAAGGTTCAGCAATGACTTCCATCGGCTCCAGCACTGCAGCGTATGTGAGCGTCGACGGTCTGGAGGTGAGTCTCAGCGACGGCGTACTGGCGCTGACACTGAACCGGCCAGACAGCCTCAACTCATTGACGGCGACGATGCTCAACGGCATTGCCGACGCGCTCGAGCAGGCGACCGCCGATCCTCAGGTCAAGGTGGTGCGGCTGGCGGGCGCGGGTCGCGGATTCAGTTCCGGTGCCGGCATCAGCGCAGAGGATCAGGCCCAGAAGGCCGGCGGGCTGACGGTGCTCGACGCCGCCAACCGGGCGATCCGGTCGATCGTCGCGCTGCCCCGTCCGGTGGTCGCGGTCGTGCACGGGCCCGCTGCGGGGGTGGGCGCGTCGCTGGCGCTGGCCTGCGATGTCGTACTCGCCTCGGACAAGGGCTATTTCATGCTCGCGTTCACCAAGATCGGCCTGATGCCCGACGGTGGCGCCTCGGCATTGGTCGCGGCGGCGGTCGGCAGAATCCGTGCGATGCGAATGGCGCTGCTGGCGGACAAGATTCACGCCGACGAGGCGTTCCAGGCGGGACTGGTGACTGCCGTCTTTCCCGCTGACGAACTCGACGCCGCCGTCGACAAGGTGCTCGCGACGCTGGCGCACGGACCGGTCGTGGCGCTGGCCAAGACCAAGGACGCCATCAACGCCACCACTCTGACCGAGCTCGAGGCGGCGCTGGAGCGTGAACACGCCGGCCAGGCCGCGCTGTTGCGCGGCACCGATTACCGCGAGGGCATCAAGGCCTTCCAGGAACGCCGCGCCGCCAACTTCACCGACTCCTAGTTTGCTCGTTGCGCCCAGCTTGTTCGTTGCGCCCAGTTTGTTCGTTGCGCCCAAACCGACATTTGGGCGCAAAAGTGCGAGTGGCGCCCGCCATTACGTCGATCTCGGCGGAGGAAAATCGGTGGACGCCGCCGCGGCCGGTCAGCGACCATCGATTGCGTGAGCACGCAATTCGACATCGCAGCGGTGGATACCGGCCGATGGCGTGTGCTCGCACCGTTCCGGTCGCGCGAATACCGGCTGTTGATCGCCGCGGTGTCGCTGTCGATCTTCGCCGAAGGCATGTGGGCTGTCGTCATGGCGCTGCAGGTCATCGAGCTCAGCAACGACCCCGCAGCGCTGTCGCTGGTCGCCACCTGCCTGGGCACCGGGCTGGTGGCGTTCCTCCTCATCGGCGGGTTGGCCGCCGACCGGATCAACCAGCGCACGATCATCGTCGCCGTCGAAACCGTCAACACCGTTGTCGTCTCCGTCATCGCGGTGCTGGGATTCGTTGGCGCATTACGGATCTGGCACATGGCGGTGGCGGCCGCTGCGCTGGGAGTAGCCGCGGCGTTCTTCTTCCCGGCGTACAGCGCCATCCTGCCCAGGCTCCTGCCTCCGGAACAACTGCTCGCCGCCAACGGCGTGGAGGGTGTGGTGCGCCCGGTTTTCCAGCGCGCCGTCGGACCCGCGATCGCGGGCATGCTGGTGGGCGCCACCTTCCCAGCGCTCGGCTCGGCCGCTGTCGCCGCGTTGTTCGCCGTCGGCCTACTGCTACTGGTAGCCACCAGACCCGCGATGAAAACTCCTGTCCCCCACTATGATCAGCAGCGCCCGCACATGCTGCGCGACCTGCGGGACGGATTCGCGTTCATGGTGCGAACCCCGTGGTTGCTGTGGACGCTGCTGTTCGCGAGCATGTTCGTGCTCGTCGTACTGGGTCCGATCGAGGTGCTGTTGCCGTTCATCGCGACACAACGCTTCGCCGACGGGGCCAGGACCTACGGGTTCATCCTGGCGTTCTTCGGGATGGGCAGCGCGTTGGGGGCGCTCGCGGTGTCGTCGAGGCAGCTGCCCCGTCGCTACCTCTCGGTGATGATGGCGATGTGGAGCGTCGGGTCGATTCCGCTGGTGATCGTCGGCGTCACATCGTCGTTCCCGTTGATGGCGGTCGCGACGTTCGTCATCGGCGTCACTGACGGTGCGGGCATGGTCATTTGGGGCACGCTGCTTCAGCGGCGGGTACCAACTGAGATGCTGGGTCGCGTATCGAGCCTGGACTTCTTCGTGTCGCTGGCCTTCATGCCGGTGTCGTTCGCGATCGTCGGCCCGCTGTCGAAGATCGTCTCGATGGAGACGATCTTCTTAGTGGCCGGCCTCGCGCCAGTCGTGTTCGCGGCCGTCGCGATGCGGGCGGCGCGGATGCGCCGCGACGAACTGGCCAACCCGCTGCGCTAGACGCCGAAGACCGCCGGCAGCACCAACACCATGATCAGCCCCCACACCATGTGGGTGAGGATCGGTGCGAGCACTCCGCCGGTGGCTCGGCGCTCGAACGCACAGACCGCGCCCAAGACGACGGCGGCGAACGTCAGCATCGGGTTCAGCGTGGATGCGCCGATCACGATGACGTAGACGATCGTCGAAACGATTGCGGGATGGTGCTTTTCGAGTGCCGAGTACAGCGCGCCCCGGAAGAAGAGCTCCTCTGCGAGTCCATTGATCACGGTGATCAAGACGACTAGCGGCAGGCTGCCGTGGCTGGCGAACTCGAGCACGGCGGCGGTGTAGTCACGCAGCGCCGGGATTTCACGGGCGAACAGGCCCCCGGCCACGAAGGCCCCGCCGAGAAGCAGGCCGATGAAGGTGCCCGTGATGACGGGACGTTGATTTCGGCCGAAGAACCGTACGTGTCCCAGATGCAGTGGGCGCGATATCAGCGCGCCGAGCGTCCACACCGCTGCCAGCGCAAACGTCAACCAGTAGAACGACTCGTCGCCGGCGGGGCGACTCAGCGAATAGCCAAGCACCGCAGCACCAACCACCGCTACGACAGCGACGGCGATACGGCGTCGCAGCACAACCGCGGGCGGTTCGTGGTACGGCACCGGGACCCGGGTGAGGTTGTCTTTGACTTCCTGAAGGAACGACGGGCGCGTCGCGGCGGTCGGCGGCGGCGTCGTCGTGGTCGGTTCTGTCATGCCGGATTTTCTTTCGGTATGAGGCTGACGAGACGGTCGAGCCCGGTCCGCAGCGCTGCGGCGACGGGTCCTGGTACGGCATTGAGGAGTCCGAGTGCGGGCCTGACGATCGGCGGTGTCACCGCCTTGGCGACTTGCCGGATGCGATGCATGTCGCCGCCGGCCCACACCGGATCGGTATCGGCGAGGTGATGGGGATCGGCGAGTTCGTTGACGGGTCGGGCGCCGCCGTTGGACAGGGAGCGCTTGATCGCGTCGTCGATGCTGACCAAGCCGCCCGGCGGGTCGTCCACCACGTCGCGCAGGCCGTCAGACGCTCTCATCGGATGGTCAAGCGACTCAACGAGATCGGATGCGAGTCCGCCGGGTACCGGCAAGACGGCCGCGGTCACCATCGACACCACGCCGGTATCCACGCCACGAATCGGCACATTAGCCCGCCGCTTACCGGTTGCGCGGCCATATGCGGCCAATAGGTCGCGGTACGTGGTCGACTCGTGGCCGGAGATGTCATACGCGCCGGCGGGCACCTTGTCACCATCGGCGGCGGCGGTCAGATAGTAGAGAACGTCGCGGATGGAGATCGGGTCCATCGGGTTCTTCATCCAGGCGGGCGACGGAATCACCAGGAAGCGATCGCCGACGTACCGCAGCATCTCGAACGACGTCGACCCCGCGCCGATAATCATCGCCGCGCCCAACCACACCAATTCGGGGCCGTCGTCGATGCTGAGCGCTTCGGCGACCTCGGCGCGGCTGGTCAGGTGCTCGGAAAGCTCGCCTTCGTCCGGCACGAACCCGCCGAGGTAGACGATCCGTCGCACACCGGCACCCTTGGCCGCCTCGGCGACATTGGATGCCGCCACGTTGTCGGCGTCGCGGAAGCCGGGTTGGCCGATGCCATGCACCAGGTAGTAGACGACGTCGACGGATCCCGACTCGGCGAACGCCGCGGATACCGACGCGGGATCGTGCGCGTCCAGAGCCACCGCGGTGACGTCGTCATACCAGCCGAATTCAGTCAACCGGTCGACCTTGCGCGAGGCGGCGACGACTTCGTGGCCTTGGGACAGTAATTCGGTGACGAGCCGAGATCCGACGTAGCCGGTGGCCCCGGTGACCAGGATTCGCATCGGTTTCACCGTAAGGTCTTACCCGCACTTAGTCGCGCGGAATCGAAGGCTACTCGAGCGCGCCGCGATGCAGATCGATCAGGCGGCGATACACCTCGGCGTTGTGCCTGTTATGGGCGATTTCTGCGTCGCTGAGCTCGCGCCGCACCGCCCCGGGCACGCCGGTGACCAGTGCGCGCGGCGGTATGACGATGCCTTGGGGCACCAAGGCACCGGCACCGATCAACGAGCCCTGGCCGATGCGCGCGCCATTGAGGATCATGGCGCCGATGCCGATGAGGGCGTCGTCCTCGATCTCGCAGCCGTGCAGCACGGCGTTGTGGCCGACGCTGACGCACGCGCCCACTTTGACCGGAAACTCCGAGTCGACGTGGATGGTGACGCCGTCCTGAATGTTGCTGCCGAACCCGATCTCGATGGGTTCGGCCTCGGCTCGCAGTGTCGCGCCGTACCAGACGCTGGCCCTGGCGGCGAGGCTGACCTGGCCGATGACGGCCGCGTTCGGCGCCACCCAACTTTCGGCGTGCAGCTCCGGCGCACGACCGCGGATGGGGATGATCAGCGCCTCTGCCATGCGGGCCATCGTCGCGCGAACGTTCCTTACCCGTCGAAAAATCGCCCAAAATTCGACGGGTAAGGAACGTTCGCGGCGGGCCTGCGCGCCGTGGCCGCAGCGCCTCGTGAAGGCCTGCAAAGTGCAGGTCAACGGGCGTCCCGCAGGCGATCTCGTAGGGGTCGACTTTGGCATTGGCTCCTCAGTGCCCCTAACATGCCTAGGACTGACGAGCTGAGGAGCCGAAAGTGAAGACTCGCACCAGCAGGGCGACGGGCGTCGCTGCGGCGTTGGCCGCGATCGCGGCATCGATCCCACTGGCGGTGAACGCATACGCCGACCCGACGCCGACGCCGAAGCCACAGGCGGAGATCCCCGACCCTCAGGGCAATTGCGACCCCTTCAAGAAGGCGGTGCCTGACTGGAAGGGGCTCAACGACGTCCCCGTCAGCAAGGCGCTGGCCAGCATCCCGGACATCAGCACGTTCAACTCCGCGGTGTCGGGCGGGCTCAACCCCGCGGTGAACATCACCTCGGTTCTGGACAACGGCCCGTACGTGGTGTTCGCGCCGAGCAACGAGGCCTTCGAGTCGCTCGAGCCCGGCCAGCTGGACGCCCTGAAGACCGATCCCGCCGCGCTGACGCGCCTGGATTACTACCACGTGTTCCTGGGTCTGCTGGGTCCGGAGGACGTGCACGGGCAGCGTCCGACCCAGCAGGGCGCCGAGATCAAGGTCGACGGCAAGAACGGCGACATCAAGGTCAACGACACCGCGAAGCTGATCTGCGGTGGCATCCAGGCGCAGAACGCGAGGATCTACATCATCGACAAGGTGCTGGACCCCGCGTCGCCGCCCGAGCCGCTTCAGCCGACGGCCAGTGGGTCGTCCTCGACCACCACCACGACGACCACGTCGACGCCCAAGGCTGCCGCACCTGTGCCGGGCGCTGAAGCCCCGGCGGGCTAGTACCTACCTGGCCTTCCAGACGGGCGGGCGCTTCTCGGCGAACGCGAGCGGCCCTTCCTTCGCATCCTCGGAGCGGATGACCGTCCCGATCTCGCGCATCGTCCTGGCCCAACCGGGTTCGTCGCCGACAATGACGCCGTCGTCGACGCCCATCGCGACTCGCTTGCTGGCCCATACGGCCAGCGGGGCGTTGACGGTGATCCGTTCGGCGAGCGCCAGCGCGGCATCGACCGCGGTTCCGTCGGGCACCACCTGGTTGATGAGGCCCCATTTCAGCGCGTCGGCCGAACTCATCGGCTCGCCGGTGAGCAGCAGTTCCATCGCGACCTTGCGCGGCAGGTGATCGACGATGCGGAAAACGCCACCGGCAGCGGCGATGAGCCCGCGCTTCACCTCCGGCAGGCCGAACTTCGCCCGTTCCTCGGCCACCACCAGATCGCTAGCGAGCGCAAGCTCGGTACCGCCGCCGAGCGCGGTGCCGTTGACGGCTGCGATGGCCGGCTTGTCGATGTAATGGTGGACATAGCCTGCAAAACCCCACTCGCTGTGGTCGGGGTGAAACAAGCTCTCCCGTCGCGAAATCGCCTTGAGATCGGCCCCCGCACAGAAGGATTCACCGGCGCCGGTGATGACGACGGCCCGTACGTCGGGGTCGTCCTGCGCTTGTTGCAGCGCATCACCGACCGCGGTGCTCAGGGCACTGTTGACAGCGTTACGCGCTTCGGGCCGGTTCAACGTGATGACCATGACGTTGCCCCGCCGCTCGGTGAGAGCAGCGGGAGCCACGGCGTCTGTCACAACAACTCGATGATGGTGGCGTTGGCCTGGCCGCCGCCCTCGCACATGGTCTGCAGACCGTACTGAATTCCCTTGTCCCGCATGTGGTAAAGCATCGTCGTCATGATGCGGGCGCCCGAGCCGCCGAGCGGGTGACCGAGCGCGATAGCACCGCCGTTGGGGTTGAGCTTCTTCTCGTCGGCGCCGATGTCCTTCAGCCACGCCAGCGGCACGGGAGCGAACGCTTCGTTGACCTCGAACACGCCGATGTCCTCGAGCTTCAAGCCGGACTTCTTCAATGCCTTCTGGGTGGCGGGGATCGGCGCGGTCAGCATGATCACCGGGTCGGCGCCAGCCAGGGTGGCGGTGTGCACCTTGGCAAGCGGCTTGAGTCCCAACGACTTTGCCTTCTCCGCCGACATGAACAGCAACGCGGCTGAACCGTCGGAGATCTGCGACGAGTTGCCCGCGTGGATCACGCCGTCCTCTTTGAAGGCCGGTTTGAGCGTGGCCATCTTTTCGATGGTGGTGCCGCGGCGGATGCCCTCGTCCTTGAGAACAGGGTTGCCGTCCTGATCCTTGATCGCGACGATCTGGTCGTCGAATGCGCCCGAATCCTGTGCGGCGGCAGCCTTCTCATGGGAGCCGAGGGAGAACTCGTCAACGGTGGCGCGGTCGAAGCCCCACTGTTCGGCAATCATCTCGGCGCCGATGCCCTGGTTGGGGGTCTTCTGGTAGCGGTCCTTGAAGCCCTGCGGGTAGGGGTTGCCGCCGCCGGCCAGCGAGGCGCCCATCGGGGTGCGCGACATTGACTCCACGCCCCCGGCGACGACGACGTCGTAGTGTCCGGCCACCACACCGGCGGCCGCGAAGTGGATCGACTGCTGGCTGGAACCACACTGCCGGTCGACGGTCACCCCGGCGACGCTCTCCGGCCAGCCGGCGGTCAGCAGCGCGGTGCGGCCGATGTCGAGCGC
>LZSH01000569.1 GCA_001665255.1 Mycobacteriaceae bacterium 1482268.1 | reverse complement strand
CGACGTCCCGGTCTCCGTGGCCAGCTTCCGCGCGCTCAAAGCGGCGAGGCCGTCGCGTTCCAGCACCCGCATGCCCGATCACGTTCGTGTTGGCGCCGATTCCAGACAGCGGAAACTCTCCCGGTGGTGGTTGCTCGCCGAGCGCTGCTGCCGTCTGCGGGCCTCGGACCCACCGATTGCGGTACCACTCCGCCTTGCCGTCGCGGATGCGGATGCCGTGCACCATGCCGTCGCCGACGAACCAGTGATACAGCTCGGGGTCGATTTCGCCGATCGGGTTCGGCCCGTTGCGCAGGTAGCGCCCGTCGAGGTACTCCGGGATCGCACCGACGACATCCAGGTCGGTCAGCGTGTACTCGCGGTCCACCGGCGCGAATTCGCCTTCGAGGTAGCGGTTGGTCATCACGACTCTCCTGATAACAGTGTTATGGATACCTCTGTATAACACCGTTATGGCACGATGGCAAGGGTGAACGGCGGGCAAGAGCAATTGATCGAGGCGGGCATGCGGGTGCTGGAACGCGACGGCCTCGCCGCTTTGAGCGCGCGGAAGCTGGCCACGGAGACCGGGACGTCG
>LZSH01000568.1 GCA_001665255.1 Mycobacteriaceae bacterium 1482268.1 | reverse complement strand
CCGCCGATCGCCGTTCACGAGAGCGAATGTACGCGGCTACGTCAACCAGCTGAGATGACTCGCGAGCAGCAGGTAACCGACGAACGCCACGGTGTCGATCACACCGTGGGCGATGACGAGCGGCCACAGTCGCCCGGTGCGGCGCCAGGTATAACCGAACACCAGCCCCATCGCCGCGTTGCCGAGCCCCGCGATGGCCGAATCCCGTTGTGCGCCAACCGCCGCCGCCACCCCGTCTGGCGGCACGCAAACCCAAGCGCCGCGTGCGCCGCATCGTGCTGTCGTTGTTTGCGGTGCTGGTGTTACTCGTCGCGGGCGTGGTCGGCACCGCGGTCTGGATCGACGCCAATCTGCACCGCATCGCGGCGCTTGCCGAGTATGCCGACCGGCCCGCGGAGGGCAGGGGCACCTCCTGGCTGCTGGTCGGCTCGGACAGCCGCCAGGGGTTGACGCCCGAGCAGCAGGCCGAATTGGCCACCGGCGGCGACATCGGCAACGGGCACACCGACACGATCATGTTGGTGCACGTCCCGTCGCCGTGGTCGGACACGCCGGCGACGATGGTGTCGATCCCCCGCGACTCGTATGTCGAGATCCCCGACTGGGGCACCGACAAAATCAACACCGCGTTCGCCGTCGGCGGCGCCCCGCTGTTGGCGCAGACGGTCGAGCAGGCCACCGGTGTGCGACTGGACCACTACGCCGAGGTCGAATTCGACGGTTTCGCAAGGCTTGTCGACGCCGTCGGCGGCGTGACGATGTGTCCGCCGGAGCCCGTCTCCGATCCCCTCGCGGGCATCGACTTGCCTGCAGGTTGTCAGGAGCTGGACGGCCGCAACGCCCTCGGCTACGTGCGTACCCGCGCCACACCGCGCGCCGACCTCGACCGGATGGTCAATCAGCGTCTGTTCATGTCGACGCTGATGCACCGCGCGGCCAGCCCGACCGTCTGGCTCAACCCGCTGCGCTGGTATCCGATGGCCAACGCCGCCACGGACTCGCTGACTGTCGACTCCGGCGCCCACGTGTGGGACCTGGCCCGGCTGGCGTGGGCATTGCGGGGTGACCTCACCACGACCACGGTGCCGATCGGCGAATTCACCGGCAGCGACTCGGGTTCCGTGGTGGTCTGGGACGAGGAGCTCGCCGACCAGTTGTTCGCCGCCCTGCGATCGGACACCTCGGTGCCGCAGGACGTGCTCGACGCGGGAGCGATCCGCTAGTCCCTGCCCGCCGCTCCCGTCAGCCCGTTCTGCAGCCAGCCCTTGGTGCGACCGGGATGGTTGGTCGCCACCCAAGCCACGCCGAGGTCGCGGCAGTACCGGACGTCCTCGTAGTGGTCGACGGTCCAGCAGTACAGCGCACGGCCCTGGGCAGCCGCCCGGTCCACGAGTTCGGGGTGATCACGCAACGTCATGATCGACGGCCCCACGGCGGTGGCGCCGACAGTGGTGGCGGCGCTGCCGCCGAGATAGCGCGACGTCTCGCCCAGCAGCACGGTGGGCAGCAGCGGCGCCGCGCGCCGGATCCGCCAGACCGCCGCCGCCGAGAAGGACATCACCACCGCGCGCGAGAGGTCCGCCGACGCGGGCGAGGCGATGCCGTAGCGGTGCAGCAGCGCCAGCACCTTGCTTTCGACCAACGCCCCGTAGCGCACGGGATGTTTGGTCTCGATGAAGATCTTCACCGGCCGGTTCCAATCCAGTACCAGCGACACCAGATCATCGAGGGTCAGCAGACCCGTGTCTCCCTGCGTGCCGTCGGGCCGCCAGCTGGCGTGCCAGGAGCCGTAATCCAGCGCCTTCAGCTGGGCCAACGACATCTCGCTGACCAGGCCGGTGCCGTTGGAGGTGCGATCCACCCGGCGGTCGTGCACGCACACCAGATGCCCGTCGCGGGTCAGCCGGACGTCGCACTCGACGCCGTCGGCGCCTTCCTGGAGGGCCAGCTCGTAGGCGGCCAGGGTGTGCTCGGGGCGGTCGGCCGAGGCGCCCCGGTGTGCAACCACGAACGGGTGACCGCCGAGCCCCTGGCCGGCTCCGGCGTCACCCGAGTTCATACGGCTATGCTGCCGGGTTCTGGTCTTGGGTCTCAACCGGAACGCCGGATTGATCCCCAGACACTTCTGCACTACGCGAGCGCGGTGATTCGTCGGCGACGATCACCCATCGCGTGGCCGGCTTCTCGACCGGACGGCGCTCGAAGCCGAGCACTACGCGCGCGACCAGAACCATGGTCGCCATCGCGATGAGGTACGCGACGATCGTCGTGACGGTGTTGTCGGCGATGCCCTGCGCAGTGGTAGTGAGGCTGGTGGCAATCGAGAACACCGACACCGCAGTGGACAGCACCCAGACCACCCACCACACCGTGATCGATCGACGTAGCCGGGTGAGCGCGCCTTCGACGCTGGCCAGTTCGAACACGAAGACGGGCGCCCACACCAAGTTCACGAACGGCACGAGGCAGCCGGCGCGCAACGCCCACATAGGTCGATGTTCTTGGCGCCCAACATGTTCGAAGGCCACCGCACGCCGAGCGATCAGCCAGTTCGTCAGCAGCACGAAGGTCGCGAAGAGCAGGAACAGCGCGGCCACACTGACCACGACGCCGAGCCAGGTCGCCGCCAACGCCACGACCGGATTGAGCAGCACACCGCGGTTGACGATCAACAACACGTACCGCACGAAGTGGACGAAAGCAGCCGCGCCGAACACTGCGATCGTCGCGATGAGGGTGGTGCGCAGCGCGGCGATCGACGGACCCCGGCGCGGCTGGGCCTGCTGCCCGGGCTGGTCGGTGTCAAACCGCTCGACGAGGCCCCAGCGGGGAATCACGGCGTAGCGCGGAGTCGGCCCGAGGTGGCGCGGCCGCCTGCGGGGTGGCGGGGCGGCACCGGGGCGAACCGCGACCCAGCGGTAGCCCGGCGGCAACCGCGGCGTCCTGTTCTGCTCGCCCTGTCCAGTCGGCCGCACAGCGGGCGCGGATGGGCGTGCGCTCCACTCCGACGGCGGTGGCGTGGCGGACGGCGCCAGCAGGCTGCCGTTACAGCGCGGGCACCAGACGCGCTGCGTGTCCCGCACGTTCCACCGCGTCCCGCAGCGGGAACACACCTGGATCATTCGACCAGCCTAGCGACGGTCGCTCAGACGGTGCCCGCGCCGCCGCCGTCGGTGACCACCGGCCTGCCCGCATCGGCCCATGCCTGCATGCCGCCGCTCACGTTGA
>LZSH01000567.1 GCA_001665255.1 Mycobacteriaceae bacterium 1482268.1 | reverse complement strand
CCGCGAGCAGCAAAAACGGGGTCCCCACGCTGTCGTGCAGGGCGTAGAGGCTCAGCTCGGGTTCCTCGTAGTGGGTGAAGTGATCGGTCTTGAACGTCATCAGCGGCCGCCGCGACCGGTAGTCGAGCAGTTCGTCGATCGCGAACGACGCCACCAGCTCTGTGTCCAGCGTGTTCTTCAGGTGCTGGGCCGACAGCCGGATGGCGTGCCCGGCGTCAGAGAAACCCTCGAGCGCGTGGATCAACACCGGCCCGCGGCCATCTGACGACGACAATTGCGGCGCGGGGAACTCCAGCTCGTACATCCCGCTCTGATCGGGATCGTAGGGCTGCTCGTGGCTGTCCTGCTCGTCGCTGATGGGGCTCGCCTCCTCGAAAACCGCTGCGTCCAGTGTCTCATCTGGCTGTATGCGCGGTGCAGGCAAGATCGTCTCATGCGTGCATCGGTGGTGCTGGTGGTCGGACTGCTGGCGGTGGCATGCGGGCGGTCCGCTCCGGCTGTCGGCAACACCACCAGCGAGACGCCACCGGCGGCGGCAACGACAACGACGCCGGCGGTGGCTGCTGCCGTGGCGGCGGACCCGCGGGTCGGTGCGCTGTTTCTGGGCGCCGGCGAGCTGCATACCTGCACAGCGGCAGTGCTGGACTCGACGAGCGGTGATCTGATCCTCACCGCGGCGCACTGCGTCGCCGAAGGTATCGAGACCACGTTCGCCGCCGGTTTCTCAGACGCCGTCAACCCGGCGCGAATCTGGCGGGTACAGAAGACCTACCTCGATCCTCGCTGGATCGACACTGCGGACCCGTTGGCCGACTTCGCCATTCTGCGCGTTGCCCGCGACAGCGGTGGGACGGTGCAAGCCGAGGCCGGAGGTGGTCTGGCGATCGGCACGACGCCAAAACCGGGCACGGTGGTCCACGTCGCCGGATACGGGCTGGGCGTCGGAGGTGGTCCGATCGGCTGCACGGCCGCAACACAATTGGCGCCGGAGGGCTTCCCATCGCTGCCTTGTGGCGGGCTGATCGACGGAACCAGCGGTGCACCGTGGATGTCCGGCCCTTCTGTTACCGGTCTGGTCGGCGGCCTGCACGGTGGCGGTTGCGACGAAAACGTCTCGTATTCACCGCCTTTCGATGACGGTGTGGCCGCGCTGCTGGCGCGCGCCGAAGCGGACGGCCCCGGCGACGCCGCGCCGCAGGTGTTCGACAACGACTGCTGACTTAACTGCGGAACTGGCTCAGCGCGCGCAGCTTGTTCATCACATCGAGTGCGGCAACCTTGTAGGCCTCCGAGAACGTCGGATAGTTGAAGACGGCGTCGACGAGGTATTCCACCGTCCCCCCGCACCCCATCACGGCCTGCCCGATGTGCACCAGCTCGGTGGCGTTCGAACCGAAGATGTGCACGCCCAACAGCTTGAGGTCCTCGGTGGAGACGAGAAGTTTGAGCATGCCGTAGGAGTCGCCCGCGATCTGGCCGCGGGCCAGTTCGCGATAGCGGGACACGCCCACCTCGTAGGGGATGGAATCGCGGGTCAGGTCGACCTCCGTGGCGCCGACGTAGGACACCTCGGGGATGGAGTAGATGCCGATCGGCTGCAGCTCCGTCATCCCCTTCACAGGCTCTCCGAAGGCGTGGTAGGCCGCCAGCCTGCCCTGGTCCATCGACGTGGCGGCCAGCGCCGGGAAACCGATCACGTCGCCGACGGCGTAGATGTGGTCGACCTTCGTCTGGAACTGGTCGTCGACGAAGATCCGTCCGCGAGCGTCGATCTCGAGACCGGCGTTATCGACGTCGAGGTGTTCGGTCCACCCTTGGCGGCCCGCCGAGTACATCACGGTCTCCGCGGGGATCTGCTTGCCGCTGGCCAGCGTCGTCACCGTGCCCGCCGAGCCCACGTCGACGGCCGTGACCTCCTCGCCGAAGCGGAATGTCACCGCCAGATCGCGTAGGTGAAACTTCAGCGCCTCGACCACTTCCGGATCGCAGAAGTCCAGCATGCTGTCGCGCTTCTCCACGACGGTGACCTTCGTTCCGAGCGCGGCGAACATCGACGCGTATTCGATGCCGATCACGCCCGCGCCGACCACCACCATCGACGATGGCAGCGCTTTGAGGTCGAGGATGCCGTCGGAGTCCAGCACGCGTTGCTCGTCGAATTCGACGCCGGCCGGGCGGGCGGGTTTGGTGCCCGTCGCGATGACGATGTAATCCCCACGGACAGTGGTTGTTTCGCCGCGGGACTGGTCGTCGACGCTAAGCGTGTGCTCGTCGACGAAGCGGCCGTGCCCGGTGAGGAGGTCGACGCGGTTGCGCATCAATTGGCTGCGCACCACGTCCTGTTCCTTGGTGATGACGTGGCTGGTACGGGCCAGCAGGTCTGCAGGGGTGATCTTCTCCTTGACGCGGTAGCTGGCGCCGTACAGTTCGCGCTGGCTCATGCCGGTCAGGTAGATGACGGCCTCGCGAAGCGTCTTGGAGGGAATGGTGCCCGTGTTCACGCAGACGCCGCCGAGCATCCGGCCCCGCTCGATCACCGCCACCGACTTGCCGAGCTTTGCCGCGGCGATGGCCGCTTTCTGCCCACCGGGACCCGAACCGATGACGACGAGGTCGTACTCCAGCACCGAAGCCATATGTGAAGGTGTACGCCGATTGCCGCGATCTCGCATGCCGACGCGATCAATAGCGCGTGAACAACTCGGCGCATGAGACGATGACGGCAATGGTCGGCACGGTTTTGCGGGCTACGCGGAGATCGACGCTGCCCGCCGCGTGCTGCGCGTTGCTGACGGTTGCGGCACTGGTGGGTGGGTGCGCACGTGTGGTCGGCGGCACGGCGCGAGCAGGCGATCCGCAGGCCCGCCCGGGCCCGCCGGTGCCGATCGCGGACTTGCTGATCGAACCGGCCCGCTTTCCCGCGCAGTACCCGGCGGCTGTGCTGCCGCCGACGGACATCGACCGGCTGATGGGCGAAATCGACGGCGTACCGGTCGGATCCGAGGTGGTACCGCCTGAGTGCGCGCCGCTGCCGGTGCTCGCGCCCGAGCAGGCCGCCGCGCAAGGCAGCGACGAGGACAGCGGCACCCGCCTCATCGTGACGGTCGCGCGCCCCGTGCCGTCAGTACGCGCCAGGGCCACGCAGTTGGCTGAATGCCCGACGTTCACGATCGCGGCGGCAGCCGACGCGGCCGACGCGTCGACGGTGGCGGTGAAGCTCCCGCCTCCGCCGCCGGTGGACGCCGACGACAGCTACGCGGTCGACCAGACCGTCACCTCGCAGGCGCAACAGTCGGCCTCCAGGACGCTGACGTTGGTCGCGCTCGTCGGCGACGTCCGCGTGACGGCGTCGTGGCAGCGCCAGGCGTCATCGGATGCCGAGCCGGACCCTCAGGCGCTGGACACGCTGTTCAACGAGGCCGTGTTGAAAGTTCGGAGGGCGATCCCGCGTTAGCCGCCAACAGTCGCTTCTTCATCCACAGCCGGGGACGCAGTGCCGTATTTGTGGCGGCCACCGTCGGAGGCGGCGCGGATTGTCGGGGCATGACGACATCGCAATCCGACTTTCAACTCAACCGACCTGGCGCGCTGATCGCGGCGCTGCCCGCCGTTCTCGGCTTCGTGCCCGAGAATTCCCTCGTACTGGTGACCGTCGACCGCGGCGAACTGGGTTGCGTTATGCGCGTTGACCTTTCGCCCGAACTGGCGGACTCTGTCGGTCATCTCGCCGAGGTCGCCGCCGCGGCCCGGCCGGACGCCGCGATCGCGGTCGTCGTCGACGCCGAGGGCGCCGACTGCCGGTTGTGCAACGACGAATACCGGGATGTCTGCCGGGCGCTGGCGGAAAGCCTGGCGCATCACGCGATAGAGCTTCTCGACTTCCACATCGTGGACAGCGTCGGGCCGGACGGCCGGTGGCACTGCCTGGACGGCAGCTGGGGCACCGTGGATGATCCGTCGGCGTCACCGCTGGCGATGGCGGCGGTACTGGATGGTCGACGGCTCTACACCCGCCGCGGCGAGCTCCAAGATGTCATCGCGCTCACCGACGACGCCGCGAGCGAGGCGCTTGCCCGCGTGATCCGCGCTCAGGCCGACACCGACGTCGATGCTGCGCAGGAGGTCACCGCCGCGATGACCGCCGCTGCGCAGGCCGCGGCGGGCGAGCAGCTGACCGAGTCCGTCATCGCTCGGCTGGCGCATGCGATCACCGATCCGCAGGTGCGCGACGTCCTCTACGCGCTGGCGGTGGGGGATAAGGCCGCCCACGCTGAGGCGCTGTGGGCGATGCTGGCGCGCACGCTACCGGCGCCATGGAGGGTCGAGGCGTTGGTGCTGTTGGCGTTCTCCGCCTATGCCCGCGGCGACGGACCCCTGGCCGGGGTGTCGCTGGAGGCGGCGCTGCGGTGCGACGGGACACACAGGATGGCGGGCATGCTCGACGCCGCACTGCAGTCAGGGATGCGGCCGGAAAAGATTCGGGAGTTGGGCGTCACCGGATACCGGCTCGCCAGGCGGCTTGGCGTGCAGCTGCCCCAACCACGAGGCTTCGGCCGACGTGCCGGCTGAATCCGATTGTGGGCCAATCCCTTTCGGCAGCTAGACCTTCTCGACCTTTACCGCGTGGGCCATCTCATGGGGCAACTCGACCTGCTCGTGGCCGGGGATCACGATCTTGACGCCGCCGTTGGAGCCCGTCTCGACGGTCACGCGGGCGTTGGGGACCACGCCGGCGTCCTTGAGCCGCGCGATCAGGGTGACGTCGCCCTGCACGTGCTCGGTCAGCTGGCGCACGACCACCGCCACGGGGAATCCGGCGGGCAGCTCCGTCAGGCGCACCAGGTTGCGGTCCTCGGAACGGAGCGAGTCGCCGACACCCAGGCCGGACAGGCCGGGAATGGGATTGCCGAAGGGAGAGACGGTCGGGTTGTCGAGCACCTGTACGAGGCGACGCTCGACGTCCTCGCTCATGACGTGCTCCCACCGGCACGCCTCGGCGTGCACTTCCTCCCACGGCAGCCCGATCACGTCGACGAGCAGCCGCTCGGCCAGACGGTGCTTGCGCATCACGGCGATGGCCAGGTTGCGGCCCTTGTCGGTCAGCTCCAGGTGCCGGTCACCGGCGACGTGCAACAGACCGTCGCGCTCCATCCGGGACACGGTCTGGCTCACCGTCGGTCCGCTCTGCTCGAGACGCTCGGCGATGCGCGCACGCAGCGGCACCACGCCCTCCTCCTCGAGGTCGTAGATGGTCCGCAGGTACATCTCGGTGGTGTCGACCAGATCGTTCATGAGGCAACCCTTCGTCAGCGCTGAGTCTACCGGCCTAGCTGCGTGAACAGTGCTTCTCCGGCGTCAGCGTGTGAGCAAAAAGACCCGCCGGTGCGCACCACAGCACCGGCGGGTCTTCTTGAAGGGTCGCTAGCTGGCGTAGGAGCGCAAGCGGTCGGCACGTTCGCCGTTGCGCAGTTTGGCCATGACCTCGCGCTCGATCTGGCGCACCCGCTCCCGGGACAGCCCGAAGAGCTTGCCGATCTGGTCGAGCGTGCGGGGCTGGCCGTCGTCGAGCCCGAACCGCAGCCGGATCACCTGCTGCTCGCGCTCGTCCAGTGTGGCCAGCACGTGGCGGATGTCAGTGTGCAGCAGTTCGGAGATGACAGCGTTCTCGGCCGACATCGCCTCGGCGTCCTCGATGAAGTCGCCGAGAGGGGCTTCCTCGTCGCTGCCGACCGGCATGTCGAGGCTCACCGGGTCGCGGCTGTGCTCGAGCAGATCGGTGATCTTCTCCACCGGAATGCCCGACTCGGCGGCCAGTTCCTCGTCGGTGGCCTCCCGGCCGAGGTTCTGGTGCATTTCACGCTTGATCCGCGCGAGCTTGTTGACCTGCTCGACGAGATGGACCGGGAGCCGGATCGTGCGGCTCTGGTCGGCCATTCCGCGGGTGATCGCCTGCCGAATCCACCACGTCGCATAGGTCGAAAACTTGAAGCCCTTGGTGTAGTCGAACTTTTCCATCGCGCGGATCAGGCCGAGGTTGCCTTCCTGAATCAGGTCGAGCAACGGCATGCCGCGCCCGGTGTAGCGCTTCGCGAGCGAGACCACAAGCCGCAGGTTGGCCTCGAGCAGGTGGCTGCGCGCA
>LZSH01000566.1 GCA_001665255.1 Mycobacteriaceae bacterium 1482268.1 | reverse complement strand
CCGGGGTCTACGAGAACGCACGCGGCACCGCCACTATCCAGGTACCTCCGGATGTGCCGAACCAGACGGACGCCAACATCGTCCTCAACCTGACCACCGGCTAGCGCGCCGAACGCGTTTTGACCTGCGGCGACGGCCGCCGGTATGCTGCTCCGTTGGCGTGCGGTATGCTGCTCCGTTGGCGTGCAGTAAGCCTTCGGGCACGCGGGTCTCGGGTCAACGTCGGTCGCCGAGATCATCCAGCTGTCACGTCTGACCGGCACCCGGCTCACACCGGGACCCAACCCGAGAAAAGAAGGTATGCGCTGTGCCTACGTACACGCCGAAGGCGGGTGACACCACGCGGTCGTGGTACGTCATCGACGCCACCGACGTGGTGCTCGGCCGGCTCGCCGTCGCGGCAGCAAATCTGTTGCGCGGCAAGCACAAGCCGACATTCACGCCGAATGTCGACGGTGGCGATTTCGTCATCGTCATCAACGCAGACAAGGTCGCCATCGGTGGCGACAAGCTGCAGAAGAAGTTCAGCTACCGGCACTCGGGTTTCCCGGGTGGTCTCCACCGCCGTTCGCTCGGTGACGAGATGCAGCGCCATCCCGACCGTGTGGTCGAGAAGGCGATCGTCGGCATGCTCCCGCATAACAAGCTCAGCCGTCAGATCCAGAAGAAGCTGAAGGTCTACGCCGGGCCGGAGCATCCGCACACCGCGCAAAAGCCGGTGCCGTACGAGATCAAGCAGGTGAGCCAGTGACCGAGACAACCGACACGACCGAAACCGTGGAAGCCCCGGAAGGCACGGCCACCGAGGCCGTGACCGAGACTGCCGCCGAGCCGCGCGAGCCGCGCGAACCCGTTGTCATCGATCGCCCGATCCAGACCGTCGGCCGCCGCAAGGAGGCCGTGGTGCGGGTCCGTCTGGTGCCCGGCACCGGACAGTTCAACCTGGACGGCCGTTCGCTTGAGGCCTACTTCCCCAACAAGGTCCATCAGCAGCTGATCAAGGCTCCGCTGGTGACCGTGGACCGGGTCGACAGCTTCGACATCTATGCCCACCTCGACGGTGGCGGCCCGTCCGGGCAGGCAGGCGCGCTTCGCCTGGCCATCGCCCGGGCGCTGATCCTGGTGCAGCCCGAAGATCGCCCCGCGCTGAAGAAGGCCGGCTTCTTGACCCGCGACCCGCGGGCCATCGAGCGCAAGAAGTACGGACTCAAGAAGGCCCGCAAGGCGCCTCAGTACTCCAAGCGCTGATCTGCCTTACCTCACCGCCCGGTATGCGACCTGCATGCCGGGCGGTGTGCGTCAGCGGCCCAGGAAGTTACCGAGGACCCCGGCGACTGAAGCACCGGCCTGCCCGGCCTGCTGGCCGCCTCCGGTGCCGCTGACGAACGAGCCCGGCACCTCTTCCGATGGTTGGACGACGACGAAGCCTTGGCCTGAGAACGACATCGTGAACGCCTCACCGGTGGTGCGTCCGATCAGTGTGCCGATCCCGAATTGGTCGGCGCGGTGGAAGCCCGTCTGCAACGACGCCGACCAACACACCGCGGCCTGGGGGTCGGCGTAGGTCGGCTGGTCGACCTGCAGCACCACAGGGGTGCCCTTGGTGGTGATCGCGATGCGGCCTCGACCGGAGAAGACGCAGTTGAACAAGCCGGCGTTGGACAGCATCCCCGCGCCCTGAACCCGGCGGATGTCGTAGGACAGGCCCGGATCGAAGGCCAGCACGTTCTTGCCGTTGATGGTCAGGCCGTCGTGGGGGCCCTCGAGATCGATGAGGTGGATGTCGGAGGCAAGATCGGCGAGAAAGATGTCGCCGACGCCGCTGCACTTCATCAACGGCACGCCTTCGCCAGTGACGTGCTGCTTGATGAATTGGCCGACACCGCTTGCGCCCAAGCCCTGAAACTGGACGTTTCCCTGATAGGCCACCATCGAGCCCTGACGCACCAACATCTCTCCGTTGAGCGAGACCTTGAGCATCTTGCCGTTCTGCAGCTTCATGCCCGGCTGCGGCATCTGTGCTTCGGCGTTCTCTGGGGCAAACAAGTCGCTGCGCATGGCGATCCTTTCGACGATGTGACGTTATCGACCGACCGCCGGTGGAGAAATAGGGTGTTTCCCTACCTCGCAACATCATCTGTGAACCTATTCACAAACCGGTAACGGGCGACGGGTCCCCTGACGACGTACCCACCGGGTATATGCCGCGGTATATGCCTTGCAAGCCGATGTGCCACTCTGGCAACCCGCTGAGCGGGAGTCACAAGCCACCGATTCCGGGGTTTGGTTCGAACACGAAATGGCAAGCCCGATCGGTCGGGCGGCGTTGACTGCTGCCCGAGAGTGGGGGGCGGACCGATAGGGGGTCGATTACCCCTTTCGGGGCTGTGTGGTGAAACCTCGCGCAGCTCTGGATCCCTGCCGAAAACAGGAAGAAAGGGAGCGAGTATGAACACGATGAAAAAGACGGCCGCTGGGGCGGTTCTTGGAGGAGCGCTGCTGGCGGCGGGTGGCTTCGGCCTCGCGCAGGCAGCGCCTGAGGCGGAGTCCGTTGTCAGCGATGGCAAGCTCAACGTCACCGTGAAAGCTGACAACCAGGAAATCGGCGTTCTGCAGAACGTGACCCTGGCGAAGGCGCAGACGCTCGTCGCCTCTGCATGCGCCAACGCGATCAGCGCCGATGCCCTCAAGGCGCTCGACACCGATGGCACGGCAGTGCCGGCGTGCACGAGCCCGGAGAGCGGTCTTTCTTTCGCGTTCACTCAGAACAGCCCGGGTAATTCGGCGAACGCCCCTGGGCAGCAGAACGGAAGCACGTCGTCGAGCTCGACGACGCCGTCGACACCGTCGAGCCCGAGCCCGGCACCTGGCGGCTCCAGGTAGCTTTCGGCCCTAGAACTCGCCGCCCGCATCCCCTGGGGTGCGGGCGGCGAGGCGTCTTCAAGGCTTCTCGGTCAGGCATTCACGCATTGCCCGCGTTCCACATATTGAGATTTGGAGAAAATTTTTTCACGCGTTAGTAAACATTTCGTCGGCGTATGCGATGTATAGATAGAGGCACGGACCAGCGCACACGACAGCAAAATATTAACGGTTCAGCTAATTTAGCTTAGCCATTCTTTTTAGATAATCGGTGAATTTCTAGGAAATTACCGTTTAACCCTCGGCCGATCGAGGAAACACCGCTGCGGGAGCAGGGGGTGCGTGTCACGCAGGGTGGGCCGATTCCACCTTCGGTGTTGTCACGAAGGGGTCTCGGGGGGCCGGATCGCTGCTCCTTTGCGAATAAAAGGAGTGTTGCAATGACGTCACGCGTTATGCGGCTACTTGCCCTGGTGGCAAGTGTCGCGATGATCGCGCTCGTGGGAGCGATTGGACTGGGAACATCGGCCGCCGCGCCACCCGACAGGGGCGGCGCGCAGAGCGCCCCGGTGAGCGGTGTCACCGATACGGGACAGCAGCTAACCGGCAACTTCACGGCAACTCAGTTCATCAAGGGCACGTCCCAGACGGGCCTGATGGCGGTTGGCCAACTCACCGGCACGCTTGGTGGTCAACAAGTCAGCCAGCAGGTGACACTGCCGGTCAATCAAATCACCGGAAGCTGCGAGATTCTCGATCTGGTGCTGGGGCCGCTCGACCTGAATCTGTTGGGCCTTGTGGTTCACCTAGACACGGTGCATTTGAACATCACGGCCCAGTCGGGCCCCGGCAACCTGCTTGGCAATCTGTTGTGCGCAGTGGCCGGGCTGCTGGATAACCCGAGCGGCAATATCAACGGGATTCTGAATCTGCTGAATCGGATCCTCGGCGCCCTGGGCTAGGTCAGTCAGAACAATTGGTAGGGAGCACTCACCGCCCGCATTCTTCCCCCAAAGGTGCGGGCGGTGAGCCTTTCGTGCGTCTCGGCGGGATACCGAATCGGCGACGGCACGCCCGCTGACGTCGACGGTTGTGTCATCTGCACGCATTTGTGAGAAATTTGACCGATGGGTCGGCTGTTCGGCACCGACGGAGTCCGTGGGGTCGCGAATCGCAATCTGACCGCTGAGCTGGCGCTTGGGCTGGGCTCGGCGGCTGCGCGTCGACTCGGAAACTCGTCGCACGCCCGCCGCCGGGTGGCCGTGGTGGGGCGCGATCCGCGGGCCAGCGGCGAAATGCTCGAGGCCGCGGTCATCGCCGGACTGACCAGCGAGGGCGTCGACGCGCTTCGGGTGGGTGTGCTGCCTACTCCTGCCGTCGCCTATCTGACCAGCGCCTACGACGCCGACTTCGGTGTGATGATCTCGGCGTCGCACAATCCCATGCCCGACAACGGCATCAAGATTTTCGGCGCGGGCGGGCGCAAACTCGACGACGACACCGAAGACCGCATCGAAGAATTGCTCGCGGCCGGTCCGGGCGAGCGGCCCGTCGGCGCCGCCATCGGGCGGATCGTCGACGCCGGCGACGCGCAGGACAGGTACCTACGCCACGTCGGCAAGGCCCTGACGACCCGGCTGGACGAGTTGACCGTCGTGGTCGACTGCGCCAATGGCGCCGCCTCGGCCGCCGCGCCGCGCGCGTATCGGGCCGCAGGCGCCAACGTCATCGCGATCAACGCTGCGCCTGACGGGCTGAACATCAACGACGGCTGCGGCTCCACCCACATCGAGGTGCTGCAGAAGGCCGTGCTGGCGCACGGCGCCGACCTCGGTCTGGCCCATGACGGCGATGCCGATCGATGCCTGGCTGTCGACGGGGACGGCAACATCGTCGACGGCGACGCGATCATGGTGATCCTCGCGCTGGCGATGCAAGAGGCCGGCGAGCTCGCGTCCAACACGCTCGTCGCCACGGTGATGAGCAACCTCGGACTGCATCTGGCGATGCGCGCCGCGGGCATCGAGGTGCGTACCACCGGCGTCGGTGACCGTTACGTGCTCGAAGAACTGCGTGCCGGTGAATACTCGCTCGGCGGTGAACAATCCGGCCACATCGTGATGCCCGCGCTGGGCACAACGGGTGACGGCATCGTCACCGGTCTGCGTCTGATGTCCCGGGTGGCGCAAACGCGTACGCCGCTTGCCGCGCTGGCCTCGACCATGCAACAGCTACCCCAGGTGCTGATCAACGTCGAGGTCGACGACAAGGCAACCGTCGCCGACGCCCCGTCGGTGCGTTCCGCGGTGGCAGAAGCCGAGGCCGAGCTGGGTGACACCGGCCGAATTCTGTTGCGACCCTCGGGAACCGAACAGATGGTGCGGGTGATGGTGGAGGCGGCCGACGAGGACACGGCCCGCCAGTTGGCCATCCGCGTCGCCGAGTCGGTCAGCGAACAGGGCTGAAATCGGGTGGAACCCGAGGGGTTTCGCCGACGTCGTAGCCTAATGTGGGAGAACCTGACATCGCCCGGGTCGATGTCGCTGCGGTGCGTGATGCCGCGCGACGGTACGACGCCGCCGCCGACATCCTCGACACCGCCATCCGAACTCACCTGACGGGGCTGCGGTTCGACGGTGCCGTCGCAGGACGAGTGCACACCGCTCAGGGCGATGCCCTGCGTATCGCCGTCGACGGTGTCGTGCAACGTCTGCGCCAATGGGCGCGTGCCGCAACGGAGATCGCTGCCGAACTGCGTTCGAGCGCCGATCGCTACGCCGAGACCGACGCACGCGGCGCCCGACGGATCGGCTGACCCATGGCCGAACCACTCGATGTCACCGCTCGGCTGGCCGAGGGCCGACCGGCGGTCGACACCATCGGTGAATATGTGTCGGCATGCCGACTGCTCGGCTACCAGAACCCCGACCTCACCCTGCACGCCGCACAGGTGAGCGATTGGTATGGAAGCGAAGACGGCATGGACCTGCGTGCGCTCGACGACGATCGCGCGGCCCTGGACGCCGTCGCGGCGGCGACCGACAGCGCTCGGCAACTCCAGGATCAACAGCTCGATGTGTTGGCGGGGGCGTGGCACGGCCGCGGCGGTGACGCGTCACGCGAGTTTCTCCTCCGCCACGGCGCGTCGTCCGACGCAGCGGCGGAGGCGGTGCGCACGGCTGTGGGCGCGCTCGCGGCGCTGCGCGACGAGTTGTGGCGGGCCGTCGACGACAAGGTCGCCGCCGCGGTGGCGATCGATGACCGCCGCGAGGCGCAGCGTACCGAATGGCTGACCGCCTCGCACACCGTCACCACCGGAGCGGGCGACCGCGCGGCGGCCAGCGAGCTGATCGACCAGCAGGTTAAACCATTCGTGGACAACGACATTCGCGCTGATTGGCTGACCGCGATGCAGAAGGCGATGGCCGCTGTTTCGGCTGCCTTCGACGCCGCGGCCAGCGCCATGGCGGGTGCACCCGAGACACCCTTCGATGTGCCCGGAGATCTCGGGCCCGTGTCTGCGCCTCCGCCATCGCCCAGTTCAGCGCCGGCCGATGTCGCGGGCACGACGCCTGCCGGATGGCCTGCGCCCGTGCCGTCCGCGCCGGCCGCGCCGATGGCTCCGGCACCGATGGCTCCCGCGCCGATGGCGGCTCCGGCACCGTCTGCTCCCCCCGCGCTGGACCCACTTGCTGCGGGGGTTCCGGCCACCGCGCCGGCCGGAATGGCTCCCGCGACCGCGACCCCGGCGATGCCCACGATGCCGTCGCTCGGCGAGATGGGCGGCGGAGTGCCGGGCGGTGCAGGTGGACTCGCCGGCCTGGGATCTCAACTCGCCGACGCCATCGGAGGCCTCCTCGACCGTCCCGGCGATGCGCTACCGGATCGGCACGAGCTCACGGACGAGACCGTCGACGTGGACGAGCCGGAGCCAGAGGACAAAGAGCCAGAGCCTGATGACGATGACGTCGAGGATCCCGAGGACGAATCCGACGAGGAGACAGACGAACTCGCGGATACCGACGAGCCCCTCAACGAACCCGTCGACGCCTGCGAAGAGAAGGAATCCATCGACGAAGCACCATCACCCGTTGCGGTGCCGACGCCGCCGCCTGCTCCTGTGCCGCCGCCACCACAACCCATCGTCGAGCCGCCGCCAACCGCCGAACCCTTAGGCGCCAAGACGCCGTGCGAGATCGCCGCCGACGAGTTGCCCCAAGCGGGACCGTGATCGGTGTGTCCGGGTCAGGGCTTCGAAGAGTTCTGTGATTCAGCGAACTTCGCTGCCCGATGGTCGAGTTGACCGCCGTACAACGTCGGCGTGGATACCTGGGCGGGAACGATTTTGATGATCACGCGCTCTGCGCCCGGGCCGTCCATCTCAGGGGTCCAACCCTCGCCACCCATGCGGCCGGCCACCTTCTTGGGCAATTCGTTCTCCGGGTCTTCGCTTATCTCCGCGTAACCGCGGATCTCGATGTAGCGAGTGCCCATCGCAGGATCAACTGCGCAGAAGGTGATTTGAGCGTTCGACAAGAGGTTGCGGTACTTTACACGCGATTTGAGTGTACTGATGCGCACGTATTCCCCGTCCCAATCAAAGCCGACCGGATTGGTCGATATGAGGCCGTCTTTGTAGTTGATCGTGCTGACCATAGCCAGAAGGGCGTTCTCCAGGATCTCGACATGGCTCTCCGGAATGGGTGCCTCGGGCAGCTCGGCTTGCGTCATGGACCCAGTGTGGGCCTTAACCCGATGGGTCGACAGGGCTTTCGGATGTTTGAATGCTCCGTAGCGGCGATGGCGGCGACTGGGAACCGACGTTTGAACAGCGGAAACGCTGCCGATGCACAACGCTCGATCCGGTCCTCGGCTTAAACTTCGGCAATGTTCTCGGAGACGCGGTATGCGATGAACGGGGACTTGCGCGTCGCCTATCGGGCGTGGGGTGAAGGGCCTCGCGACATCGTGGTAGTCACTGGCTGGTTCACGAACTGCGAGGTATTTCCGGAGCTGTCGTCTCTTCACGGATGGATTGACGCGATGTCGTCGCTCGGTCGGCTCATCTTCTTCGATCAGCCGGGCACCGGAGTTTCCGATCCCGTCACGCCGAGCGCGCCACCGACATTGGAGCAATGGGCTGACAGCATCACCGCGGTCCTCGACGCTCTCGGAAGCAGCGAGGTCGCCCTTTTGGTGTTCGGCGGCTCTCTGTCCCCAGCGGCCTTTTTCGCCGCAACAAATCCGTCCCGCGTGAGCGCTCTGGTCGTGCTCGAAGGCTATGCAGATCCAATGACCGAACGGGCCGATGGGCTCGACTCGGACGAAATCGAAGCGGGACTGATCGCCGCGTGGGGAACAGGCGAGTTTCAGCACGCGATCAATCCGGACATGCCGTGGAATGAGGAAATCCGCGCAATGTGGGCGCGTCAAGAGCGGCTCGCGGCAAGCCCAGGCACCGTCTCCGTCCTGCTCCCTGTAGTCGCCGAACTGAACGTCCGGGACATCTTCCCGGCGATCCGAGTACCCACCCTGGTTGTGCAGCACGCCGAGGACCCATTCATCCCACCCGAATGGGGCAGGTATGTCGCCCATCATATTGAAGGCGCGAAATACGTTGAGGTGCCAGGCCGCAACGTGTACCACTTCGTGGAGCCGTGGCGTGATTCTTTCCGCGTGATCGCCGAGTTTCTTACCGGTCAGCAGGCCGAGGTGCCTGACGACCGTGTTCTCGCCACGGTGTTGTTCACCGACATCGTGGATTCGACGCGCCGAGCGGCGGCGCTCGGCGACCGTGATTGGCATGCCTTGCTGGATGCGCACGACGCCGTGGTGCGGTCGCAACTTGCCCGCTTTCGAGGCCGTGAAGTGAACACCTCTGGGGATGGGTTCTTGGCGATGTTCGACGGGCCGCAGCGGGCGATTCGATGTGCGGTGGCGATTCGAGATGCATTGCAGGCTTTGGGTATCGAGGTGCGCGCTGGCTTGCATACCGGGGAGTGTGAGGTTCGGGGCGATGACATCGGCGGCATCGCGGTGCACATCGGGGCCCGGGTGAGCGCACTAGCGGGGCCGAATGACGTGTTGGTGTCCAGCACGTTGCGCGATCTGGTGATCGGATCGGGGCTGGAGTTCGAGGACCGCGGCGCGCACCAGCTCAAGGGCGTGCCCGGTGAATGGCGACTCTTCGCCGTCGCCTAAAACGGTGGGGGTTTGTTGCGTTCGGCGACGAGGTCGTCGTTGAGTCGGCGTTCGGCAGCAATGGCTTTGGTGGTGTTTTCGGCGCGGGTGTGTCGGCGTTGGGGCATCATCACCTCGCGGCCTTCGGCGGGCATGACCTCGGGTGGGTCGGCGGGCCACAGGGTGGCCGTCGGCGTACACAAGGACGGGAACAGATGCAGCGCCCCGGGATAGGTGGTGTAGGTGTGGCCGGTGGGTGCGGTCCAGATGATGGTGCCATCGGGCAGTTGCCGGTCGCACCAACCGCCGCGGCCGTTCCAGAAGGTCTTCAACAGGTGGTGAAAGCGGCACAGGCACTTCAGGTTTGACGGATGGGTCGGACCGAGGGGGTAGGGCACGGTGTGGTCGATGTCGCTGCATCAAACCCACCGCGGGGTCGCCCTGCGCGACCGGCTACCCAAAGTCGCGGCGCTGTTCGCCGC
>LZSH01000565.1 GCA_001665255.1 Mycobacteriaceae bacterium 1482268.1 | reverse complement strand
TGGTCGTCGCGCACGTCGTAGGACACCACACTTCCGGTCGGGCCGACGGCGCGCAACAGCGAACAGGTCATCGCGCCCGACCCCGCGCCGGCCTCCAGCACTGTGGCGCCGGGGAAGATATCGCCCTCGTGCACGATCTGCGCCGCGTCCTTTGGATAGATCACTTGCGCTCCGCGGGGCATCGACATGACGTAGTCGACGAGCAGCGGCCGCAGCACCAGAAACGGGTCACCGTTAGCGGACTTGACGACGCTGCCCTCGGGCAGCCCGATCACGGTGTCGTGGGTGATCGCTCCGCGGTGGGTGTGGAACTCGCCACCCGTGGCAAGCACCATGGTGTAATGCCGTCCCTTGACGTCGGTGAGTTGCACGCGATCGCCGACGGCGAACGGACCGGTCGCGGCTCTCTCTGACACAGCCCATCAGCCTGCCAGCAGACGCGCCGACGTCGGTGTCCGGGGTTGTCGGGAGGCGGCCATATGCTGCCCGTTATGGACCAGCACGAGGTCCCGGATCGGCCACCGGAGCAGCGCAGACCGGCGCTGTCGCCGTCGCGGGCCAGCGACTTCAAACAATGCCCCCTGCTGTACCGCTTCCGCGCCATCGACCGGCTACCCGAACCGCCGTCGACTGCGCAGCTGCGCGGCTCGGTGGTGCACGCGGCGCTCGAACAGCTCTATGCGCTGCCCGCTTCCGACCGCATTCCCGAGACAGCGCGGTCACTGGTGGGACCGGCGTGGGAGCGCGTGGTTGCCGACCATCCAGACCTCGTCGACGATGTCGATCCTGCGGCTCGGGCGGTGCTGCTGGACGAGGCCAGGGCGCTGCTGTCGGGGTACTACCGCCTCGAGGACCCGACCCGGTTCAACCCCCAGAGTTGCGAACAACGAGTCGAGGTCGAACTCGCCGACGGTACGCTGCTGCGCGGGTTCATCGACCGCATCGACGTCGCACCCACCGGAGAACTGCGGGTCGTCGACTACAAGACCGGTAAGGCGCCGCCGGAGGCGCGTGCACTCGCCGAGTTCAAGGCGATGTTCCAGATGAAGTTCTATGCGGTCGCGCTCTTGCGGTCGCGGGGGGTGCTGCCCGCCAAGCTGCGGCTGCTGTATCTGGCCGACGGTCAGGTGCTCGACTACTCCCCTGACCTCGACGAGCTGGAGCGGTTCGAGAAGACGTTGATCGCGATCTGGCGCGCGATCCAATCGGCCGGTGCGACAGGCGATTTCCGGCCGCACCCGTCGCGGATGTGCGACTGGTGTGCCCATCACGCACACTGCCCGGTATTCGGTGGGACACCTCCGCCGTATCCGGGCTGGCCCGAACATCCCGCCGAGGGCGGCCCCGGTGACGACCCGGTGCTGTATTCGGCGGAGCCGGCTGCATGAGCGGAAGCCACTACCGTCGGCTGGGCACCGATGGCGACGTTCAACTGTTCGAGTCCACCGACTACACCCGAAGCAACTGGGATACCGAGATTCAGCACGGCTCCCCTCCGCTGGCGTTGATGACGAAGCTCATCGAGGAATGCGCCGGTGACTCCGGAATGCGCATCGGACGCGTCTCGATGGACATCCTCGGTGCGATTCCCGTTGCGCCGGTACGGGTTCGGGCGTGGGTCGAACGCCCGGGCAGCCGCATTTCATTGCGGGCAGCCGAGATGGTGGCCGCCCGTCCCGGTGGCGCCGACCGTGCCGTCGCGCGCGCGTCCGCGTGGCTGCTGGCGACCAGTGACACCGCCGATGTCGCCATCGACCGCTTTCCTCCGCTCGTGGAGGGCGAGGCGGATACGGTGCAGCACAGCTGGGAAGGCGCCACGGGATACCTGGAGGCGGTCAGCTGGCGCAGGCAGCGCGATTCCGACAACGGCTCGCCGGTGGTGTGGTTCAGCCCGCTAATGCACCTGGTCGACACTGAGGAGTTGACGCAAATGCAGCGTCTGGCGCTGATCGTCGACTGCGCCAACGGCGCGGGCGCCGCTCTCGACCCGGCGGCGTTCGTGTTCATGAACACCGACACCGCATTGCACGTTCACCGCGTCCCCGTCGGCAACGACTTCGCGCTTCGCGCCCGCGGCTCGATCGGCCCCGACGGCATCGGAGTCACCACCGCCGAGATCTTCGACCGGCGGGGCTTCATCGGGACGGCTGCGCAGACGCTCTTGGTCCAGCGGCGTATATAGGGTTGCATCTATATAGATAGCTTGCAATACTCGGGGCATGGATGTCTTCGAGGCAGTTGCCGAACCGAGCAGGCGCGCCCTGCTCGATGCCCTCACCCGCGGTGAACGAACGGCCGGCGAATTGGTCGCCACGCTGCCGGAATTGACCCAACCGACCGTGTCACGGCATCTGCGCGTGCTGCGCGAAGTCGGCCTCGTCGAAGTACGGCCCGATGCTCAACGCCGGATCTACGCGCTGCGCGCCGACGGCCTCGTCGAGATCGACGACTGGATCGAGCGCTACCGGCGCTACTGGTCCGGCCATCTGGATGCACTCGAACGCCATCTGCAAGCGAAGCACGGCGGCTCGAAATGATCGCCGGCGAGGGAAAGCTCACGGTGCAGGGCGATCGCGCGGTCGTGACGTTCGAGCGGCAGCTGCCCTATCCGGTCGAAGCCGTGTGGTCGGCCATCGCCGATCCAGACGAACGGGCGCAATGGTTCGGCGAAACGACCATCGACGGGCGCGAGGGCGGACTGATCGACATGGTGGCCACCGGACCCCCGCTGCCGGTCGAGAAGAAACGAATGACGGGACGCATTCTGGTGTGGGATCCGCCGCGCGTGCTCGAGCACGAATGGAAGCAGGCCATCGTCGAAGACAGCGTCGTGCGTTACGAACTGCACCCCGAGGGCGACGGCACCCTTCTCCGCTTCAGCCACCGTGGCCTCGGGACCAGAAACGCGACGGGCTTCCGCGCCGGAACGCACGCCTATCTCGACCGGCTGGCGGCCTACCTCGCCGGCGACGAGCTTCCGGACTGGACCGCGAGGCGACAGGAAATAGTTCAAGCACAATTGGAGTCGAAATAACATGTCGAACAACGGTTCTCACATCGCGGCGCCGGCGCTGGCCATCGCCTACCACTCCAGGTTCGGCCACACCGCCGAGCTGGCCGCTGCCGTGCACCGCGGCGCCGT
>LZSH01000564.1 GCA_001665255.1 Mycobacteriaceae bacterium 1482268.1 | reverse complement strand
TGACGAACGTCCCGACCGGAAACGTCAGACTCCACCATGTCAACGCGAACGGCATGCCGCGTCGCAGAGTGCGCACGGTTAATTGTGTTGCCAGCGTGATCCACAGCACCGCGAACCCCCACACCGGGACGCCGAACAGCACCGCGAACACGTTCATCGCGCCAGCGATCTCGGGTCGGACCGCCAACGCCGCGTGCGCACCGAGCAGCCCGGCCGCCGTGATCCCCTGACCAAGTGGGCCCAGCACGATCCACAGCGTCGGCACCCGCGTCGTTCCCGATGTCCCGTAGAGCGCGAGCCTGCTCCAGACCATCGTGATGATGATCAGTGCCGCGACCAGCGACAAGCCGAACATCGCATAACAGCCGTACAGCATCGTCGCGCGCCCGGTCCCGGGAGCCATGTGCGGTATCAGCAAGGCGCCCGCCGCGGCCGAAACCATCGGCGGCACAACCGGCATCAGCCAGCCGCCGAACGCCGCATCCGGTTCGACGTTGAGCTGGGTGAACATCAGGAACGGGATCGTCGCCGCGGTGAACAGTCCGCCCACGGTGCCCGCGGTCCACAGCACCCAGGCCAGGTCGACCGCGATCCGCCCGCCGATCAGATCGGTGCCCGTCAACAGTGCACCCGAGCCGACGGTCATCAGCGCCATCGGCGCCGCCCCGTAGAAGTGCGACATCTGAGGATTGCGCACATGGCTGCGCGCGACCGTGGGATGGCGGGCCCACTGAACAGTCACCGCTACGACGAGCACCACCAGCAGCACCGTCGCGACCACCCACACGATATGGGAGAACACCCGCAGCCCGGGCACTTGAACGGGCAGCGTGACGCCTGCGGTGGCCACGATGCCGGTGCCCATCACCGAGGCGAACCAGTTGGGCCCGAAGTTCTGCAGCCGCGCCAGTTCTGTGGTCATCGCGCAATATCGTTGCACGCGCGTGCTTCGATGGATGCCATGCAGATGAGCCTGAATATCGCGAGCCCCGTCGCTGGAACCCCTATCGATTCCACCGTCAATGCTCTCGCGAAGGCGCGCGACGAAGGTTTCCGCAGGATGTGGATGGCGCAGATGCCGTTTGACGGGGACCTGTTGACGGTGCTGGCGGTGGCGCTTCGGGAGGTCGACGGTATCGAGGTCGGGTCCGCGGTGCTGCCGATCCAGAACCAGCACCCGATGCAGATGGCGCAGCGGGCGCTCACCCTCAACACGATCGCCGGTGGCCGGTTTGTTCTCGGCCTCGGCTTGACGCATCAGGCGGTCACCGAGGGCATGTGGGGAATTCCCTACGACAAGCCGGTGCGCCGCATGCGCGAATACCTCGACGCGTTGCAGCCCCTGCTTGCGGGAGAGCCCGTCAACGCTGTCGGTGAAACCGTGACCGCGCGAGGCGCCCTTCAGGTTCCCGGGGCGCCGGTCCCCGAGGTCTATCTGGCCGCGCTGGGTCCGCAGATGCTGAAACTGTGCGGTCGGCGTACCGCGGGAACTCTGACGTGGATGTGCGGACCGAAGACTCTCGGCGAACACGTCGTCCCCACGCTGCGCGCGGCCGCGGAGGAAGCGGGCAGGCCGGCGAGCGCGGTACGTGTGGTAGCCGGGCTGCCGATCAGCGTGACCGACGATGCCGCCGGGGCGCGAGCGCAGGCCGCAGAGCAGTTCGAGTTGTATGGAACCCTGCCGTCCTACCGCGCGATGCTCGACCGTGAGGGGTACGCGAATCCCGAGGACGCCGCCATCATCGGCAGTGCGGAAGAGGTGTCTGATCGACTCGACGAGCTGGCCGCGCTCGGCGTGGACGAGTTCTCTGCAGCGATCTTCGATTCGTCCCCTGAAGTGCGCGAACGCACCCGCGCGCTGCTACGGGCGAAGGACTCGTAACGGCCCGAAATTGCCTCTGGTGTGACCGTCAGCACAGGCGTACAGTCGATCGCACGACGGGTTCGGGAGTGACCGATCCGAAGAGTCGGCAAGAGGTGAAAAGCCGACCGCGCGAGACTAATGTGACGCACCTCAATTTGTCCTCCCGAACCCGCCCTTTTATGTCCGGGTCAAGAACGCGACGATCCCTCGAGTGATGGCGTCGGCGTAACGTTGGCGCCCCTCGGCCGTCTCCATCTGTGCCGCCTCGTCGGCATTGCGCATGTTGCCCGTCTCGACGAGGACGGCCGGATACTCGGCGAGGTTGAGGCCGGCGAGATCGGGGCGTCCGTATACCCCGTTCGAGCCCATGTACGTCGATGGTTGCAGGCCGGCGGCGACCAGGGCGTCGCGCATGGTGGTGGCCAGTGCGACGGCCGGTCCGCTCTGCGCGTCGTTGAGCGGCGGCGCCGAATAGTTGATGTGGAAGCCATGGCCGGAAGATGGTCCACCGTCGGCGTGGATGCTGACATCCGCATCGGGACGCATGGCGTTGGCCGCCGCCGCGCGCTGATCGACACACGGTCCGGCGGAGCTGTCGTCGGCGCGTGACATCTGCACGCGAACCCCCATCTTCTCGAGCTGTGCACGCACGCGGGCGGCGACGTCCCAATTGAAGGTGTGCTCGGGATAACCGTCGGCGGTTGACGTACCGGTCGTCTGACATTCCTTGGTGCCGCCGCGGCCATTGGGCACCTGGCTGCTGATCGACGCGTCGTTGGCACCGTTGTGACCGGGGTCCAGGAAGACGGATTTCCCTTCGATTGACGAGGCCCGGGCGGTCGTGGAATCGCTGATATGCACGGCGGACGCCAGCAGTATGAGCGCGACCGCGATGGCTCGGCTTTTTCGCATCCCCACAAGTAAACCCTTGGCACGCAACCGGCCCCCGGGGAAGAGTCCCGGGGGCCGGTTGTCGAAGCGGCTTGAGAAGGTTTCGAAGACCTTAGAAGGCCGCCTCGTCCAGTTCCATGATCT
>LZSH01000563.1 GCA_001665255.1 Mycobacteriaceae bacterium 1482268.1 | reverse complement strand
GTCTCGGTGTATATCTCGAGCCGACTTCGACGCGCGATCGGAAAAGTGGCGGGCAGGGTGATGAAGTGACAGAGGCACCCGTGCTCTACGGCGTCAACACGGCCCTCGGGCGGTTCGGCATCGCCAACCATGTCGATAGCCCCGACCCGTTCGTCAGTTCGATGCCAGCAGCGGATTTGGTCAATCCGCTGACCGGGTTTCCGACGGCCGGCCCGCTGGCCGTGTTGGTCGACCATGTGGCGGGCCTGGTCAATCACTACCGACGAGCCGACAACGAATGGACGGTGTCCAGCGAACTGTCGCTCGAACTGGCACCGAACGCCCTGACGGTCATTGCTGAGGCGCCCGCTTTGCCCGTTGTTGCGACGGCCAGGCCGGTCGGGACGACGGGGTCGTCGGCGTTCGGCGTGTGCGAGCTGGCCATCGGTGACACCGCGATCGGGGTCGGGACGGTTCGGTCGGTCTATGTGAGGCACCCGGGCGAGTTCCCGCAGGAGTGGCCCGAACCGGTCGACGGTTTGCGGCCAACAGATCTCGCCGAGATCATGTCATTGCGCGTCGACGAGGGCAATGATTCGCCGGTGTTGCACCAGCAACCCAACACCGTGCTCAACAACAGCCTCGGCGTCGTGCATGGTGGCGTGGCGGCCGCCGGCCTGGAGCTCGCAGCTTCGGCCGCGCTCAACGCCAGTCACCCCGGGCGGCCGTTGAATACCGCCTCGCTGCGGGTGAACTTCCTTCGCCAGTTCCTCAGCGGCGGCGAATCGCGTTATGTGGGAACAGCTCTGCGCACGGGGCGGCGTAGCGGCGTCGCCGACGCGCAAGCGATCAGCACCGACGGCACGGTCGCGCTGGTGGGACGTATCACCGCCTATCGGTGACGGTCACGATGCCTTGATCACCGAGCTTCCGAAGCGTTCGATGACGTCCACTGCGTGCGCCAGGCTGTCTCCCGGCACCCCCACCTGAACCCAGGTGACGCCGATCGCTTCGAGCTTTTCCAGCGCCGACAGATACGCGTCGGCGTTGAAGTCGTCGCGGGCGGGGTCACCACCGCCGAGGTTGGTGAACGTGACGTCGACGGCCGACCAATCACGCCCCACCGCCTCGAGTCGCCGTCTCAGGTCGGCGATTCCGTCGGCGAGGGCCTCCACCGAATCCAGCGACGCCGTGCGAGCCGTCTGGGCGAGCGCGGCGGGCGCGGCGAACGGACACCAGCCGTCGCCGTAGGTCGCCACGCGCTGCCGGGCCGCTGCGGTGTTGCCGCCGATCCAGATCGGCGGATGCGGCCCGCTGACCGGACGCGGGTGCGCGGTGATGCCCTTGGCCGAGAAGTGGCGCCCTTCGTAGCTGACGTCGTCACTGGTCCAGATCGCGCGGATCACCTCGAGCGCTTCCTCGAAGAGCTGGGCCCGTTCATCGAATTCGACTCCGAGAGCAGTGAATTCCCGCTTCAGGTAGCCCACACCCACCGCGAGTGTGAACCGCCCGCCCGACAGCAGGTCCAGCGTCGCGCCAGCCTTGGCCACCACGAACGGGTTGCGGTAGGGCAGCACAACGATGTTGGGAATAAGCCTAAGAGCCGTCGTCCGCGCGGCGGCGAACCCCATGGCCACGAAGGGGTCCACCGCGTCGTGACCACCCGACTCGAGCCAGCGTTGCGACGGGGCCGGATGGTCGGTGAACCCGAAGCCGTGAAAACCCGCGGCCTCCGCCGCCGCGGCGACCGTCGCGATGCCGCTTCCGGCGACCAACTCCGGGTTGTACGGGTGGCTGTGCATGGGGTGAGTAAACGTGAACTTCATCAGCCGCCGCCTTTACGTGAATTACCTTCTCCAAAGTTGAGAATGTCGTTACCATGCCAGTCAATGAGCGGTCAACCCCGCACGGCCGCAGAGGATGGGAACTGCGAAATATGACACGGGCCGAGATCGGCGTCTACCTGCCCCAGATGGGGTTCAGCTACTCCGACATCCTGCACCGCGCACAGCGCTGCGAGGAAGTGGGCATCGACTCGCTGTGGCTCTACGACCACCTCTACGGGCCCGGCGCACCCGACTATCCCTCGCTCGAGGCGTGGACGCTGGCGACCGCGTTGCTCAGCCGCACTGAGCGCATCCAGGTCGGACACATGGTGTTGTGCAATCAATTTCGTCACCCCGTCATGTTGGCGAAGATGGCGACCACACTCGACCAGATCTCGGCCGGGCGGCTTCAGCTCGGTATCGGAAGCGGATCGA
Organism: Mycobacteriaceae bacterium 1482268.1; assembly: GCA_001665255.1. Classification (GTDB taxonomy): domain Bacteria; phylum Actinomycetota; class Actinomycetes; order Mycobacteriales; family Mycobacteriaceae; genus Mycobacterium. The sequence goes on along the minus strand of LZSH01000563.1, from coordinate 7,648 downwards.
TCGAGGACGAGCACAACCGGGTCGGCTTGGACTGGGGTACCTTCTCGCAGCGGTCAGAGCGGCTCGGGGAAACGCTGGAGATATTGCGCCAGGCGTTCGCCGATGAACGAATCGAGTTCTCCGGCAACCACTTCACCGTGCGCGACATGCCGGTCAAGCCGGGCGCAGTCCGCCGGCCCCGGCCGCCGATCGTGGTCGGCGGTGTCGGCGAGAAGTACACCCTGCCGCTGGTGGCCCAATTCGCCGACGTCTGGAACGTGCCGACCTATGCGCTCGGCGAGTTGGATCACAAGATCGCGGTGCTACGAAAGCTCTGCGACGACGTCGGCCGCGACTTCTCCACGATCGTGATGTCGATCGAGGCGGTGATGGCGTTGGCACCAGACGACACATCGCTGGCCGGAGTCACCGAGCTGGCCGAAAAGCGTTTCGGCCTACCCGCTTTCGGCCTTCGCGAGGGCGGGCTGATCGGAACCCCGCCGGCCATCGTCGACCGGCTTCATCAATTGCAGGACTTGGGGTTCGGCCAGATCGTGCTGTTCACCCACGATCGCGGTTCCGACAAGACGCTCGAGTTGCTTGCCTCGGAAGTGATCGCCCGGCTGTAGCGTCGCAGTGCTAGGAAATCTTCTTGGCAGGAGGCGAGTAGTTCGGCTTGCCGAGACCGAGCGCGTGCTGGGCGATCATATTGCGGAAGACCTCGAGCGTTCCGCCGTAGATGCCGGTGGGAACGGCGAGCCGGAAGACGTACTCGGCTCCGCCATCCCCGACGGATCCCGTCTCGTCGCCCGGCAGGCTCGACGCCGCTCCAAGGATGTCCATCAGGTCGGGCGATACCTCACGCATGACCTGTGCGTTGGCAACCCGACCGAACATGTCGGGCGTGCTCATCGCGGCCTCCATGCGTGCGACACCGCGGCCCAACCGGTATTTCACCGAATCCTCGTCCGGCGCCGGCGCGGCGACCTTGTCGACCGCCTCGGCCAGCAGCAGCACGTGCTCGGACATGGCGGCGATCTTCTGCAAGCCGTCGTCGCCGCGTTCGACGGTGCCGTGCTCGTCGTTGAGCGCGTCGCGAAGCACCGACCAGCCGTCGTTCACAGGGCCGATGCGGCATCTGTCGGGTACGCGGACGTCGCAGTAGTAGGTGATGTTGGTGCGGTCGCCGTCGACGGTGCGCAGCGGTTGTATCTCGACACCGGGCGAATCCAGCGGCACGAGGAACATCGTCAAACTTTGATGCTTGGGTGCGTCGGGGTCCGTGTTGGTGATCAGGTAGACGTATGACGCGTTCTGGGCGTTGGAGGTGAACATCTTGGAGCCGTTGATGATCCAGCCGTCGCCGTCACGGACCGCCCGCGTCTTGCACGTGGCGACGTCGGAGCCGCCCTCGGGTTCGGTGTAGCCGAGGCACAGCCGAAACTCGCCGGACAGGGTGCGCTCGAGCACCTCTTCCTTGAGTTCCGGCGAACCGAACTGCTCGACGGCCCGTGCGACCATCGCTGTTGTGCCCCAGTGAAACCACGGCGTATGCGCGCGGCCGATCTCCAGATCCCAGATGCGTTTGCGCACGCGGCTGAAACCGCTATCGGTGCCAGCTCGAAAATCGGCGGCCAGATAACCGGCCTTACCCAACGCGAGGTGCACACCCTCGTCGAAGTTCTCGCCGGTTTCCCGATCGCGCGCGATTACTTCATCGGTCACGATCTCGGACAGCAGCGCGCGCAGATCGTCCCGGAATGCGCGGTCGTCATCAGACAGCGCAACTGTCGAAAAGTCCATCCCGCCTAGCGTGACACTTTGCTGCTAATCTGTAAAGTCCAAACGTCAGGTGAAAGAGGTGCTTTAGTGGGAGTGGTCACCACCCGTTCGGAAGCGACGTTCGTAGCGCCACCCGAAACCGTCTACGACTTCGTCAGCAATCCGGCGAACTGGACGAAGACCTATCCCGGCGGCCCGCTCATCCGCAATCTGCCTGCCCATCTCCCCCTCCGTGTGGGTGACACCTGGGACGAGGCTGATCCGCATCCGGACAGGGACCGAGTGTTCACCTGGCAACTGGCAGTTGCCGCGCGCCCAGTGCTGTTCGTCTTTCATTCCGTCGGCCGGTTGGGCCACGACAGCCGGGGCGACGGCGGGATGGAGGGCCGGATGGCCGTCGAGTACCACTTCACCCGGCCGGAGCCGGACAGGACGCTGTTCACGCGGACCATGACGATCGAGACGTACAGGCATGCACCGATGACTGACGGCTTCTTTCGAATTGTCAACCCGTCGCACATCGACGCCTATCTCGCCGCGATCGCCCGCGAGCTCGCGCGCTAGCTATCCTCGGCGAAGGCCCGCCGCAGCGCGACGCCCTGTAACGCGTACAGCCGCTGGCTCGTCTCCCACTCCGGCACGAACGCGTCGAACCCGTGGCAGGTGCCGGCAAACACGTGCAGCTCGGTGGGCACCGCGGCCCACATCAACCGTCCCGCGTATTCGATCGCCTCGTCGCGCAGCGGATCCAGTTCCGAACATGTGATCAATGCGCTTGGAACACCGCCAAGTTCGAGAGCGCGGGCCGGTGCCGCGTCAGCCGACGCCGACCTGCCGGCCAGGTAATGTCGCCACATCAGCGTGACCGCGGCCGTATCGAAACCCGGAGCCGAGTCGAACTCTGTGGCCGAAGGCGTCACGCGATCATCGAGCACCGGCTGGTGCAGCAGTTGGAATACGATGCGCGGCACTAGCCCGGCGGCAGAGCGCTGTGCGAGCCGCGCTGCCAGCGCGCCGCCCGCACTGCTGCCGGCGACCGCCAACCGATCGGTGTCGATGTCAAGACGGGTTCCATTGTCGGCTGCCCACTGCACGACGGCCGTTACATCGTCGAGTGCCGCAGGGAACGGGTGCTCGGGCGCCAGCCGGTATTCCGCCGAAATCACGGTGCACTGACCACGCTTGGCGAGCTCGACGCATTGCCGGTGATCGACATCGAGGCTTCCCAGCACGAAAGCGCCTGAGTGGCAATAGATGACGGCCGGGGCGGGTGACGCCCCACCGCGGTAGATGCGCACCTTCACTGCTGCCGCGACTGCTTCGTCAACCGAGACGCCGGCGAGGTCGACTGCGTGTGCCTCGTCGCGGCGACGCCGGTTCAGCGATTCCCGATAGGCCGGCAGCCCGGTCACCGAAAGGTCTGTGCGCAATTCGGCGAGGTGACGCAACGCCGGATCAAGGCGGTCGATCACGTCCACGTCGTCACCGCTGCGCGGCCACGCGCGCCTCGACGTCGCCGGCAGATTGTGGCTTCCCCGCAGCGAAGGTGTAGTCCGACGCTTTGAATCGGCGGGTCATCCCCCAGAACGCTCGCGCGCTGCGCGGCCATTGTGTGACGACGCGCCCGTTGGCGGCGCGAAAGTAGTTGCTGCACCGCGTCAACCAGACGGTGCCTTCCATCCACTTGTCGATTTTCTCGATGAAGGTGGCCATGGCGTCGCGCCGGACGGCCACATAGGTCTTGTGCTTGCGCCGCATGTACGTCAGCGCACGCACGATGTAGCGAGCCTGCGCCTCGAGCATGAAGATCACACTGTTGGAGCCGACGTTCGTGTTGGGGCCGTAGAGCATGAAGAAGTTGGGAAACCCGGGAACGGCCATGCCCAGGTACGCGTATGCCCCGTCCCGCCACGCGTCACGGAGCGCCGTGCCGCCCTCACCGACGACGTCGATCTGACCCAAATAGTCGGCGGCGGCATACCCGGTGGCACACAGCACGACATCGACGGCGAGTTCGGTGCCGTCCTCGGTTACCAGCGACCGCGCCCGTAGATGTCGTGCGGGACTGGACACCACCTCGACATGGGGTTGGGTGAGGGTCTGCAGATAGTCCGTCGCGAACACCAGTCTCTTGCATCCCAAGGGGTGATCAGGGGTCAGCCGATGGCGCAACTCGTCGTCGGCCACCATCGCCTCGAGTTGAGACAAGGCGATGCGCTTGAACTCTTCGGTCTTGTCACTGCCGTGCTCGATCACCCCGATGTTGGACTCACTGCGCAGCCAGAGCCGGGTCCGATAGATCTTCTTGGCCAACGGGATGTGGGCGAACATCCATTTTTCGCGCTGCGTGTAGGCCCGGTCGGGCTTCGGCAGAATCCATGTTGGTGAGCGCTGGACCGAGTACACCTTCTTGGCGACCTTAGCCACCTCGGGAATCAATTGCGACGCAGTGGATCCGGTGCCGAGGACGGCGACACGGGCGTCACCCAGATCCACGCAGTGATCCCAGCGTGCGGTGTGCATGAGTGTGCCGGTAAACGGCTCCTCCTCGACGAGATCCGGGAGCACCGGCTGAGTGAACAGTCCGACAGCCGATACCACGACGTCGTACACGTACTCCTCGCCTGTGCTTGTCGTCAACCGCCATGAGTTGGTGTCGGCGTCCCATCGAGCGGCCACGATCTCGGTGTTGAGCTTCAGGTTGGGCCGAAGCCGATAGCGTTCGGCGCACCGCTCGAAATACTCGAGGATCTCTGCTTGCCCGGACCACAGCCGCGACCAGTTCGCGTTCAAATCAAACGAGTACGAGTACAGGTGGGACTTGACGTCGCACGCCAGTCCTGGATAGGTGTTGATCCGCCAGGTTCCGCCGACGCCGTCTTCTCGGTCGAAGATCGTGAAGTCGCGAAACCCCGCCTTCCGCAGGAAAATTCCCAACGCGAGGCCGCCTGGCCCAGCGCCGATGATTCCTACTGACAATGCCTTGGCCAATCCCGTCATCCGATCTGCAGGATCTGCCCGCCGTCGACGACGAGTTCTGAGCCGGTGATGAACGACGCTTGCTCGGACACCAGGAACGCGATCGCGTCGGCGACCTCTCTCGGTTCGCCGATCCGGCCGAACGGCGCGTGCTGGGCAAGGCGTATCTGTGTCTGCGGGTCGAGCATCGGTGTGGCGATGGGTCCGGGGAACACCGCGTTGACGCGGATGCCCGACGGGGCGAGCTCGGCGGCCGCGGCCTGGGTGAGTCCGCGCAGCGCCCACTTCGACGAGCTGTAGGCAGCGTGGTTGGGAAACGGCCGAATCGCGCCGGTGCTGCAGGTGTTGACGACGGCAGCCCCGTCGGCAGCGCGTAGATGGGGCAGCGCGGCACGGATTCCGAGGAAAGGGCCGAAACAGTTGAATCGCCAGCTCCCCTCGAAGCCGACCGGGGTCTCGTCCTCCAGCGACGTGCGATGCAGCACTCCGGCGTTGTTGATCAGCGTCGACAACGACCCGAACGTTTGCACCGCCTGGTTCACCGCCGCCGCCCATTGTTCGTCGGAGGTGACGTCGAGTGGCAAACCGATGACGCGGTCGCCGAGTCCGTCGATGGAGGCGATCAGCTCGTCCATCCGCACGTCGCATGCGGCGACGCGGTAGCCGTCTGCGTGCAGTCGGCGCACGATGGCAGCGCCTTGCCCGCGGGCGGCTCCGGTGACGAGCGCGACCCGGTCGGTCACTGTGCCTCCTCGAGATGTTCGGCCGCGCCGCGGCGCAAGGCCTGCGACTCCGACGCCAACGTGATCATCCGAAAGCCCAACTCGGCCATGGCCTTCCCCGGCTTGCCTGCGTTTGCGTGGATGGCGGGAACAAGCCCTGCCGCCGATGCCCCGGCCTGGATGCGGGTTATCGCCTCAAGGACAGCGGGATTGGTCAAGGCTTCGACTGGTTTGTGCCCCAGCGAGATCGCGAGATCAGCCGGGCCGACGTAGACACCGGTCAATCCGTCGACGGCGCAGATCTCGTCGAGGGCGGTAAGTCCCCGCGCGGTCTCGATCATCGCGAACACGCTCGTGCGTGCCTCGTGGGCGGCGGGATCGGGACCGAGGCCGGCCCGCAGCGGGCCGAAACTGCGCACGCCGGCCGGCGCGTAGCGGGTCGCCGATACTGCAGCTGCTGCCTGGTCGGGTGATTCGACCATCGCGATGATGACGGCGTCGGCGCCCGCGTCGAGTAAGCGGCCGATCGGCGCGGGATCGGTCGACGGCAGTCGCACCGCGGTGGCGATGGGCACGTGTTCGAGCCTGCGGAGCATCAGCGCGACATCGGCGTCGTCGAGATAGCCGTGCTGAAGGTCGAATCCGACGTAGTCGTAGCCGGCCTGGGCGAATTCCTCGGGGCCGATGATGGTGGGGCCGACCACCCATCCGCCGAATATCCGCTCATTGGCGGCGAGCGCTTCCTGCAGCCTGCTGCGCGTCATGCAACGATCGCGATCTTGATACGTTCGGGGTCGGGTCGGCAGGCCAATTCGAATGCGGCCTGGACGTCGTCCACACCGAAAGTATGGGTTACATAGGCGGCCAGCAGTTCAGGGTGCTCGCGGGCGAACTCGTCGGCGAGGGTCAGCATCCGGCGACGGTCCAGCGTCACACCGGATTTCAGTGTCAGGTTGTTGCGCAGCATGGTGCGCATGCTGATCGGATAGCTCTCGTCGTCGGCGACGCCGAAGTAGAAGACCGTTCCCCCGAACGCCGCCGCCTCGATGGCGTGGCCGAGCGTGGCGACCTGATGTCCGACGGCCTCGATGACGACGTCTGGCTTGTCGCGCGGGTCGAGGTGGCTGACCCACCGGTCGCTCGTCGCGCGGACCATGGTGTCCACCCCGAATTCCTTGGCCACGTCGTTGCGGTCGATCGGGTCGATACCAGTCACCGTGCGCGCGCCGAAAGCTTTTGAGGCATAGGAAAACAGCAGACCGATCGAGCCCTGACCGATGACGGCGACGTGCAGATCCGGCAGCTTCGGAAGCTGCTCGATCGCGTACAGCACGCACGCCAACGGTTGCAGCGCCACCGCGTGCTGCGGTGCCAGCGACAGGTCATACGGAGCAAGGCCGTCGCCGTCGGCGACGATGAGTTCCATCATCCCATCAAAGCCGGATGCCCAACCGACGACGCGGTCGCCGACGCCGTGGGCGGGGTGCCGGCTGGCGAGCACTTCACCGACGATTTCGTGGATCGGAAAGCCGTCCATCTCAGCGGCGCTCGTGCCCACATCCCCGGGCAGCCTGCCCTTGGCGCCGCGGAAACCCGGAATGTCGCTGCCGCACACTCCCGCTGCCATGAAGCGGACGAGCACCTGGCCGTCGCGCAGCGACCCCGGTGTCTTCTCCGCGATGTCGGACCGCTCAAAGATGTAGGGCGCCACCAGCCGATACGACCACACGTCAGACCTCCACCGGGAGGTTATTCCAGCCCCACTGGAAGCTCGACGGCGGCCGCGACGCGCCGTCGCTGATGATGCGGAATTCGGGCACTCGTTTCAGCCACTCGGACACCATGATCGTGATTTCCAGCCGGGCCAGGTGCACACCGAGGCAAAAGTGTTGTCCCCGACCGAAAGCCAGCAACCGATCGATCTTTCGGTCCCAGACGAAGGCGTCGGGGTCGGGGTATTCGCGTTCGTCCCGGTTGGCCGAGGCGAGCAGCGTGATGATGCGCTGCCCCGGCTCGATCGTCGTGTCGTGCATGGTGAACGGCTTGCGCACTGTGCGGGCGAACCATTGCGCCGGCGCGCAGTAGCGGATCATCTCTTCGCGCGCCTGGGACGCGTTGGTGTCGATGTCGGCGCGCACGGACTGTGGGAGCTGGGCAGCCGGCCGGATCAACTGGCCGCCGTGCGC
>LZSH01000562.1 GCA_001665255.1 Mycobacteriaceae bacterium 1482268.1 | reverse complement strand
CGTCGCGACCTACATGGGGCAGGTGTCGATTACCGGGCTGCTGCTCGCCGGGTTCATCATCGGCTCACTCGGCGTACTCAACGACGTCACCGTCACGCAAGCATCGACGGTGTTCGAGCTGGCGCAGGTAGCCGACGGCGGCTCCCGTCGCGGCATCTTCCTCGGCGCGATGCGGGTCGGCCGCGACCACATCGCCAGCACCGTCTACACGCTCGTGCTGGCGTATGCCGGCAGTGCGCTGCCACTGCTGTTGCTGTTCAGCGTGGCCAACCGATCGCTGGGCGACGTGCTGACCGGCGAAACGGTCGCGATCGAGATCGCACGCTCCGCCGTCGGCTACCTGCGCCAGCTCGAACACCGTCGATGCTTGCGTGACGGTGACGTCGTTGAGTACGCCGAGTGAGCCGATGATGAACCCGGCGAGCAGCAGCCCGGTAATCGACACCTGCCCCATGTAGGTCGCGACGGCGTTGTTCTCCTCCTCCGACAGGCCGGTCAGATGTGCTAATTCGATTGCCGCCCAAGACAATCCCGCCGCGAGGAGAACAACGCCGTCGCGACCTACATGGGGCAGGTGTCGATTACCGGGCTGCTGCTCGCCGGGTTCATCATCGGCTCACTCGGCGTACAGAATCACCGCGGATGCCACCAGGGCGACGGGGATGGCGGCACTTCCGTCACGCAGGGCCGGCAGCATGAACACGACCAGCACTATGAAAGCGACGAGGATGCCGACCAAGGCGCGTAAGCCGCGCCACCCGGCGACCGCGACGACCACTAGCGCGAATGCCGCGGCAATCGCTGTCAGTGGCCATTTCCGCTCGTAGTCGTAGAAGGAGTAGGTGGTCAAGCCGGTTGGGTCGACTTGCCGGGTGATCCGGATGTGGTCGCCGACCATCAATTTGGGCTGACCCGGTCCGACGCCGAATTCGAGGAGCGTATTGGCGCCTCTGTTCGGCCCGGAGTCGATGGCGATGAGCGAATGCACGCAAACCGCGTCGGGACCGCCGGCGGGATTCGGTTGCGTTGTGATCACCGTCCCCACGGTCTGGTCGCCGCACGTCGCGGCGCTGCTGGACAGCACATGGCCCGCCTCGGTGCTGACCGCGCCGCCCGCGGCATTCTGATACGGCAACGGAATGTTGACCTTCTGCTGGCTCGGCCAGAGCCAGGCCGCCCCCGTCAAGACGACGACGCCGATGGCGATGAGAAGTCCGACGACGATCTTCGCGGCCAGCGGGCCCAGCGGCGACGGGCCGTGCAGCGAGTGCGAGTGGGCGTGCGACACGGGCATCAGGGTAGATGCTGTGGCTGGTGCATTCCTTGCTACGGATCGAGGTCCACGCGAATCGTCAGCATGTCGGTGCCCAGCCGGCCGTTGGCAGTCCTGTTGATCAACGTGAACTGCGCGTTGCGCGCGCGGGCGTCATCTTCGGGAAGCAGGTGTGCCCGCCCAGATCGCCACCGGTCGCCGATTCTGATGCGAACGGTGTTGTCGGCCTTGATATTCCGCACGTAGCTTGCTGAATCGCCGTTCATCGAAACGAACCAGAAGACCTCCCCGACGAGCTTCCCGCCGATCGGGGTATGGCGGGGTTGGCCGCTGACCCGACCCGTTGTCTCGAGCACCACTTGACCAGGTAAGCGCCGCGCGATCGGGTTCAAGATCCGATGAAGGCCGTCGACGACGCGTCGCTTGCGCTGCTGGTCGGGCGCCATGGTGGCTACTGGCGGTAGCTGTACAGGAAATTGCCGATTCGCTCGATGGCGTCGCTCAGGTCACGAGACCAGGGCAGCGTGACGATGCGAAGGTGATCGGGGGTGGGCCAGTTGAAGCCGGTGCCCTGCGTGACGAGGATCTTCTCCTGCAGCAGCAAATCCAGCACGAGCTGTTCGTCGTCGACGATTTCGTAGATCTCGGGGTCCAGCCGGGGGAAGACATACAGCGCGCCTTGGGGTTTCACACAGGAAACGCCAGGGATCTCGTTGAGCTTGGACCACGCGACGTCGCGCTGCTCGAGCAGGCGGCCGCCGGGCAGCACCAGCTCCTCGATGCTCTGATGTCCGCCGAGGGCCACCTGAATGGCGTGCTGGGCAGGGACATTCGGGCACAGCCGCATGTTGGCCAGCAGGCTGATGCCCTCGATGAATGAGGCGGCGTGGTCCTTGGGCCCGGTGATCACCAGCCAGCCGGACCGGTAGCCGGCCACCCGGTAGGCCTTCGACAACCCGTTGAACGTCAACGTGAGCAGGTCCGGCGCCACTGACGCCAGGCAGGTGTGTTCGGCGTCGTCGTAGAGGATCTTGTCGTAGATCTCGTCGGCGAGCAGGAGCAGTTCGTGCTTGCGCGCCAATTCGACTATCTGCTCGAGGATTTCGCGTGAATAGACAGCACCGGTGGGGTTGTTGGGATTGATCACCACAAGCGCCTTGGTGCGGTCAGTGATCTTGGCTTCCATGTCGGCGATGTCGGGCTGCCATCCCTGCGTCTCGTCGCACAGGTAGTGCACAGGGGTGCCGCCCGCCAGTGATGTCGACGCCGTCCACAGCGGGTAGTCCGGGGCCGGGATCAGCACCTGGTCCCCGTTGTCCAGCAGCGCCTGCAGCGTCATCGTGATGAGCTCGGAAACGCCGTTGCCCAGGTAGACGTCGTCGATGTCGAACCGGGGGAAATCCTCGACCAGTTCGTAGCGGGTGAAGACCGCGCGACGGGCGGCCTGGATACCTTTGGAGTCGGAGTAGCCCTGCGCGTACGGCAGGGCGGCGATCACGTCTCGCATGATGACGTCGGGCGCCTCGAACCCGAAGGGCGCGGGGTTGCCGATGTTCAGCTTCAGGATGCGGTGACCCTCAGCCTCCAACCGCGCGGCATGCTCGTGTACCGGGCCGCGGATCTCGTACAGGACGTCCTGCAGCTTCGACGACTGCGCCAGCGTGCGCTGCCGCGGGTGTTGGCCCGTCGCGTGCCAGGGCGTCTGGTGGGTAGTCACGTCCTTCATCGTCTCATTAATGGCAAATCAAATTCGCCGATCGAGACTTTGCCGTGATGTTCCCCCTGCGTCACCGCTTACCCGGCGGCCGCGCCCCCTTAGCGATCCCGAGCCCTTTCACCGGGGGCACGGGCTTCTCGTCATTGCCGTTGCCCGACGGTTCGGTGGCGGATGGCTCAGGCGCAGAGGAGGATTCGCCGTCACCGGCCGGTTCGGGCTGGGCCGCAGCAGGTTTGGCGGCGGGTGCCGACGGGGTCGCCTTCTTCGCGCCGGGCCTGCGTGCACCCGGCGCGATACCGAGGCCCTTGACCTCAGGTTCGGGCTTGGCTTCTGCGGGCGCCTCGGCCTTCGCCTCGGCCGGTGCCGCCGCTGTCTTCTTGGCGCCGGGACGCTTTGCCCCGGCGGCGATGCCGAGCCCCTTGACCGCGGGTTCGGCCTTGGCTTCTGCGGGCGCCTCGGCCTCGGACTTGGCCTCGGCCGGTGCTGGGGTGGCCGTCTTGGCGCCGGGACGCTTGGCCCCTGCTGCGATGCCGAGCCCCTTCGCGGGGGCAGCCGCTGCGGGCTTGTCCTCCTCCTCGGCGGCTGCCGCAGGTGCCTTCTTGGCGCCGGGGCGCTTCGCTCCACCCGCGATGCCGAGGCCCTTGACGGGCGCGGCGGCTGCGGGTTTCTCGGCCGCTGGCTTGGCCTCGGCAGGAGCCTCCTGCTCGACCTTCGCCGGTGCAGCCTCTTCGACCGTTGCCGTCGACGCCTCGACCTTGGCAGCGCGCTCTTCGGCTTCCTTTGCGGCCGTGCCCTTTTCGGGCAGTGTCACCGAGCTCGTGTCGAGCGAGCCGAGCAGCAGCTGAGCCACGTCGAGGACCTCGGCCTTCTCGATGTCCCTGGCGGCAGAGACGTCGTCGACGCCGTCGGTGATCATCACGCGGCAGAACGGGCAGCCGGTGGCGATCTTGGACGCACCGGTATCCAGTGCCTCCTCGACGCGCTCCTGGTTCACCCGCTTGCCGATGTGCTCTTCCATCCACATGCGGGCGCCGCCTGCGCCGCAGCACAATCCGCGATCGGCGTGACGCGGCATCTCGGTGAGCTTCGCGCCGGACGCTCCGATGAGTTCGCGCGGCGCCTCGTAAACCTTGTTGTGCCGACCCAGGTAGCACGGGTCGTGGTAGGTGATGGGTGAATCCTGCCCGTTCGAGCCGCCGACGGGCGAGACCGGCACCAGCTTCTTGTCGCGGATCAGCCGGTTCAGCAGCTGCGTGTGGTGCAGCACCGTGTAATTGCCGCCCAGTTGCGGGTATTCGCGGCCCAGCGTGTTGAAGCAGTGCGGGCAGGTCACGACGACCTTGCGGTCCACCCGTTCGACACCTTCGAACAGATCGTTGAGGGTCTCGACGTTCTGCGCGGCGAGCTGCTGGAACAGAAACTCGTTGCCAGAGCGGCGAGCCGAGTCGCCGTTGCATGTCTCGCCCTCGCCGAGCACCAGGTACTTCACGCCGGCGATCGCCAGCAGTTCGGCGACAGCCTTGGTGGTCTTCTTGGCGCGGTCCTCGTAGGCGCCCGCACAGCCGACCCAGAACAGGTATTCGTAGCCGTCGAACGACTCGACGTCCTTGCCGAACACCGGCACATCGAAGTCGACCTCGTCGATCCAGTTGGTGCGGTCCTTGGCGTTCTGGCCCCAGGGGTTTCCCTTGGTCTCGAGGTTCTTGAACAGCACGCCGAGTTCGCCGGGGAACTCCGACTCCATCATCACCTGGTAGCGGCGCATGTCGACGATGTGGTCGATGTGCTCGATGTCCACCGGGCACTGCTCGACGCACGCGCCGCAGGTGGTGCACGACCACAACACGTCCGGATCGATTACGCCGCCCTGTTCAAGGGTTCCGACGAGGGGTCGTGTGGCCTGCGCCGGACCCGAGCCGAGGATGCGCTCGAAGCCGGACTCCGGCACGTGCTCGTGGGAGTGTTCCTCGGACTCTTTCTCGCCGCGCAGTTCCTCGCCCAGACCGCCCTCGGGCGTGTTCTCGAGCGGGGTCTCCTTGTCGCCGAGGATGTAGGGCGCCTTCGCGAAAAGGTGGTCGCGAAGGTTCATGATGACGAGCTTCGGAGACAGCGGCTTACCGGTGTTCCACGCCGGACACTGCGACTGGCAGCGGCCACACTCGGTGCACGTGGTGAAGTCGAGGTAGCCCTTCCAGGTGAAGTCCTCGATCTTGCCGCGGCCGAGCACCGCGTCCTCGGCCGGATCTTCGAAGTCGACCCGCTCGCCGTTGTACTCGACGGGCAGCAACGGACCCAGGCCGTTGGGCAGCCGCTTGAACGTGACATTCACCGGTGCGAGTCCGATATGCAGGTGCTTGGAGTGCAGCACGATCAACAGGAAGATCAGCATGACCGCGATGTGCCCGATAAGTGCCAGCGTCTCGATCCATTCGTTGGCCGATTCGCCCAGCGGATGCAGAACCCAGCCCATGAATTGCGAGAAGAAGGCGCCCTTGCCGTAGGGCAGCGCGCCGGTGTTGGCACCCGCGCCGCGAACCAGGGCGAAGGTCCAGATGACGTTGAAGATCATGAACAGGATCAGCCAGGCGCCGCCGGTGTGAGAACCGTAGAACCGCGAGTCGCGACCGTGCTTCTTGGGTTCGCGCATGACGCGGATGATCGCGAACGTGATGATCCCGAGCAGTACCGCGACGGCGAAGAAGTCCTGGAGGAATCCGAGGACGTCCCAGCGGCCGACGAGCGGGATGTGGAAGTTGTGTTGGACGACTTGACCGAAGGCCTCGACATAGACCGTGCCGAGGATGAAGAAGCCCCACATCGTGAAGAAGTGCGCGAGACCGGGGATCGACCAGCGCAGTAGCCGGGTTTGCCCAAAGACCTCTTCGACCTGTGTCGTGATGCGCTTGCCGAGGTTGTCTTTGCGGTTGTTCTCGACGCTGGTCTTGGCGCCGGACCGGATCAGATTGGTCAGGAAGAGGACCCGCTTGAGCGCGAATACACCGACGACGACAAGCATCAGGACGACGGCGACGATCCTGATCAGCATTTGGGTGTCCACCCGTGTGCCTCCCGGAGGTTAAGTTACCCAAGAGTAACTTATCTTAAGTTACCCACTGGTAACTTATGCGCTGGGCCTGTTCAGCCCGGGCTCATAGTTGCATCTCGCCGGGAAAGCCCGCTACACAGGCTGGCCTAACCTCATCCTTGGGGTTGCAGGATCGGAAGCACACCGGGCAGCAGCGGAGTCTTTGCCGGGCCGCCGGAAGCGGTGCCGGTGCCAGTGCCCGTGCCGCTTCCGCCGGTGCCGGTGTCGATCGGTGGCGTTCCCGTGCCGGTGCCGGTGCTGCCTCCGCCGGTGCCCGTGCCGGTGCTGCCTCCGCCGGTGCCCGTGCCGGTGCTGCCGCCGCCGGTGCCGGGGTCGTTCGGCGGCGTTCCCGTGCCGCCACCGGTTCCGGGGTCGACGGGTGGCGTCTTCGGCCCTGGGTCGCTCGGCGGTGCCGGCTGCTGTTCGGGCTGGCGGCAGCGGCCGCCGTCGTCGCCGGTGTCGCCTTCGGTCTGACGACGTTGACGCGGGACGACAGTGCTGTCCCTGCCGGCACCTCGTCGAGCATCGCGCCCGCGCCCGCATCCGCACCGATCGCCGACGCTCCCGTCCCCGCGGCCGAGGCCCCCGCGCCCGCCCAGGCGCCTATGGTCACAACCGTGGTGGCGCGTCCACAGCCGCGCGTCGCTCCCCGGCCGCCCCAGCAGGCACCCGCGGCAACGTCGTCAGACCGAAGGCGACACCGGCGACGACGGCGGCCGCTGCCGCCAGCCCGAACAGCAGCGCC
>LZSH01000561.1 GCA_001665255.1 Mycobacteriaceae bacterium 1482268.1 | reverse complement strand
ACGAGCGTCGCGCCGCGGGCCCGGCACGTCATCGCGAGACGGTGCAGATCGACCACGTCGAGACCGGGGTTCGACGGGGTCTCGGCCAACACCACGTCAGCGTTCGACGCGGCGTCGAGCATGTCGGCACAGGTAGCCTCGATCACTGTGATTCCTTGTGGCGCAAGGTATTCTGCTGCGTAGCGCCGCACCTGGTAGTAGCCGTCGGCGGGCACCACCAAGGTGGTCCCCGGCTTGGCAAGTACCCGCAGTGTCGACGTGATCGCGGCCATCCCCGAACCGAATGTCAATGCCGCTGCGGCGCCTTCCAACTCGGCGATGGCCGACTCCAGCTGACGCCATGTCGGGTTGTGATAGCGGCCGTAGCTGTCCAGCGAGTCGTCTTCGCTCGGCGGAATGTGGTACGCGGCGGCCAGTACCGGCGGCATCATGATGGGGGCGCCCGGACGTGCTTCTGCCGCACTGGCTTTGACGCTCCTGGTGGAGTCTCCGTACACGCCCGTCACGCCGCTACTCCGGCTTGGTGCTGCGGCCGAGGAGCAGCGCTACCGCCTCAGGCACGGATAAGCCTTTGTGGCACACCCGATGTACCGCGTCGGTCAACGGCATCTCGACGTCGTAGCTCGACGCGAGCGCCAGCACCGACTCGCATGAGGTGACACCCTCGGCGACGT
>LZSH01000560.1 GCA_001665255.1 Mycobacteriaceae bacterium 1482268.1 | reverse complement strand
CTGCGACGGCGGGCACGTCGTAGGTGATGATGAGCTGACCTCTCGCGACGTCATCGCCCTGGCTGGCGTGGGTGGTGAACCCTTCGCCTTTCAGCGCTACGGTGTCCAAACCGAGGTGGACCAGGACACCGACATTGTCGGCCGTCACGACAATGTAGGCGTGCGGCATGAGCTTCAGCAACTTTCCGCTGACCGGCGCAACGGCATCCACCACCCCGCGGGGCGGGTCCACCGCGGCGCCGTAGCCGACCACGCCCTGGGAGAACACCGGATCGGGAACGTCGGAGAGCGCAACGGCGCGTCCCGCAACCGGGGCATGGACCAGCGTGTTGCTCACCCTCCAGACAATACGAGCGTGCCAGCAACAGGGTCTCGGCTTCGCATGTTCTCGTCTAAGCTTCCGCTGACGCTCCGACAGCAGCGATGTTCGCGGCACAGAAGGACTTATCATGAGTGACACGGCGAAACCTCAAGCGGTGCAGCGAAAGTCGACCCCGCGCATTCCCGGCTTCGCGCAGCTGCAGCGGCTCGGCAAGAGCCTCATGCTGCCGATCGCCGTGCTGCCCGCGGCGGGAATTCTGCTGCGGCTTGGCCAACCCGACTTGTTGGGCAGGATCGAAGCGCCGGTCATCGGCTCCTTCTTCAAGGCGATGAGCGCTGCAGGCGATGCGCTGTTCTCCAACCTCCCGCTGCTGTTCGCCGTCGGCGTCGCGATCGGCTTCGCGAGGAAAGCCGACGGCTCCACCGCTCTGGCCGCTGTCGTCGGATACCTGGTCGTGGAGGCGGTGTTCAAGACCATGTCACCGATCGTGCTCGCGGGCCAGGTCGACAAGGCGGGCGAGCAGGCCCAGATCAACTACAGCGTTTTCGCGGGCATCGTCGTGGGCCTGCTGACCGCGTGGCTCTTCGACCGGTACCACACCATCCAACTGCCGTCCTACCTCGGCTTCTTCGGCGGCAGGCGGTTTGTCCCGATCGTCGTGTCGCTCGCCTGCCTGTTCCTCGCGTTCGCGATGAGCTACTTCTATCCGGTTTTCGACGCCGGGCTCACGGCACTGGGCGAATTCATCGGCGGGGCGGGGGCCCTCGGCGCGTTCGTGTACGGCTTCGCCAACCGCATGCTGATCCCGTTCGGGCTGCATCACATCCCGAACTCCTACATCTGGTTCCTGTACGGCGACTACCAACCGCCCGGCGGCGAGGCCGTCACCGGTGAGCTCACCCGGTTCGCCGCCGGCGATCCGACTGCGGGCATTCTCACATCGGGCTTCTATCCGATTCTGATGTTCGGCTTACCCGCCGCCGCGCTGGCGATGATCCATGTGGCGAACAAGAAGCAGAGGAAGGTCGCGGTCGGCATATTGGCGGCGGCGGCGTTGACGGCGTTCCTCACCGGCGTGACGGAGCCGCTGGAGTTCGCGTTCATGTTCGTCGCGTTCCCGTTGTACGTCATCCATGCCCTGCTGACGGGGCTTTCCCTGGCCGTCGCCTACCTGCTGGACATCCACCTCGGCTTCTCGTTCTCGGCGGGCTTGATCGATCTCCTCCTGTACGGCACCGCGCCCGCCGCCAAGAACATTCCGCTGCTGATCGTCGTGGGCGTGGCGTTCTTCATCGTCTATTACCTGCTGTTCCGGTTCGCGATCACGCGGTGGAACTTGCGGACGCCGGGCCGCGAGCCCGAGGACGAATTCATCGCCTCCGAAGATGCAAATCTCGGCGAGGGCGCGGACGCGACCGCTGCGACACTTGCTCCGGTCGCGGCCAGAAAGGCCGAGCAGGTGATTGCGGCGTTCGGCGGCCGCGACAACCTCGTCAACGTGGACGCCTGCATCACCCGGCTTCGCGTGGAGGTCAACGACAAGGACAAGGTCGATCAGTCTCGACTGAAGAGCCTCGGCGCCGCAGGGGTTGTCGAGGTCGGCAACAGCGTTCAAGCGGTGTTCGGCACCGACGCCGAGGCGCTCAAGAACGACATCACCGACATTCTCTAGAGGACCGCGAACAGCTCCAACTGGATGTTGTCCGGATCGCGGAAAACGAGTGTGGCATACGGAAGTGGCTCGTTCCCGGTTCTGATGCCCGAGTGCTCGACGCCGAGTTCGTCGAGCCACGCCGTCCACGCCTCCAGGTCCTCACGGCCGGCCACCTGGAACCCCACGTGGTCGAGCCCGGTGCGGGCCTCGTCGAATCGCTCGCCACGGTTGCCGGTGTTGGTGTGCAGGCCGATGGCCAAACCCGACCGCGGTTCGAGGAGCAACACCCCGTACCCGCTGTCCTCCCGCTCGTAATGGGGAAACGTCATCGGCACGCGTTCGGCGCGAAACACCCGCTGATACCAGGCGACGCTGGCCTCGATGTCGCACACGGTCACAGATAAATGATGGATCCCCGTAATCGCTGGGGCTGTTGTCTCGGCCACGTGCAAGATGGTGCCATGAGCAACGACTCGGCGGCAGCCATCAGAGAAGAGCGAGGCGACTGGATGGCCAGGCATCGCGAGCTCTATCTGCAGTCAGGGGGCGCGAAGGGACACGTCGTGGACCTCTCCGACGTCGGCGGACACCCGTTCACCACGCACTGCATGATCCGAGTGCGCGGCCGCAAGTCGGGCAAGACGCGAATCGTCCCGCTCATTTACGGCGACATCGGCGGCGAGGTGGTGATCGTCGCGTCCAAGGGCGGTGCCGACCGCCACCCGGACTGGTATTTCAATCTCCGCGAGAGCGAGCACGTCGACGTCCAGATCGCCACCGAGGCGTTCCGGGCGAGCTGGCGAGAGCCCAAAGATGAAGAGCGACACCGCATCTGGGACTTCATGGTCTCCGTCTACCCACCCTATCTGAAGTATCAGCGGTCGACGACACGGCACATCCCCGTCGTCATGCTCGAGCCCGTCGCCTCTATCGACGTATTCCGGAAATCGGACCTTCAGTCCTCGTAGATCAGCTCTGTGCGCGGAGTTTCGCCGTTGGGCCTCATCGGGGAGTCGATTTCGATCACTGAGCACATCCGATTGCTGTGCGTTTCGAACAGCTGCGCCTCGTCCATGGTCATATCCGGCCGCTTCTGAGAAGAAACACACTTGTTTGAACACCCGGTCACTATTGCGGTCAGGTGGCTGGCGCGGGGCAGGTTCCGGATACGAGAAACCCGGTATAGGACGTGAAAAATCGGCCTGCCGCGTCGGCCTTGCGCAGTTCGCTTCGCCAGCGTTCCGCGTCGTCGGGGCCGATGGTTCCGGTGTTCGCAAGCCGATCGGCCGTCGCAAAGAAGCTGTAAAGCCGGTCGGCGACGTCGAGGTCTGTGATGACAAGGGTTTTGGGATGCGTTTCGACATCCACGAGTCCGGCCTCGAGGAACAATCCACGCATCCGGCGGCCGACCCAACCCGACGGGAAGCGGTCGCACCACGCATTCAGAATCGTGCGCGTCAGCGCCCGGTCCGCCGAGTCAACCGTCAGCGTCTCCCAGTCGTTGTCGAACGCGACCAGCACCCCGCCGGGGCGCAGCACCCGGGTCATTTCACGGATTGCCGCCGCCGGATTGGGGATGTGCTGTAACACCCGGTCGATTCGGCAACCATCGAAAACACCGTCCTCATAGGGCAATTTCGTCGCATCGGCAAGACAGAAAGACAGGCCCGCACGGTCACCGTGGCGTTCGCGGGCGGCGTCGACCATCGCCTGGCTACCGTCGACGGCGACCACGGAACCACCCGGCGCGACGCGCTGCGCGATCGCGGCCGCGTCGTCACCGAGTCCACAGCCGACCTCCAAAATGTTGCCACCCGGTTTTGCGGCGAGAAGGTCATAGCTCTGGCGCTTGCACGCGGTGAAGAACGGCATCGAATCAATCAGGGTCAGGCAGCTGGCGAACATCTCGAAATCCAAAGCCTTGTCCACACTTTGAAAACCGGACGCGAGATCATCAGGCACGGCGTGTGTCCTCCCTCTGTGACGGACATAACCATAGAACCGAAACGACCACTCATCGTGGATTCGTCGCAGTAGATTCCAGGAATGACGAGGTTGGTCGCCGACAAACTCCCTGGAGGCGCCAGCCTCCCGTTCCCGCCAGCTCCCTCAGGCAGCGTTGCCGGACGGACACTGCAGGAGTCGACCTACAAACCAAACCCCCCTCCGCGTCGGCTGCACGATGACTCTCCCAACATTGTCATCGTTCTCATCGATGACGCCGGGCCTGGGTTGCCGACGAGTTTCGGCGGCGAAGTACAGACCGCGACCATGGACCGGATTTGCGCAGAGGGTGTCACCTACAACCGATTCCACACCACCGCTATGTGCTCTCCAACCCGGGCGTCTCTGCTCAGCGGGCGTAATCACCACGAGATCGGCAACGGCCAAATCGCCGAGCTGGCCAATGACTGGGACGGTTATGCCGGTGTCATTCCCCGTACCAGCGCCTTGGCGGCCGATGTCTTGCGGCATTATGGTTACGCCACGGCCGCCTTCGGCAAGTGGCACAACACACCGGCTGAGGAGACGACCGCCGCGGGGCCATTCGATAACTGGCCCACTGGCCTCGGCTTCGAATACTTTTACGGTTTTCTAGCCGGCGAGGCCTCCCAGTACGAGCCGAACCTCGTTCGCAACACCACCGTCGTTCCGCCACCGAAGACACCCGAAGAGGGGTACCACCTGTCGGAAGACCTGGCCGACGACGCGATCTCCTGGCTGCGGCGCCATAGGGCCTTCAACGCGAACAAGCCGTTCTTCATGTACTGGGCCAGCGGCTGTTTGCATGGACCGCATCACATCATGAAGCAGTGGGCCGATAGATACGCCGGCAAGTTCGATGACGGTTGGGACAACTACCGGGAGCGGGTCTTCAATCGAGCCAAGGAAAAGGGCTGGATCCCGCAGAATTGTGAACTCACCCAACGTGATCCGTCGCTCGCATCCTGGGACAGCATTCCCGACGACGAGAAACCCTTCCAACGACGGTTGATGGAAGTGGCTGCCGGATACGCAGAGCATGTGGACGTCCAGGTTGGCCGCATCGCCGACGAATTGGACCGTCTTGGTTACGCCGACAACACGCTGTTCTTCTACATCTGGGGCGACAACGGGTCCTCTGGCGAAGGGCAGAACGGCACTATCGCGGAGTTGCTTGCGCAAAACGGCATTCCGACAACGGTGCGGATGCACATCGATGCGCTCGACCAGCTCGGTGGCCTTGATGCGTTGGGCTCACCGCTGGTCGACAACCAGTACCACGCCGCATGGGCATGGGCCGGTAGCACGCCCTATAAGGGAATGAAGTTACTCGCCTCTCATCTGGGTGGGACCCGAAATCCTTTGGCGGTCAGATGGCCGAAGAAGGTGTCGCCCGACCCGACGCCTCGCGATCTTTTCCTGCACTGCAACGACATCGTGCCGACGATCTATGACGTCGTCGGCATCGAGCCGCCACTGAGCGTGGACGGAGTCCCTCAGGTCCCGATAGCGGGGGCAAGCTTCGCGGAGAATCTGGCCGACCGCACCGCCGACGGCGGGAAGACAACACAGTACTTCGAGATCATGGGCAGCCGTGCCATTTACCACCACGGTTGGATGGCCTCTGCCTTCGGCCCGCGTACACCCTGGTTGCCGGGTCTGCCTGCCGGCATGGACACATGGACGCCGGACAATGATCGCTGGGAGCTGTATCACCTCGATGAAGACTGGTCCCAGGCGCACGATCTCGCCGACGAGCACCCCGAGAAGCTCGCGCAGCTGCGTGAGGTGTTCGCGATCGAAGCGGCGCGCAACAAGGTGTTTCCAGTCGGCGGTGGCCTGTGGGTTCCCGTCTACCATCCGGAACTTCGCGTCGCTCCGCCTTACCGAGAGTGGGAGTTGTCCGGCGACACCGTGCGAATGCCTGAAACGTGTGCTCCGACTCTGGGCAATAAAGACAACGTTGTCACCATCGAGGCGGAATTACCCGCGCGTGCGAATGGCGTTCTCTATGCTCTCGGCGGTGTCGCGGGTGGGCTGACGTGCTACCTCGACGACGGGTACCTCTGCTACGAGTACAACTTGTTCATCATCTCGCGCACCAAGATTCGAACCGTCGCCGCACTCGAGGCGGGACCAACAACGATCACCGTTCGCACCCGCTATGCCGAGAAGCGGCCGGGCGGCCCGCTAGACATCGAAATGTTGGCCGATGGCGAGGTCGTCGCGAGGGGTCAGGTACCGATCAGTGCGCCCCTTCTGTTCACCGCGAACGATTGTCTCGATATCGGGCGCTGCCTTGGCTCGCCAGTCTCGCTGGACTACTACGATCGCGCGCCCTTCCCCTTCGATGGCGCGATAAAGCGCGTCCACGTTGCTTACGTCTGAGTTGGCACCGCGCCTAGCTCGGGTACCACCTCAGCGGTGGCGAGTGATGTCGCAGACCTCGCGCCACCACAGTGCCGGATCTAGTTCTCGGGAAGAAACAACGCCGCTGCGGCCGCCGCGATGACCGCCAATCCTAGGATGGTGCCCGCGACCGCGATCCAGCCATAGCCTTCGTAGGCCACGCCGCCGAGCCATCCGAACAGGCTCGAGCCGCCGTAGTAGAACAGGTTGTACAGCGACGAGGCCTGTGCCTTGCCCACCGGGGCCGATCGGCCGGTCCAGCCTGACGCGATCGAGTGGGCGCCAAAGAAACCGGCAGTGGCGATCAGCAGACCCACGAGTACGACTAATACGTTGCCGCTCAACGTAATCACGACGCCCGTCGCCATGATTGCGATCGACACCAGCAGCACGGGCTTACGGCCGAACCGGGTGGCTTCTGCGCCTGCGCGCGACGACGCCCACGTCCCGGCGAGATACGCCACGAACACGAGGCTGACGACGAACGGCGGCAGGTTGAACGGCGCGTCTGTCAAGCGGAATCCCAAGAAGTTGTACAGCGCAACGAAGCCACCCATGAGCAGGAAGCCCTGGGTGAAGAGAGCGAGCTGGCGCGGCGAGCGCAGGTTGACCAACAACCGATGAGCCAGGCTCCCTTCGGCATTGACACCGGAGCGGTTCGACGGGACGAAACCCTGCGGTTGCGGCGCGAGCTTGACGAAGCTCAGCGCGGCAACCCCGCACAGCGCGGCGACTGCGAAGACGCCGACGCGCCATCCGGTGACCTCCGCGACCGGGCTGGCGACCAGCCTCCCCAACAGGCCGCCGATCGTCGTACCCGCGACGAACGTGCCCGCCGCCCTCGCGGCGTGCGCCGGATCGATCTCCTCGGTGAGGTAGGCGATCGCGATGGCCGGGACGCCGCCGACGACTAAGCCCTCGAGGAACCGGCCGGCCAGAAGCAGCTGGAAGGTCGGCGCGAACGGGACAAGAAGGCCGACGGCCGTGGCCACAGTGACGCTCAGCGATATCGCCCTGACACGGCCGATGCGGTCAGCGAGGGTGGACCATGGAATCACGCCGACGGCCAGGCCGACCGTGGACGCCGAGATTGTCAACGCCGCGGCGGCCGCACCGATATGAAGGTCGGCCGAGATCAAAGGTAGTACTGCCTGCGGCGAGTAGAGCTGCGCGAACGTCGCCACGCCCGCGCAGAACAGCGCTGCGAGCAGCCGCGCGTAGGGGGCCGATCCGCGGGTATGTCCTGTCCAGACCGGTGGGGCAGACTGCTCAATGCTCATGAAAGTGACGCTAGGAGCCTAGCGGTGATGTGTCCAATGCATAGTTTTGTTATCTATTATGCAATTTCTGCATCATTGCTGAGGAAGTTCGCGAACCGCTTGGCGGGCGGAGGCATTACCCGGTTGCGGTCCCACACGAACCCCACTTCCCGCTTCGCACCAGCGTTCGACAGCGGCACATGGATCGTCTTCGAAGCGCCGCCGTCGCGCGGGACAGGAACGACGGCGACACCGAAACCAGCAGCAACCAGCCCTTCCACCGTCGGGATCTCGGTGGCCTCGAACACGATGTCGGGATGGACGCCGTCTTCGGTCAGCAGTTGATCGGTGAGCTGCCGCAACCCCGCTTGTTCGGCGAGTGCGATGAATGGCTCTCCCGCCACAGCCGAAAGGCGCACCCTGGCTCGGGCGGCGAGCCGGTGGCCGCGCGGCACGGCGAGACACAACTGATCGACATACAGCCGACGCCAGGCAAGCCCCGGCGTCGATGGCCGCGGTGCGGTGATCGCAACATCAGCCTGCCCGTCGAGCACTCGCTGCGCGATCTCGTGCGCGGGCCCCTGAAACAACTCGAAACCGACGGCAGGACACGATTCACGAAAGCGCCGCAACAGTTCAGGCACATACCAATTCGCCAGCGAGTGCAGGAAGGCGAAGCGTACCCGGCCGGTATCCGGGTCGCGCAGAGCGGCGATGCGCTCGGTGGCGGCACGCATCTCGGCCAGACTGCGCCTGGCGTGCTCCAGCATGATCTGGCCGAATGCGTTCAGTTGGAGCCTGCGATGGACCCGGTCGAACAGCGGCGTACCCGCCTCGCGCTCGAACCGGGCCAGCGCCCGTGACAGGGTCGGCTGGCTCACCGACAGTTCGGCAGCCGCGTCGGTGACGTGTTCCGTCTCGGCCAGCACGACGAACCAGTGCAACTCCTCGAGGTTCACCGTTCGACGATAGCCAAACCGCATGATCCGCCGATGTGACTTGCGATTCATGTATCACGGCTGCCGGCGGTCTGCGCGTCGTTACACTGCCTGCAATCGATAGAGGAGAAGCCGATGGAGCAGCGTGCTCAGCGATGAAAAGATCCTGATCACCGGTCCCGCAGGCCGAATCGCCTTCGGCATCGCGCAATCCCTTGCCGGCGACAATGAGGTCTGGGGAATCGCCCGGTTCGGCGATCCCACGACGCGGTCGGCCGTCGAGGCGCTCGGCGTCACCACCCGTGTTGTCGACCTCGCCACTGGCGAGTTCGGGGATCTACCAACGGATTTCACTTACCTTCTGCACATCGCCGCCGATTTCAGCGCCGACGATTACGAGCGGTCCCTCACGGTAAACGCCGAGGGCACCGGCTTCGTGCTCGAGCACTGCCGCACGGCCAAGGCGGCACTGGTCATGTCCACCGTCACGGTTTACAAACCACACCCCGACGCGTGGCATGCCTTCCGGGAACACGAACCACTCGGCGATGCCATGCTTCCGTCCCAGGCGCCCTATTCGATCGCCAAGATCGCGCAGGAGGCGGTCACCAGATACTGCGCCCGGTCCTTCGGACTGCCGACCACGATTGCCCGAATGTGTGCCGCCTACGGCGAACGCGGCGGAATGCCGATCTGGAACATGCACGCCATCGCTGCCGGTGAGCCGGTGCGTACGCGCTGGGATCCCATGCCCTACAGTCCCATTCACGATGATGACATCAGCACGCAACTGGAGCCGCTGCTCGATGCGGCCGCGGTGCCTGCCACGATCGTGAACTGGGGCGGCGACGAACCGGTCAGCGTCCAACAGTGGACGGCGTATATCAACGAGCTCTTCGGCGCCGACGCGAAGGTCGTCGTCGAGAAGGCACCTGGCGCGTCCATCGGCTCGGTAGCCGATCACACCAAACGCGCGGCGATCACCGGCCCGTGCCGCGTCGGATGGCGAGACGGTATCCGACGCGTCGCCGAACACTGTTATCCCGACCGCATCCGGGAAATTGATGCTCGCTGAGACGCGGCGTTATCCCACCGCCGCCGAGTTGATGGAGGCAGCGGTCGCGCACTGCGGCCTCCACGATTTCGGACCGGGCGATTTCCGCGACGGCCTCGAGCGTCTGCTGGACAGCCTCGAGCGCGACGGTGATCTGGATCCCGCGGCCGATGCGCCGGTCGTCGACGATCTGCGGCGACGCCTGATCAACCGGCTCGAGGTCGAGGCGTGGTACCGCGACCATCCTGAAATCGACCAACTCGAGGTGGCTGGACCGGTCGACATCAACGGGCTGCCCCGCACCGGGACGACGGCGCTGGCCAACATGATGTCGCTCGACGCGCAATTTCGCTGCCTGCGTGGATGGGAGCAGAACAGGCCGTGTCCCCCGCCGACGACAGCCGATGAGGCCAACGATCCCCGCAGAAAAGCCGCCGCCGAGGCCCAGCAACTGTTGCCTCCCGAGGCCAAGGCCCTGCACCTGTATGACCTCGACGCAACGATGGAGGACACCGAGCTGCTCGGGATGGCGTTCCACGGCCAGGGATACACCCTGCCCGTCTACAGCTACCACGCGTGGTGGCGTCACACCGATATGGAGTCGACGTACCGATACCACCGCCGCGTGGTGAAACTCCTTCAGTCCCAACGCCCGCCGAACCTCTGGCTGTTCAAGGCGCCGCACCACATGTTCCACCTCGAGGCGATCGTCGGCGCGTACCCGGACGTGCGTTTCGTGATGACCCATCGGGATCCCGCAAGGGTGGTGCCGTCTTACGTCAGCACCGTGAACTTGTTCTTTCCTCCGCCCTACGGCGAGCGCGATATGCGCAGGCTCGGCCGAGAGGTGTCCGAGCACCTGCGCGACGGCATGGTCAACACGATCGCCGCCCGCGACAGGCTCGGCGAGGACCGCTTCATCGACGTTCATCACCACGACCTGGTGGCCGACCCGCTGGGCGCCTTGGCTCGGGTATATGAATTCCTGGGCCTTCCGCTGACCAAGCCTTTCCTGCGGTCAGCGCAGCAGTGGCATGAGCGGAACAGGCCCGGTGCGCATGGGGTGCACAGCTACACCGCGCAGCAATTCGGGCTCGACCCGGACCGGATCCGCGAGGACTTCCGCTTCTACATCGACCGGTTTGACGTCACCGTCGAATCATGAACCCCCGCAGAGGAAAAGGACACTGATGACCGCGCTGCCGAGTTGGGCCGATCAGATGAAAGCGCTGGAGAAGGTCAGCGACAACCTCATCGCCAAGTGGCGGCCCGACGGCGCCACCGAGGCTGAGACCCAGGACATGAACAAGCTTGCACTGTCCATGCTCGCCAGTGGGTACCTGTGCCGCGTCTACACCGACATCCGCAGGCCGGTGTTCATGCCGATGTGGAACTACGCGTTCAACCAGGGTGGCCCGAGCCCCGACTATGTCTACTCCACCGTCGAGATCGATCCGCAGGGCACCTACCGGATCTCGGGATACCGAGGCACCACCCGGTTCGTCGAACTCACTCAACAGGCGATCGACATGCTCAACCCGCAGGCGATGGACGGTACGGCGCCTTACGCATTCACCAACGACCTCGACGAGCTCGCGATCGGCAGCGACGGCTACTTCAGCGTGATCCTGTCGGCGCAACGGCCCGAGGGGTACACCGGCGACTGGTGGGAGCTGCACGACCGGACCGTCCGAATCCTGATGCGCCGCTGTTCATGTGACTGGAATCGGGAGGTCGACGCGAGCGTGGCCATCGAGCGGCTCGACGAAGAGGGCGCCGACATGACGCCCGAGGAGATCGCGCGTCGATTCTCCGACCTGGCCGCCTGGATCGAGGGCGTCATCGAGTTCGACATGCGCCTGATCCGGTACTACCGCGAACACCACGGTGTCAACACGCTGTTGCGGTCGGGCAAGATCGACGAAATGGGCGGACTGCCGAAACAGGCGTACTACGACGGCATCCACGAGATCGACGACAGCGAGGCGCTGATCATCGAAACCGTCCTGCCACAGAAATGCCGCTACTGGCAGGCGCTTGTCGGCGACGACCGGTTCTGCACCGTCGACTGGGTCAACCGGCAGTCCAGCCTCAACGACGCACAGGCCCGTATCGACAGCGACGGGAAATTCCGCGCGGTGATCTCGCGGCTCGATCCGGGAGTGCCGAACTGGCTCGACAAGGGGGACTATCCCTGGGGCATCATCCAGATGCGCTGGAACCAGGCGACCGACTACCCCGACCCGACCATCAAGAAGGTGCCGTTCGCCGACATCCGCGACCATCTGCCCGCCGACACACCGACCGTGACGCCCGCGGCACGCAAAGAGCAACTGCGAGTGCGCCGCGAGGGCGCCCAATTTCGGCGCATCTGGTGACCGCATCCAACCAAGACCTCGACAGGTCGATGATGCGCGCGCTGGACCGTCTGCTGCGTTCGCTGCGGCTGGAACCGTTGGGCGAGGACCACTTTCGTGTGCACAGCGAGGCGAACAGGTTCGGGCGGGTGTTCGGCGGCCAGATGATCGCCCAAGCCATGCAGGCCTCCGCCAGTACCGTCGGCGACAAACCGCCGCACTCCCTGCACGCGTACTTCGTGAAGTCGGGCGACCCCGACGAACCGCTCGATGTGTCGGTCGAGCGGGTGCGCGACGGCCGGTCGATGGCCGCGCGCCGCGTCGCCATCACGCAGGGAGCAGACACCTTGCTGATCGCAATGGTGTCGTTCCACGACAACCCGGTTGAGCCCGAATTGACCGAACCCGCACCACCCGGGCCCCATCCCGACGGGCTGCCACGCCTACAGGACTGGGTGGACAGCGCACCGCCCGACCTCATCGACCGGGCGCGGACGTGGATCAGCAGACCTCCGCCACTCGACATGCGCATCGCCGAGCCGACGTACTTCTTCGGCGGCGCCAGCGCCCACGGACCCCGCTCGCATTGGATGCGGTTGCCGCGCAGCATCGGCGACGACCCCGTCCTGCACAGCGTGCTTCTCACCTACGCCAGCGATTACCTCCTTCTCGACATCGCGATGCGTTCGCATCCCGACGCCGTCAGCATCGAGTCGTCGACGGCGTTCAGCCTCGACCACTCCATCTGGTTGCACCGGCCGCTGCGGTTCGACCAATGGCACAGCCACACAGCCCAGTTGGTGTCGATCACGGGCCATCGCGGGCTGGTGCGCGGCGCCATCCGCGACATCGACGGCCGTCTGGTCGCCAGCACCACCCAGGAGGTGCTCATCCGTGCCCAGTCATGAACCCGCCGCCCATCCGCTGTTCCAGCAGCCTTGGCCCGAAGGCGACTACCGGATGTTTCAGCTGGGCTTCGTCGTCGACGATCTACTGGCCGCCGCCCATCGCTGGGTGAGCGTCTTCGGTGTCGGGCCCTTTCACGTCATGCCGCGCGGCGGAAGTACCTGCCGATACCGTGGCACCGATGCCTCGATCGACATCCAGATCGGCGTCGCGCAGGCCGGCCCGGTGCAGATCGAGCTGATTCAGGATTTCACCGACGGGCCGAGCATCTTCAGTGATCTGCACAACTCCGCGACGGGCTTTCACCAGATCTGCACGGTGACACGCGATTACGACGAGAAGAAGGCGCAATACGAAGCCTTGGGCTACGAGCTCGCCTGCGAATTCACCACGCCGGGACAACGGGTCGCGTTCTTCGACACGCTCTCCGATTTCGGCTTCTTCACCGAGGTCGCCGAGGAGAAGGCCAGCTTCCTGGTCAACCTGTCGAGGATTTCGCAGACGTGCGCGGGCTGGGACGGCACCGATCCCGTGCGCATCCTCACCCGTGACGGCTACCGAACGCCATAGCGCGCCATGCACTCGACAATGGTGAGCGTGCGAATTCGGATGCTTTTACGTCGAATAGTCGCAAAAACCGCACAGTCGACGGATACGGATACCGACACCGCCGCGTCACGGCGGCGTCACATCGTGCGACTGGCCATATTCGCCGCATTCCTGTTGGGGCTCTTTTATCTGGTCGCCGTCACGCGGGTGATCGACGTCGAGGATGTTCGACGTACCGTCGCCGCGACAGGACCCGCCGCGCCTGTTACCTACGTCGTGGTGTCGTCGGTGCTCGGCGCCATCTTCGTGCCGGGCCCGATACTTGCGGCCGGCAGCGGCCTGTTGTTCGGGCCAGTGCTCGGACTGGCCGTGACGCTCGGCGCGACCGTCGGAACGGCCGTCATCACCAGCTTGATCGGACGCGCGGCGGGCAGGCAGAGCGCACGCGCACTGCTCGGCAATGACCGAGCCGACCGCCTCGACCTGCTGATTGCGCGGCGCGGGCTGTGGGCGGTGGTCGGCCAGCGATTCGTCCCCGGCATTTCCGACGCGCTCGCGTCGTACGCCTTCGGCGCGTTCGGCGTCCCGCTGTGGCAGATGGCCGCCGGGGCCTTCATCGGCTCGGTGCCGCGGGCATTCGTGTACACCGCGCTGGGCGCGTCGATCGGGAACCTGTCGTCGCCGCTGGCGTATGCGGCCGTCGCGATCTGGTGCGTGACGGCGATCATCGGCGCGTTCGCCACCCACCGCGGCTACCGGCATTGGCGTGGGCGTCGTCAGGAGACCGACGGACCAGGTACTGTCCCTCCAACGAAGGGTGACCTAACACCAGGGAAGGGCAGTAACCAATGAGCGGTCGATCGACGGATGCCACAGGGCTGCGCCTCTTGGTGATCGGCGCCTCCTCCGGCATCGGCCATGCGGTGGCTGAGAGCGCCGCCGGACTTGGCGCCAAGGTGGCGGTGGCCGCGCGGCGCATGGACCTGCTGACCAAGCTGGCCGACGCCGTCGGTGGTACCGCATTCGAGTTGGACGTGGAGGACACCGCCGCGATCAACCGGGTCGTCGGTGAAGCCGCAGAGGCGCTCGGCGGCCTCGACGCGGTGGTCTTCACCAGCACGGTCGTGCCTTTTGCCCACATCGAGGACACCGACGTGACGACGTGGGTGCACGCCTTCGCGGTCAACGCGGTCGGCGCCAACAACGTGCTTCGGGCCGCGCTGCCTCACCTCTCCGAGAACGGCGTGGTGCTGATCGCGTCGAGTCACGACGTCGGGCGCCCCCGCGCGGGTGTCTCCGCATACAGCGCGAGCAAGGCCGCATTGGACGAGATCCTGCACTCGTGGCGCAGCGAACACCCGGAGCTGTCCATCGTGCGTGTCGGGATCGGGCCAACGGCGGACACCGAGATTCTGCGGGGGGCCGACCGGGATCTGCTGTCGGTGCTCTTCAAGTCGTGGGTGGAGCACGGTCAGCTTCCGGCACAGATGTCGGCGCTGAACGACGTCGCCAACACGCTGGTATCGCTGGTCATCACGGCTCATGCGAACCCGAGCGTGGTGCCGGAGATCGTTCAGCTGTCCCCGCGCATCACGAAGAGATCCTGAGTCCAGATCTACGACGCGGGTTCGACGACGGCCACGTCGGTGAGGCCGCTGATCGTCAGGACCGGGATCAGCATCGGGTTGGCGATCAACCGCATGCCCTCGGCGTGGCCGAACAGCGCGTTGATGGCGCAACTGTCGAGGTACTCCACGTCCGTGAGGTCAACGGTCAGGCGGGCGCCGTCGCGACCCACATGTGCCCAACCGTCGTCGAGCGCAGCGGAGAACGCGTCGATGTTGCTGAGGTCGACCTCTCCCGCCGCGGTCAGTACAAAAGTTCCGTCGTCGCGTCGGTAGGTCGTGATATTCAGCGGCGTGGGCATCAGGCGATCCTGGCGTGCATGTGGACGGTGGTTCCGTTGTCTCGCGGCTGGATCGTAACGTCTTGCATGAGCGCCCGCATGAGTGCGATGCCGCGGCCGCGGTGAGCGGCGGCTACCGGCGGCTTCCAGCTGCCCGCATCGGTGACCGTGACATGTACGCGGTCGGCATAGGCCCTCGCGTGGAGGCTGATGGTGCCCTCGATGAGACGATGTCCGTGCTCGATCGCGTTGGCGAGTGCCTCCCCGGTGGCGATGAGCACCTTCAGCGTTTGATCCGGATCTACCCCCGCTTGGGTCAGCCAGCCTTTCAGCGCGGCCCGGGTCGACGCGAGATGGCTTGCGTCCGCGGGCAACTCGACCTCAAGCGGACCGGGCTGGCGGTACAACAGAACCGCGACGTCATCCTGATAGCCGCCGCCTGGCGTCAGCCGCGACATAACCCGCATCGCAAGATCATCGATTGCGCTGTCGCGGTTCTCCTGCAAGAGATCGGCGGCTCGGGCGATACCGGTGTCCAACGACTCATGGCGACGCTCGATAAGGCCGTCGGTGTAGAGCAGCAACGTGGATCGAGGCGGCAGAATCTCGCGGTGCTCCGGACGGGACGGGGTGAAGGACAATCCGAGCGGTATGGCACGCGCGCCGTCGAGCAGTCGCATGGTGCCGTCGGCCAGCACCATGATCGGAGGGGGGTGGCCGGCACTGGAGTACACCAGCTCTCCGGTGTCCGGGTTGAGCACTGCGCAGAAAGCGGTGGTGCATCGCGCGCCCGGCAGCCGCTGGGCGAACTGGTCTACGGCGGTCAGCGCGGCACTTGGGCTCGGAGTCTCCAAAAGCAGTGCCCGACAAGCGCTTCGGAGCTGCCCCATCACGGTCGCAGCCGATAAGCCATGCCCGACGCAGTCGCCGACGATGAGCGCGATGCGACCGTCGTCGAGATCGACGACGTCAAACCAGTCGCCACCGACCGCAAGCGGACGGGAGGCCGGTTGGTAGCGCACCGCGAATCCACTGGGCAGGCTGGACGGACCGAGGATGGCGTTCTGCAGTGCCAGCGCCGTCTCCCGCTGCTGGTCGATCTGATGGACCCGCTGCAAACCCTGGCCGAGGCGGCCTGCCAGCACGGTCAGCAGCATGTCGTCTTCGGCTGTGAGGGGTCGCCTTTCGGCCAGCTCGACGCAGATCACCAGGACACCGTCGGGATGCTGCAGAGCGATACCCGCAACGCCGGGCTGTGCGGTGTCGGCGGCCAGCAGATCCCCCTCACCCAGTGACCGGATCGTCTCTTGCCTGGAGGCGGGGAGATCGGCCCATTGCGATGGCTCACCGACACAGACCATTTGCGGCGCAACGTCATCGGCGCTGTTCGACGGCAACGTGACGGCGATGACCCTGCGCGCGCGCCACAGCGTGCGCAGCTCCTCTGCCGCCGCGCGCACCGCATCGTCGACGCAGTCGGCCTGCACGAGCTGCTGACTGAGGGAGGCGAGCGCCGTTTCGCGTTGCACCGTGTAATGCTCGGCGGTGACGTCGCGGAACGTGCCGACCGTGACGCGGCGTCCGGTATCGGGGTCAGCGGTGTGGTTGAACGTTACCGTTGCCCAAATCCGATGTCCTTCACGGTGATTCACCGGAATCGTGTACGTGCCGCGATCTTCGCTCAGCAGCTGGGCGAACCCCGCTTCGACCTGTCTGCGGGCGTCGGGGTCCACGTCGGCGGACGGCCACCACGGGAATGGCGGCGCATACGGCAGCCCGTCGGAGCCGTACCCCGTGATCTCACCGAACGCCGCATTGACCTCGATGATCGCGCCCTGCTCGTCACAGGCGAAGAACGCCTCCTGCAGGGAATCGACAAGCGCTGTGCGCCAACGGGCGTGGTGAGTGCGCAACCGCGCCAATTCGATGATTCCGCGCACGCGGGCAAGCAGTTCGGCGGCGGTGAATGGCTTGACCAGGTAATCGTCGGCACCGGCTTGCAGGCCTTCGATAGACGCCTCCTGCCCGGCGCGTGCCGACAGAAGCAGCACCGGCACCGCCGCGGTGCGGGCATCGGAGCGCAGCGCCGCGACCAGCGCCAGCCCGTCCAGACGCGGCATCATCACGTCGCTGATGACCAGGTCGGGCACATCGGCGCGGATGACTTCCAACGCATGCTGACCGTCGGTGGCCGGCTCGACGCGGTATCCGGCGCCGCCCAACAGGCGTCCGAGGTATTCGCGCATGTCGGCGTTGTCGTCGGCGATCAACACCCGCGGTCTCGGATCGGCGGTCCGAGCGGGCGTGACGGTGGCATCGGACATCGGTTCCACCACGTCTCGCGGTTCGTCGGCAACCACATCGGCGGGCATCCATCGCAGCGCCTCCTGCACGAACGGTTCAGCGATGTCTGAGCCGGCCCGCGTTCTTCCCGCCGGGGCGACGGCGTCGGCAGGCAGATGCTCGGCACCGAACCGCAGACGAATTGTGAAGGCGGTGCCCTGGCCCTCGGTGCTCTGGGCCGTGATGGTGCCGCCATGCAGGTGGATGAGTTCCTCGACCAGGGCCAGACCGATACCGCTGCCCTCGTTTGACCGCGCATACGACGACTCGATGCGGTGGAATCTTTCGAAGAGCCGAGGCATCTCCTCGGCGGGCACACCGACCCCCGTATCGGCTATGGTCACGACCGCCTCACCGCCGTACCGACGCACCCGGACGGAAATGGATCCCTCGTAGGTGAACTTCAGCGCGTTCGACAGCAGATTGAGGACGACCTTCTCCCACATGTCGCGGTCCACATACACGGGTTCGTCAAGTCCCGGACAGTCGACAACGAACGCCAGCCCGGCGCGGTCCACGGCCGACCGGAAGACGCTGGCCAACTCGGCGGTGACGGCAGCGAGGTCCACCGGCTCGTAGCGAGCCTGCGCGCGGCCGGCCTCGATGGTAGAGAAATCGAGCAGCGTGTTCACCAGCTTGGTCAGGCGCAACCCGTTGCGCCAGACGATGTCGAGATCCTGACGCATCTGGTCGTCCAAGCCGGTGGATCGGCTCCGCAGCTCGGCGACGGGATCGAGAATCAATGTCAACGGGTTGCGGAACTCGTGGCTGATGTTGGAGAAGAAGACGGTCTTGGCGCGATCGAGCTCGGCCAGTTCCTCGGCCCGTCGCTGCTGCGCCCGATAGCTCCTCGCGCTGCCGATTCCCGCGGCGATCTGCGCCGCGACGAGGATCACCAAGCCGGTGTTTCTCTCGTTGATCGGTCGGTAACGGTTCAGGGCGGCAACCAGGAAACCACTTGAGGTGCCGCCCTGCTCAGTCAGCGATACGACCAACGCCTTGACGGGCGGTTCGGGCCAGGCGCCAGTCGGCAGGTCGGTATATGCAGGGCCCTGAAGGTCCACGAGCACGGATTCGCCCTGTGCGGCCTTGCCCACCGGCCACACCGCAGAGCCATCGGCGGGTAGCACCACCGGTGCCGCGGGGTGGCCCGCCGCGATCCCGGTCGTACCCGCCAGCCGTGCGTCGCCGGCATCGTCGAAGAGGTAGGTCATCGTAAACGGCATGTCGCGCAGGTTCTTCGCAAGCTGACGGTGGGCGAACGCCAGGCTCTCCTGTTCGGTGCGCGCCACGCTGCGGTCGGAACCGAGGTCGCGTAGCGTCGCCATCCGTCGCTCACCGATCACCTGTTGGGTGACCTCGCTGACGACGCACAGCATGCCGACGACCTGTCCCTCGTCGTCGCGTAATGGGCTGTAGGAGAACGTGTGGTAGGTCTCTTCGGGATAACCGGCGCGCTCGAGAAACAGCAGCAGTTCCTCATCCCAGGTGGCCTGCCCGGTCGACAGCACGCTGTCGATCCGCGGACCGATGTCATCCCAGATCTCCGACCACACCTCGTTGGCCGGCCGCCCAAGCGCCCAGGGGTACTTGCGGCCCAACGTGTCGCTGCGGTGGGCCGCGTTGCAGAAGAAGGTCAGTTCCGGTCCCCACGCCATCCACATCGGGAAGCGGGACGACAGCAAGATACTGACGGCGGTCTGGAGGCTCTGCGGCCAGCCCGACGGCGAACCGAGCGGCGTGGCGGCCCAGTCCACCTGTGCGAGGTCGCGACCGACGTCGGGGTCAGCGCCGAAGACGGCGGCCTGCGAACCTCGCCCGCCGTCGCCGATCATGTCTGCTCGTCGGTTCCGTCGAGGGCATCTTTCACAGTTCGGTAGGGCCGCAGAACTTTATCGAGCTTGGTGACCTCGATCGGCATGAGCACCTCGGCGTTGCTGGCGACCACTCGGACGGCAACCGCATCGGCCAGCCCCTTCTCGTAGCAGCCCAGCACGGCGTTCAGCCCGGCGCTGCCGAAATACGTCACGTCGCTCAATTCGAGCACCAGCAGTCGGGCCGGATGGGCAGTGGCCGCCTCGAGGGCGGTCTCGAGGTGAGAAATCAATATGTCGACGGTGCTTGAATCAATCTCACCCTCGGCCGAGACGACGACAGCCGCGTCTCGAACATTTTGGGTGACTTCCAACAACGCCACGCGTCCGATCACCTCCGTCTCGCCTGGTCAGCGCGCAGCCCCGTTGCGGCTTTGAGAAATCCCATTAGGCCAAATGATCCCCCACGGCGGGCCGAACCTGCAGGTTATCGCCAAAAAACGCGACGTTACCGGTCGCGGGTGGTGCCGACGCGGTCGTGCACGGTGAGCAGCAGATGATCGAACTCCCGCCGCAAGTTGTCCGGCTGGCTCCGCAGCGTGTCGAGTTCGGCGACGACCTGAGCGGCCAGCGCCCGAAGCTTGGTGTTCGTCTGCTGCGAGCGCCACAGCAAGATCTCGAACGCCGCGTCGGCGCTGATGCGGTAGACGAGCATCAGCGCGCCCTTCGCCTGTTCGATTGCTGCGCGCGCTTCGAAGAGTTCCGGCAACGAGTCGTCGAGCGCCGCCCTGCGGGCCTGATGGACCGTATCGGTCAGGTCGATGTAGTAGCCCTCGCTGCCCACCAACGCGCCGTTGCTGTCCAACATCCGATCGGCGAGCACCAGCACGGTGTGCTCGTGGCCGGAGGTATCGATGAATCGGTGGCGGCTTGAGAAGGAGCCGCCGAAATGAAGCAGATGGTCGAGGATGTCCTGAACGTGCTGGCGGTCGTCGGGATGTTTGTGCGAGAGAAGCAGCTCGGTGGTCGGCACGACGGTGCCGGGTTCATAGCCGTGCATCCGCGCAACCTCATCGGACCATTCCCATCGTTGGCCCACGAACCAGAAGCGGAAACTGCCCACGTTCAGGTTCGGGGCCGCACCCGCGGGCAGCCCTGGCTCCCCGCGGCGGGCCGAATCCGGCTTCGCCATAGGGCGATTGTTCCATCAGTTCGTTTGC
Organism: Mycobacteriaceae bacterium 1482268.1; assembly: GCA_001665255.1. Classification (GTDB taxonomy): domain Bacteria; phylum Actinomycetota; class Actinomycetes; order Mycobacteriales; family Mycobacteriaceae; genus Mycobacterium. The sequence continues at coordinate 7,703 of LZSH01000560.1, read as the reverse complement.
CGCGAGCGCCCTTTGACGCGCTGCACCACGTGCATTATCGCAACGACCACCAGACCGACGATCAAGCCGATCACCGCCGACGCCGCGGTGTTGATCAACCAGGCCAGCACGCCGCCGACCACCTCGACGGTGTGATGCACCGTCTCCTCGGCGTGGTGGACCAGGCGGTACGGCGTGTGCCAGCCGAGCTCGTCGCTTCCCACGAGCAGGATGTGGCCGCCGACCCACAGCATTGCCGCCGTTCCGATGGTCGAGAGCGCGGAGAGCAATTTCGGCATTCCGGCGACGAGGCCGCGGCCGACACGTTGCGCGAGCTTTGAGCCGCGCTGGGTCAGGCTCAGCCCCACGTCGTCCATCTTCACGATGCCTGCGACGACGCCGTACACGACCGCGGTGATGACCACGGCAACGATCGCCAGAATGATCAGCCGCGGCAGAAAAGCCTGGTCGGCCACTTCGTTGAGCGCGATCACCATGATCTCGGCCGAGAGGATGAAATCGGTCCGGACCGCGCCGGTCACCATGTACTTCTCGGCGTCAGGGCCCCTCTCGGCGACGGGGGCGGCGGGTGTGTCGTGACCATGGAAGAGCGCCGCCACTACCTTCTCGGCGCCCTCGTAGCAGAGATAGGTAGCACCCAGCATCAGGATGGGCGTCAACAGCCACGGGACGAACTGGCTCAGCAGCAACGCCGCCGGCAGGATGAACACCAGTTTGTTGCGCAGCGACCCGCGCGCGATCCGCTTGATGATGGGTAGTTCGCGCTCGGCGGCGATGCCGTGGACGTATTGCGGGGTCACCGCGGTGTCGTCGATCACCACGCCTGCGGCTTTGGCCGTCGCCCGGCCGGTTGCGGCTCCGATGTCGTCGACCGAGGCTGCCGCCATCCGCGCGATCGCCGCAACGTCGTCCAGGAGCCCGAACAGACCGGCGCTCATCGCGTGTCCCTCATCGAGTGGAGATTACCGCGACGGGCTCACCGGGCGTGTGCGGCGAAGAACTGTGCGCCGGCCTCCGACGAGCCGCCGAACCACTCGTGTCCGCCGCCGTCCACCCGAACGAACACCACCTCCGTGCCGTCGGCGCAACCCGATGACGTGAAGCGGACTCCGGCACTGACCACCTCTTCGACGGGCACACCCGGGCAGCCATCCAGGGCGCGCCACCGCTCCGCCATCGCGGGAGGCGCCACGATGTCGCTGGGACCGCCGCGGCCTACCATCCCGCCGCCGCCGTACGGCACCACCGGATCCGCCACGCCGTGGGTAGCGAGGACGGATACCGGACGCGAGGGCGCACACGAAGCCGCCGAACCCAACGAGCCCGCGACAGGCGCGATTGCAGCGACAACGTCGGCGCGGTCGCAGGCCAGGCGCGTCGCCATGAACGCGCCGGCCGACATTCCCGTGGCGAACACATGGCCGGGCGGGATGCCGTAGTCGTGAGTGAGCCGGTCGGCGAGCGCGACGAGGAAGCCGACGTCGTCAACGCCCTGGCGGTCGGGCACCGAGGCGCCACGCCCGTCGGCCCAGCTGAAGTCGATGCCGTCGGGATACACCACTGCGAACCCGAACCGGTCAGCGACGGCGTTGTAGTTGGTCGCGGCCGCCTGTGCACTACCGGTCTGGCCGGCGCCGTGCAAGTTGATCACCAGGCCGGCCGGATGGGCGATTCCCGGCGGCACATGCACCTCGTAGGTGCGCTGCAACCCGGCGAATGGGAGCACGCCGGCGGTGTTGACGACGGGGGTCGCCGACGCTTCGCCACCGACGGAGACACCGCAGCCGACTAACGTAAATACCGCGGTCAACACGCGCAAAGGCCTGGCCAGCACGCGCGTGAGTATCCGCAGCACGGGTGGCGCGCAGATGAACGGCGGGTGCCAAAGTTCACACGGCGAGGTGGCGAACCGACGCATAAGTCTCCCTCCCCCACCTGGGAATGGCTAACCGAACGAGCCCTCATCCATGTGTACTCCCAGGGAGAGAGATGTCGAGATGCCTCTGCGGACGGCCCCATCGCCAACCTCAAGCGGGACGGCTGCCGACCTCCAGTCCGGCCAGCGGTGATGTGCCGTCGAAGATGACGCGGCCCCACTCGCGGACCGTGCAGCGCAACGTGCCGTCGAGGTATTCGTAGTCGCTGTCGATGTTGCGGCGCTCCGCCGGCAGCGGCACGGGCAGCACATGCGGCCCCCCGCTGCTGCCATGCCCGTCCAACACCACGTGGAAGCGCGGGGTGCGGGCGTCCACCCGCCACCGATCATCATCACAGGAGCTTGAGACCAGGGCAGGTGGCGTGATGCGAAGGACGCGATCTCCCAGCCGCACAACCACTCCCGTGACGTCGCGCTTCAACGGCCCCAATTCCAGGAGGCCGCCGGAGAACGCCACACAGACATCGTCACCGTCGAAGTCATGTGCTTGACCCCACCACCACCGCAACGGGAATCCCGCCCCCCAGTTACGTTCGCAGTACAGCGTGGCATCGGTAAACGTCTCGCGTTCGTCGCCACAGGTGACGACCCCGGATGCCCGGCCGCCCAAGCGGTAGGGGTGCCAGTACTGGTTCAGAAACGGTACCGACGAAAACACCCCGCCACCACCGAAAGCCATGGGCCACTTGAACGCATCTTCAAATGTCAGGTCGACTTCGCAGTCGCCGATCGCCATCCGGAGTGCGTCTTCGCTCGCATCGACGAAGTCCGACCCTGCATGCGCCATCACCGAAAACCGATCACGATCCGCACTCACGTCGTCGATCGCAGCGGAACGCACAACACCCCCGGGGTGGACGGCTATGGCCGCCGTCGCCCAGTCGCCGTCGCGGTGTTTGTTCGCGCTGCACAGCGCGACCACGACGCGTCCGTCGACCTGATCGGAGAGTCGCCAGAACCAACCCTCCATTTCAGTGCCGTGCGAGGGCAGAGGATTTCCGAACGGCACATCGGCGCCGCTGCGCCGGTAGATCGAGACCAACGAGTCGACGAGGCCCACAGCGTCACACTGTCACAGGACCGTCGAGTGCACTACCTTCACGGCCGTCATCTCGTCGCGAAATTCGGGCCAACCTCTCCTGGTCGCTCAGCAACGCAATTTGTCCTTGGTCACGCGAGGCAGATCGTGCACAGTCGACGCCGCGATACCCCGCCCCAACAGGTCCAATGCGTCGTCGACCGAGTCCGAAGCGGGCAGATGCCCTACGTCGACCACGTCCATCAGCCGTCGGAGCGTCCCGCACGGCACCAAGGCCCATGCCCCACCGGCCCGGCGGCATCGGTCGTCGAAATCGATCAGCACTCGAAGCCCTTGTGTGCCAACAAATTCTAAATTGCTCAGGTCGACTGCTATTCGCTCGTTGCCGGTAACAAAATCCTGCAGCACGGTGGCCACGAAGTCGGCATTCGATGCGTCGACGTCGCCGGTGACCTTGATGACGGTGTTCGGCCCTCGCGATTCGACCGAGATGGCCGCGCTCTGCCGGTCGATGTGCGCACTGAACTGCACCTGACCTCGGACATTGTCAATGACGGTCATGTCTACCTCTGGTAGTGCAACCTTCAGATTCGCAGCATCCAGCCGCAAATCCGATGTTGGTCGCCTGCTTTGGTTTCGTGCAGGCTGTGAACTCAACCGCTTGCCTCCAGGCTACAACAGCTTTGCATTCAACACAGCCGAGCGCAACAGCGAATCCTCCGCCACCGAGCAGCGGCGAGAAGCTTTTTGCGGCCAGCCCCGAAAAGCCTTGTCCAGCTTCGCAAATCACATCTAATAGCGTGAAACGCGCTGGTCTCCTCATCTAACGGGGCGTGAACAGAGGGACGAAGATGCTCTCGCCGTCCACCTTCTGGCGCTCGAAACGGACCTCGACGGGAAGGCCGATGTAGACCGAATCTGGTTCGCAGTCAACGATGTTCGTCGCGATTCGCAGGTCGTCCTGCTCGTCGAGCGCGACGATCGCGATCACGTAGGGCACCGGGACAGCCGGGTTGAACGACTGATGGTTGACCGTATACGTGAACACGGTCCCCCGCCCCGACACGGGGCGGGCAACGAGCACACCACCGCAAGCGGGACAATCCGCCGCAGGCGGCTGAACCCACCTCTCGCAGCGCGTACACCAGGCGATGTGCAACCTGCCGTCGCCGCCCCCGGTCCAGAACGCCCGATTGTGCTCGGTCAGTGCGGGCAACATCCGGTCCGGCGTCTCGGGTGACGCCTCGCGTGCCATACCGAGCAAAGTACAGTCCAATAGGCTGTCATTACAAAAATAGATATTCGGGAGGACGATGCGCCATTTCGAGAAGGACGCAATCATCAGCGGGCTCGGCATCTCCCGGATCGGTCGCCGCACCGGTATCCCGAGCATCGAGTTGACCCTGGAGGCCGTGCGCACAGCGATCGGAGACGCCGGCCTGCGACCAGAAGATATCGACGGAATCGCGACCTTTGGCGACACGATGCCCACAGAAGTTCTTGCGGCACTGGGTATTCACGCGCAGGACCGCAGCACAGGCTTCGACACCGGCGGGGTTTTCATCCCTGTCATGTCAGCGTTCCGCGCGGTCGCGGAGCGGCGGGCGCGCCACGTACTGGTCTACCGCACCGTCGCGATGCTGGGTGGGTCGATGAACCAGGAAGCGTCGCCGCTGCTCAATCCGTTGGCCTCCCCGCCCGTCGAGCCGCGCGTTGCAGGCACCCGACGCAAGCTCAAGCCGTTCGAGGACATCGACGAACTGGTCGCTGCCCACTCCTATTCGGCCGCCAACTGGCTGGCCATGCACTGCAGGCGGCACATGGAGCTCTACGGAACGACGAAGGAGCAGCTGGGTTGGCTGGCCATCAACGGCAGGCGCAACGCCGGACTGAATCCGCGCGCGGCATACCGGGAACCGATGACGATGGAGGACTACCTGTCGGCACGTCCGGTCTCGACGCCCTTCGGGCTCTTTGACTGCGACGTGCCGATCGACGGATCGGTCGCGCTGATCGTCTCGCACGCGGACTACGCGGCCGACTGTCCGCACCGAGCGGTCGCCGTGGAAGCGATCGGCGGGACATACGGGTCGGGTGGATGGTTCCACCGCGACGACTTCCCGAAGATGGCATCGGTGGAAGCGGCTGGCGAGATGTGGTCGCGCACGGAGCTGACCCCCTCGGATGTGGACGTCGCCGAGTTGTACGACGGTTTCACGTTTCTGACGTTCGCCTGGTTGGAGGCGTTGGGTTTCTGCGGCGACGGTGAAGCGGGCCCGTTCGTGGAGGGTGCGACACGCATCGCCCTGGACGGCGAGCTGCCGCTGAACACCTACGGGGGGCAACTGTCCGCAGGACGCATGCACGGCTACTGGCTGCTGCATGAAGCGTGCCTGCAGCTGCGGGGTGAGGCCGGCGACCGACAATTGGCACGCAGACCGGAAGTTGCCCTGGCGGCGGCGGGCGGCGGACCGATTGCCGGATGCATGGTGTTGACCTGCTGAACCACTTGAGGCGTGACGTATCTCACAGTAATATGACCAGTGGTCATAAACGTCTGGGAGGTCCCGATGCCGACGGTGACATGGGCCCGACTCAATCCGCATAGGCGCGCCGCGGTGGTTGAAGCCGCGGAGGCGGAGTTCAGCGCGCACGGCTTTTCGAGGGGCAGCCTGAACGTCATCGCGCGGCGCGCCGGGGTGGCCAAGGGCAGCCTGTTCCAGTACTTCGCGGACAAACGCGACCTTTTTTCCTATATCGCCGACGTTGGCAGCCAGCGCGTGCGGTCGTACATGGAGGACCGCATCCGCGAACTCGACCCCAGTAGACCGTTCTTCGAGTTCCTGACCGATCTGCTCGACGCGTGGGTGGCGTATTACGCCGACCATCCGAAGGATCGCGCCCTGCACGCCGCGGCGAGCCTCGAGGTCGACACCGATGCCCGTATCAGCGTGCGGACAGTCATCCATCGCCATTACCTGGAAGTGCTGCGACCGCTTGTGCGAGACGCGCACATGCGAGGAGACCTGCGCGAGGACTCCGACACCGACGCACTGCTGTCGCTGCTGCTGATGATCTTCCCGCACATGGCGCTGGCGCCCTACGTGCGCGGCATGGATCCCATTCTCGGACTTGACGATCCGACACCGGAGCAGCCCGCGCTCGCGGTGCGCAGACTCGTCGCCGTGCTCACCGACGCGTTCACTTCCCCCAGCCCAGCCCAATTGATCAAGGAGGTCACACCATGACACTGACACGGACCCGCTCAGCCTCACTTGCCGAGGGCGGCCTCAAGTGGGATAGCCTGCCGCTCAAGCTATTTGCCGGCGGCAACGCCAAGTTCTGGAACCCCGCCGACATCGACTTCTCGCGCGACCGGGCCGACTGGGAAGGGCTCACAGATTTGGAGCGCGAATGGGCGACCCGGTTGTGCGCGCAGTTCATCGCCGGCGAGGAGGCTGTTACGCAGGACATCCAACCGTTCATGGCGGCAATGCGCGCGGAAGGGCGACTCGGCGACGAGATGTACCTGACACAATTCGCTTTCGAGGAGGCCAAGCACACTCAGGTATTCCGCCTGTGGCTCGACGCCGTCGGCGTCACCGATGATCTGCAGGTCTTCCTCGACGATCTGCCCACTTATCGGACGATCTTCTACGAGGAGCTTCCCGAATCCCTCGACACCCTGGCCAACGACCCGTCGCCGGCCGCTCAAGTGCGCGCCTCAGCGACCTATAACCACGTCATCGAAGGCATGATGGCCTTGACGGGATACTATGCGTGGCACCGGATTTGCGTCGATCACAATATTCTGCCGGGGATGCAGGAACTGGTGCGGCGCATCGGCGACGACGAGCGTCGCCACATGGCCTGGGGCACCTTCACCTGTCGGCGCCATGTCGCCGCCGACGATGCCAACTGGGCAGTGTTCGAGGAGCGGATGAATCAGCTGATCCCGATGGCCCTGCAGAACACCGACGATGCCTATGCCCTCTACGACGAGATTCCGTTCGGCCTCGTGAAGGAGGAGATGCAGGAGTATGCCGCCGACAAGGGCATGCGGCGATTCGGCACCATCAGCAGCGCACGGGGACGCCCGCTGGAAGAGATCGACATTGATTACTCGCCCCTGCAACTCGAGGACACGTTCGCCGATGAGGACGCCAAGGCGCTGGCGGCCTCCGCCTAGACCCGGCGCCTCGGGCGCCGCGGTCTCGATCGCTCGGCTGATCGGTAGTTGGGATCGGTAGCCCGTAGCGCTGGATCTACTTGCGCCATGACGACGCCAACCCGGCGGCGCATGACGACAAGGAACCAACAATGAACATCGTGCCCACTCGCGTCCAGGAATCGGTCAACCGCGTCGACCGCACACGCAGCTTGGTTTTGGGAATCTCTTCGGGGGTAGCCGCCCTGTTCGCGCTCTACAAGATCTTCTGGCTGTTCTTCGCCGCCGCGACGCTGTCCAACTTCGGCTACTCCAGCTTCTGGGTGGTCGTATCGGTCGTGTGGTGGGGCGCAATCGCGGCCTGCGGCGTGTTCTGGGCGATTGCTTTCCTGGCCCGCTACTCCTCGCAGCCCTGACCCGGTGACCGACTCGGACTAAAGCGTAGGGAAACACCCGATTCCTCTGATCGGTTTTCTGCCTAATGTGCTCTGCGGAGTCCAAACGGTCCGCGACTCTTACAGTTCAGCGCAGAGCTGTAGTCGGCCCGCCACGATGTACGT
>LZSH01000559.1 GCA_001665255.1 Mycobacteriaceae bacterium 1482268.1 | reverse complement strand
AGCGGTTCATCATCAGGCTCGTCGACCAGATCCGCATGGCGATTCGAGCAGGCGAATTCGACGAACTCCGCGCCGAGGTACTCGGCCGCTATTACGCCCAAACCGACAAACGGGCGGGAAAGTTCGAGTAGAACCCGCCATTTTGTCGATCTCGGCGCGGGCGCGTCAGAGTTGCACTTCCTCCAGCACGCGGGCTGTCGGCAGCCCCACCAATGCGGGCGCCGACTCTGGGGCCGCCCAGATCTGGTTGATCAGGAACTCACGGAATTTCGTTGCTGCGTCGACGGTCTCGAAGCTGAGATTGACCACGATGTAGTTCGGGTCGTCGCTCGGTTGATATACCTCTGCGCGTGTGACCCCTGCCTGCTCGCGGGCAGGGGCGAACCTCTTGAACGTGTCCAGCCAGACCGCCAGCTCGCTGATCTCGTGCTCGATATGCAGGACGGGCATGTGATCAGTGTGGACTACGGTCGTGGGTATGACGTCCACATTGCTCGATGCGCGCGTCGCAACCACGCTCAACCGGATGTTTGCCGAGGCGGACGCGCAGATGCCGATGCTGGGAGAGATGTTCGGCAAAGATGCGGTGCCGGGGGAGGCCAGCGCCCAGGAGCGCGCCGATGCGTTGAGCGAGTTCTACCTGCCGGTGACCCCCGAAGCGGGCCGACTGCTCTACACGCTGGTGCGGTCGTCGCGTCCGGCCACCGTGGTGGAATTCGGCATGTCGCTCGGGATCTCGGCGATCCATCTTGCGTCGGCGGTTCGCGACAACGGCGTGGGCCGGGTGGTGACCACCGAGCTCAGTGCGCACAAGGTCGCGGTGGCCACGCGCAATTTCGCCGACGCCGGCCTCGACGACGTGATCACGGTGCTGCACGGCGACGCGCTGGAAACCCTCGCGTCGGTCGAAGGGCCGGTGCAGTTCGTCCTTCTCGACGGGTGGAAAGACCTGTACCTGCAGGTGCTGCAACTACTCGAGCCGCAGCTCGCCCCTGGGGCGCTCGTCGTCGCCGACAATACGAGCATGCCGGGGCTGGCGCCCTATCTGGATTACCTGCGCGCTCCAGCCAACGGCTATGTCAGCGTGCACTTTCCGGTCCGCGACTCCGACAGTATGGAGATCTCCTGCCGGGTCTGATCATCCCGTCAGCGAGGCGATGACCTCTCGCGCGGCACGTTCGCCCGCATCGACCGCACCCTCCATGTAGGCGCTCCAGTACGTGGCGGTGTCGGTCGACGCCCAGTGGATCGCGCCGATCGGCGCAGCCAGCGCGGGCCCGTACTTGGTCCACACGTGGGGACCTAGGTTGGCGTTGTAACAGCCTCGGGTCCACTGCCGGTCAGACCACTCCCCGTCGACGTAGTGCTCCGGTTTGGCGGCCTTCGGTCCGTAGTGGCGCACGAGCTCGGCGGTCAACGCCTCCCGTCGCTCGGACTGCGACAGCCGGCCGGCGATGCGCGCCTCGTTGCCCTCCATGAACATCAGGATGACGCCGTGGTCGTCGCCGGGAATGCAGCTGTCGTTCGACATCCTTGCGGGACCGGCATCGGAGATGAGCTGTCCGTTGAATCCGTCTGCGCGCCAGAATGGTTCGTCATAGATAAAGAAGGCTTTCATCGCTGAGCCGTTCGGAACCCGCTGGGTGAGTTGGTCACGGACGCCGGAAAGCGGTGGGTCGTAGGAGATCCGGCCCGCCAGCGTCGGCGAGATCGCGACGATGACGCGACGGCCGTGCGCCACTCGACCCTCGCGGCAGTGCACGGTAACGCGGTCGGCGGCATGCTCGATCAGCAGCACCGGTGCCTCGAGGGCGATGTGGTCGGCGATGAGCGCGGCCAGCCGGCGCGGAATTTCGCTGGTGCCACCAACGAATCGCGTTGTCTGCGCGCCGCCCTCGGACTCCGCGAAGAGCTCCGACGTCACGCCGCAGGTCTGGATCGTGAACAGCAGATGCAGAAACGACACCTCGGCGGTGGGCACCGCGAGGATGCCGACTGTGCAGATCTCGAGCAGTGTGCGCGCCACCGCCGAAAGCCCTTGCGCGTCAAACCAGGCGCCCGCGGTGATGCCGTCCCACTCGACGGCGCGCGGTGCCCGCCACGGTGCCTCGACCGGAACGTCGGCGGCCAACTCGTCGAGCCGGCGCAGCACCATCTCCAATTCTTTCAACTCGGAGGCGAAGCGAGCGTGAAACGCGTTCTCGCGCAGCACACTCCCGCCGCCGAGTTCGTAGGAGGTTTCACCCTCGTCGTACTGCGGATAGGTCGCCACACCCAATTCGGCCGCCAACCGGAACATCCGTTCGTGGGTGTCGCCGATCCACTGCGCGCCGAGCTCGACCGGGACTCCCGGAATGGCTTCCTCGGTGAGAATCCGGCCGCCCACCCGCTCGTCGGCCTCCAGCACCAGCGGTGTGAGCCCGGCTTCGAGCACTCGTCTGGCCGCGATCATGCCGGACAGGCCCGCACCGACGATGATGACGTCGGCGTCTGAATCTGGTGGCGTCATGCCGCTGCTCGCTTCCCCGAGTGTGCGCGTCCGCCGACACGCCAGGGTCCTACCGTAGTTTGCTCAGGCCAGGCGGTCGATAAGATCCGGCGCCATGCCGGAAGAACTGTCCGCCGAGCAGACCGCGGCGCGTCTTCAGCCTGCCGACACGCTGGGTATACCGCTGGGCCCGGGCCAGCCGCCCGCCTTTCTGCGCGCGCTGGGCGAGCGCGAGAACTGGACGGATCTGCGGGTTTACGGCGCGCTGCTGGCGGTCGGCACCGAACTGTTCTCGCGTACCGGCGTGCACTACCTGTCCGGTTTCTACGGACCGCTCGAGCGTGCCCTGCGGGACGCGGGCGCCGACATCGAGTTCACCCCGGCCGACTTTCGACGCTTCGGCCCGCTGCTCGAGCGCCAGTGCCCCCGGGTGATGACCACCGTGGCGACGCCTCCCGATAGTGACGGCTGGTGCTCGCTCTCGTTGCACGCAGGCGGCACGATCAACGAATTACACCGTGCGGGTGCCGATCCCGAGCGACTGCTGGTCGTCGAGGTGTCCGACGCCTACCCGCGGACATTTGGATTGGGCGAGCAGTATCGCCATGCGCTGCACGTCGACGAGATCGACATTCTGGTGCACTCGACCGACGCGCCGCTGGCGCTTCCCGGCGGGGAGGCCGCTCCCAGCGACGTCGACAAGGCGATCGCACGGCACACCGTCGCCTACATCCCGTCCGGAGCCACGCTGCAAACGGGGATCGGTGCGATTCCGAACCAGATCGCCACCGTCCTCGCCGAGGGCGACGGCAGCGACTACGGCTTGCATAGCGAGATGTTCACCGACGGCTGCATGAAGTTGCATCGCGCCGGCAAGGTGACCAACGCCCGCAAGGGCTCCTACGACGGCGTGAGTGTGACGACGTTCGCGTTCGGTTCCCCGCAGCTCTACGACTGGCTCGACGGCAACTCCGACGTCGCGTTCCTTCCGGTCGAGATCGTCAACGCACCGCAGGTGATCGGCGCCAACGACGACATGGTGACGATCAACGGCGCGCTGGCGATCGACGTGCACGGCCAAGTGGTGGCCGACACCATCGACGGCGGCCAGTTCAGCGGAATCGGCGGTGCCGAGGACTTCGTTGCCGGCGCCGGGCTCGAACTCTCCGACCGGTCGTTGATCTGCCTGCCGTCGACGTTCGAGAAGGACGGTCAACTACGGTCGCGGATCGTGCCGTGGTTCGGGCCGGGCGCCGTCATCACCACGCCGCGACACCAGGTCGACGTCATCATCACGGAGTACGGCGCCGCCGAGTTGGAAGGCAAGACCGTGCGGGAGCGGGGTGAGGCGCTGGCGGCGATCGCCCATCCGCAGTTCCGCGACGAGCTGCTGGCCGCGGCGCAGCGCGCCGCCAACGGCCGGTCGCCGGTTAGGTAGCCGGGGAGTAGATCCAAGGCTCTCGCGGCAATTTGGCCGGGTCGAACTGCTCGAGCATGTCGTCGACGGTCGCCGCCGGCCAGCCCAGTGATCCGGCGATCTGGTCCAGCGCGCGTTGTGTGCCGATCTCGGCCAGCGTCACCGCCCCGTCGCGTTTGGCCAGCCGCGCGCCGTCGCTGTTGAGCACCAATGCGACATGCGCGTACGTCGGCCCCGGATAGCCAAGCAGCTTCGCGAGATAGGCCTGACGCGGCGACGATGGCAGCAGATCGTCTCCGCGGACCACCTGATCGACGCCTTGGGCCGCATCGTCGACGACGACGGCGAGGTTGTAGGCGGCCACCCCGTCCCCGCGCTGAACCACGAAATCGTCCACGAGGCCGGTGTATTCGCCGTGCAGCAGGTCGTGAACGGCGTAGGTGGTGGCGTCGGCGCGCAGCCGCAACGCTGGTGGGCGACCGGTGGTTTCACGGCGCGCCTGCCGCTCGGCATCGGTGAGGTCACGACACGTGCCGGGATACGCGCCCTGCGGTGCATGCGGCGCGCGCGGGGCCTGCTGGATATCCTTTCTGCTGCAGTAGCATTCGTAGAGCAGCCCGCGTCGGGCGAGCTCCGTCACCGCGTCGTCGTAGCGGTGCGGGTGCTGCGTCTGCCATTCGGCAGGCTCATCCCAGGTGATGCCGATCGCGGCCAGGTCGGCAAGCTGGCGCTCAGCGATGTCGGCGTGGGTGCGGTCGTCGAGGTCGTCGACGCGCATGAGGAAGCGTCTACCCGTGGAGCGGGCAAACAGCCACGCCAGCACGGCGGTGCGCAAATTGCCGATGTGCAGATCGGCCGACGGGCTCGGGGCGAAGCGGCCCGCGCCGGATGAGGTCACGCCCGCAATCTAGCTGCTTACTTGCGCTCCCATGGCGCCGTGTCGCCCATCTTCTTGTAGTACTTGGCGAGGTGGCTCTTCACCCGATCGACATCGCCGGACGGGATGTCGATGCCGCCGCGTGCGCCGTCCATGATCGCGCCGGCAGCCATCACACCGCGCGGCACGACGGTGAGCTTGCTGTCGACCACATCGGCGATAAGCAGTTTGTACGCGGTGAAGTTGTCCTTCTTGTCGCTGTCGTACCAGACGTGGGCGTCGCGGTACTTCTCGTTGGGTCCGTCTTCGGCATCGGCCCATTTGCGGACCCGCTTCTCCGCCGCGTCGCCGTCCCATTCACGGTCGCGATCGGCGAGCGGCAGATCCTGAAATGCTGTTACTGACATAGCCGAAGGCGTGCCCTGCGTGCCGTGCGGCTAAACCCGCAGTGCGTCTGTGAATGCGCTGCAGAACCAGTCCACGTCGGACATTGAAAACACCAGCGGAGGACGGATCTTCAACACGTGGCCGTCGTGCCCGCACACCGAGATCAAGACTCGCCGCTCCCGCAGCGCGTTGACGAGTCGACGGGCTTCCGCGCGGTCGGGTTCTTTCGTCTCCGGATCGCTCACGATCTCCACGCCGATGTAGAGACCCGCGCCGCGGACATCGCCGAGTCGTGGATCGTCGATCGCCGAAAGTGCGGTTCGCAGAGCACCTCCCACCGTCGCGGCGTGGGATAGCAGAGCTTCGCCCTCGATCACGTCAAGCACCGCCGACGCTGCGGCGATCGACACCGGGTTGCCTCCGAAGGTGTTGAAATACGGCACGCCACGGGCGAACGCCTGCAGCACGTCGGCGCGGGCGGCCATCGCGGCGATCGGAATGCCGTTGCCCATCGGCTTGCCCGTCGTGACGATGTCCGGGACCACGCTGTGCCGGTCGAAGCCCCACATCGACGCTCCCGTGCGGGCGAAGCCGGGTTGCACCTCGTCGGCGATGAACACACCCCCTCGGGCGCGCACCTCGGCGACGGCGGGCCCCAGCACCGTCGTGTCCGCGTAGATCCCGTCCGAGGAGAAGATGGTGTCGACGATCAGGCAGCTCAGGCCGTAGCCGGCTGCAGTCAGCTCGTCGGCGGCGCGGGCCACGTCGGCGGTGAATCGTGCCGCGACCTCATCGGCGGGCACGCGGTAGGTATCGGGCGGGTCGACGAGGCGCACGTTCTGACCGATGCGGGTCGCGCCGCCGAGCGACGGCGAGATCGCGGTGGCCGCGGTCGTGTTGCCGTGGTACGCATCGCGGGTGACAATGACACCGGTTGCGCCGGTATGCATTTCGGCGACGCGGAGTGCGAGATCGTTCACCTCGGATCCGGTGCAGGCATACATCACCTGGTCGACTTCGGCCGGCATGGTGGCCAGCAGCCGTTCGGAGTAATCGATGATGCCGCGATGCAGGTACCGGGTGTGGGTGTTCAGCGTCGCCATTTGGTCGGCGACCGCGGCGACTACGTGCGGGTGGCAATGCCCGACGCTCGCCACGTTGTTGTAGGCGTCCAGGAACCGCACGCCGTCGGCGTCGTACAGGTAGCTGCCTTCCCCACGCACCAGGTGGACGGGTTCGTCGTAGAACAGCCGGTAGGCAGGCCCGAGTAGGCGTTCGCGACTGGCGAGCAGCGGATCATCGGTGCCGCCGGACCGGTAGCTGTTGGAATCCATGATGTTGGAAAAGCTCACGGCTTTCTGCCTCCGGCATCGCGGGTGGATGAGGCCAGTCTGCTGCATCAAGCGCTGTCGTTCACACTGTTGAGGTGTCAGGACTGCCACACGATCACGACCTGTACGCGCGTGCCGCATTGCTGCACTACGGGCGCGACCCCGATGCGCCGCTTCGGCTGCTGAGCCTGTCGGAGAACGCCACCTACCTTGTCGACGACGCCGACCCGATCGTGCTGCGGGTGCATCGCGCCGGTTACCACTCGCTGCAGGCGATCCGCTCGGAGCTCGCGTGGATGGCGGCGCTGCGCGAACAGACCGATGTGGTCACGCCCCGGCTGGTGGCTGCCCACGACGGCAGCGACGTGGTGACCGTCGTTCGGAACGACCACCCGCTCAGCGTCGACGCGGTGACCTTCGTGGCGGGGTGCACGGCGGAGGAGCGACCAGAAGCGGTCGGCTTCGATCAGCTTGGCCGCATTACCGCCGCCATGCACGAGCATGTCCAAGGCTGGGAGGCACCGGACTACTTCACCCGGTTTTCCTGGAATGCCGACACGATGATCGGTCCGCAGGCTCGCTGGGGCAACTGGCGTCATGCGCCCGGTTTGACCGACGCCGGTGAGGCGGTCATCGAGCGGGCTTTATCAGAGCTGCAGCAGAGGCTCGCCGAGTTTGGTTGTGCGCCTGACCGTTTCGGGCTCATCCACGCCGACCTCCGGATGGCGAACCTGATGATCGACCCGCAGGTGCCGGGGGGGCCAATCACCGTCATCGACTTCGACGACTGCGGGTGGTCGTGGCACCTCGCCGACCTTGGCGCGGTGGTGTCGTTCATCGAGGACACCCCCGAGGCGGAGGCGATGATCGCGGGATGGCTGGCCGGTTACCGCGAGAGCCGGAAGCTGCCCGACGAGCACATCGCGATGATTCCGTCGTTCGTGATGCTGCGACGCCTGCAGCTGACGGCGTGGGTGGCGTCGCACGCGCATGCCGACAGCGCCATCGCCTTCGTCGACGGGTTCGCCGACGGGACAACGCGTCTCGCGGAACGCTATTTGACCGACGGCGGATGGCTGCGGGACGCAATCGCTTAGTCGTTCAAGTGCTCGGCTCGGCCGCGGCACACACCACCCCGACTAACCTCTGAGCGAAAGATTCGGCGGGTCGACGCCGTCGAAGTGCATCCATCGAAAAATTCGCTCAGAGGTTAGTCGGGGTGCCTTATCCTCCGGCGGCGGCCTGTGGACAAACGTCCTGTGCGAATCGTCGGAACGGAAATTGTGTCGGCGCCCGATGCCACCGTCACACCATGAGACAGACACGATTACTGCGGGGAACCGAACTCCGCTATGCGCTCACGATGACCCTGATCCAAGACGGCAAGTCCACGATCCCGGAGTTGATCGAAAAGCTCGAGGATCTGAGCTTTGAAATTCCGGGTTATGCCCCGAAGGCCGTTTCCGACGCGCTCCGGTGGGAGATGCGCAAGGACAGGGTTCGCCGAGTGCGCCGCGGCTTCTACTGCCGTGGCCAGATGCCGACGTCGACCGAGTCATATATTCGCCGCCGTTTTTTCGCCATGCGGGACGAGGCCGCCGAGCTCAACGCGGAATCCGACAAGGCCTTCTGGGACGCGCTGTTGGGGCCTGCCCTGAGTTGATCAGCCGGGCAGACCGGGCACGATGTCGCCGAGCACATAGGTGACCGGCTGCTCGAGTTGCGTGAAGGTGCATGAGCGTGGATCGCGGTCGGGCCGCCAGCGGCTGAATTGCGCTGTGTGGCGGAATCTTTCGCCTTCCATGTGGTCGTAGCGAACCTCGACCACCCGCTCGGGCCGCAGTGGCACGAACGATAGGTCCTTGCCGGCGTTCCACCGCGATCCGCCCTCGTACCGGCGGGCGTCGGGATTGGCCGCCACGTGCGCGGCCCAGTTCCACGGGTGCTCATCGAAGGTGCTGACCAGCGGCTGCAGATCGGTCAGCAGCTGCCGCCGCTTCGCCATCGGAAAGGCGCCGATGACACCGACCGACGCGAGGGTTCCGTCGGACTTGTACAGCCCGAGCAGCAGAGAGCCGACGGCGTCGGCCCCCGACTTGTGGAGGCGGTACCCGGCCACCACGCAGTCGGCGGTGCGCTGGTGCTTGATTTTGAACATGACGCGTTTATCGGGCTGATAGGGGATGGCCAATGGCTTGGCGACGACGCCGTCGAGCCCCGCACCTTCGAAGTCGGCGAACCACTGCTGTGCGGTCGCGAGGTCAGTGGTTGCGGGCGTGACGTGGAAAGTCGGGCCGGCATGTGCGAGGGCCTCGACCAGCGCGGCGCGGCGGTCGCTGAACGGACGCTGCGTGTAGTCGTCCTCCCCGACCGCCAGCAGATCGAATGCGACGAAATGCGCAGGCGTTTCCCCAGCCAGCTTCTCGACCCGCGACGCCGCCGGATGCAGCCGCAGTTGTAGCGCCTCGAAGTCGAGCCTGCCGTCGACGGCGATGATGATCTCGCCGTCGATCACGCAGCGCGGCGGGAGTTCGGTCAGAGCCGCCGCCACCAGCTCGGGGAAGTACCGCGTCATCGGCCGCTCGTTGCGGCTGCCCAGCTCGACCTCGGCGCCGTCGCGGAAGCAGATCGACCGGAACCCGTCCCACTTGGGCTCATACGATGCGCCCGGCGGTATCTCTGCCACCGACTTGGACAACATCGGCGACACCGGCGGCATGACGGGCAGCTTCACCGGTTCATTGTCGCGTCATATCCTTTCGCCCGGCAGCTTGGCGGCCTGTTCGACCCACGAGCGCAGTTGGTCCTCGTCGAATTCATCGTCCTCGCGGATGTCGAGGTAGCGAACTTCGTTGTGCTTGGATCCTTTTGGCGGCATAGGATCGAGGGAGGTGCCCTTGTGGAACGCCACCTGCACGTAGTTGGTGTAACAGCGGAACGACAGGAACCAGCCGGCGTCCTGGTGGCCGTAGAACGGCTGGTTCCACTTCACGGCCTTGTGCACGTCGGGAACCGTGTGATCGATGAGCTTGTCGAGGCGTGTCCCGACGTCGCGCTTCCAGCCGGGCATCGCGGCGATGTAGGCCTGCACCGGCTTGTTGCCTTCAGCCTTGGGTATCTGGGGGTTGCCGCCCGAGAGCAGCTTCGGCCGACTCATGCCGGTTCCCATGCGAACCCGTCGGGGTCGGTGAACGCGCGGGTCGGCCCGTTGATGACGAGGCGGTGCGATCCCTGGCCGTCGGCCGACACATCCGCGGTCTTGGCCAGATTGGCGCGGCCGTACAGCGCCAGCGTGATCGGCCCGCTGGCGAACTGAACGTACTTGCGGCCGAAGCTCTTCGCCACTTCGAGTCCGTGCTCGACGTAGAACCGCTTGCTCGCCGCGACGTCCTCGACTCCGAGTTGGACGACGAACTGGTCGATGTGACGGGTGTCGGGACCGCGGTTCTTCTTCGATGAGGACGCTACCGTCCAGATGGCACCGTCGGGACCGTAGAACGCGCCGCCGTAGCCCCACAGACTCTTTTTCGGTGACTTCAGCTTGCTGGCGCCGGCCTCGAGTGCGGCCTCGACGAACGCGTCGACCGTGGCGGGCTGGGGCACGACGAGCGACAGCGTGAATCCCCGGAAGCCGGACGTCGGCGCCTCGGAAGCGCGGGAGCGCACCGGCAGGTCCCGGCCGAAGGCGGCCTTGACGAAGGCGTCCGTCGCAGCAGGATCGGGCGTTTCGAGCGTGACCGACTCGATGGTGGTCATGGCTCAACTCCTTTCAGGATTACGGATCTTTCAAGAAATGAGAGTATCACTATCATTTCGGTAGTAGTAGTCTCAATCTTGTGGCTAGCTCGGAACTGGGTACGCCCTCGATGGGCAAACCCGCCCAGGCCAGAACCCGGCTGGCCAGGGCGGCCGTCATCGACGCAGCGCGGACTCTGTTCGTCGAACGCGGCTATGTGGCCACGACGGTCGAGGCGATCAGCAGCTACTCGGGGGTTCCGGCGGCGACCGTCTACCGGCTGTTCACTTCCAAACGCGGGATTCTCAAGCAGCTTCTCGACACCTCGATCGCCGGTGACGATGAGCAGGTGTCGTTGCCGGAACGATCGCAGGTTCGTGCGGTCTTCGCCGACCCTGACCCACGACGTCAGTTGGCGGGGCTGGTTGCGATCGCTTCGGACGTGAACTCGAGGGCCACCGAGATTTACTCGGTGCTCGTCGGAGCGGCGAGCGCGGATGCCGACGCCGCGGCGCTGCTCGAGGAATTGAAACACCAGCGGCGCGAAGGCCAAGGGCGCATCGCCCGCTCGTTGGCCCGCGCGGGCGCGTTGCGAGCGGGTCTGCGCGAGCGCGATGCCGCCGACATGGTTTACACCCTCTTGTCGCCCGAGGTCTACCGGCTACTCGTGCTCGACCGCCGATGGCCGCCGAAGCGCTATGAGCGCTGGCTCACGCAGACGCTTGCCGAGTGTCTCTTGCCGCCGGATCCGCGATGACATTGCCCGCGGGGTGAAGTCTGCACAACTATGGACATCGTGGACCTACCTCTACTGCCGCCGCTCGAGCCGATGCTGGCGAAGGCGCAGGCGAAAGTTCCCGACGAGGCGGGGGTGTGGTCCTACGAGCCGAAGTGGGACGGCTTCCGGGCGCTGGTGTTCCGCGACGGTGAAGATGTCGTAGTGCAGTCGCGCAACGGCAAGGAACTCGGCCGGTACTTCCCGGAACTGATCGACGCGCTGCGCGAGGAGACCGCGGAACGCTGCGTCCTCGACGGCGAGGTCGTCGTCCCGCGTGAGATCGGTGGCCGCATCCGGCTGGACTGGGAGTCGCTCAGTCAGCGGATCCACCCGGCGGCAAGCCGCATCAAAATGCTCTCCGAGCAGACTCCCGCGCACTTCATCGGATTCGACGCGCTCGCGAGCGGCGACGCGTCACTGCTGAAGGAGCCGTTCCGGATCCGTCGGGATGCGCTGTTGGAATCGGTCCACGAGAAGAAGTGGTGCCACGTCACCAGGACTACCGAAGACCCCGAGTTGGGCGCGCAGTGGCTGACGACGTTCGAGGGCGCGGGCCTCGACGGGGTGATCGCCAAAAGGCTCGACGGCCCGTACCTGCCGGGCAAGCGGGAAATGGTGAAGGTCAAGCACGCCCGCGACGCCGACTGTGTGGCCATCGGATACCGCATTCACAAGAGCGGCGAAGGCGTCGGCTCGATTCTGTTGGGTCTCTACCGCGCCGACGGTGAACTCCAAATGGTGGGCGGCGCAGCGTCATTCACCGCAAAGGATCGGCTGAAGCTGCTCGCGGACCTGGAGCCGCTGCGCGAAGGCGACGACATGCGCGAGGGCGACCCGAGTCGCTGGAACTCGGCGGCCGACAAGCGCTGGATCCCGGTTCGGCCGGAGCGGGTGTGTGAGGTCGCCTACGACCAGATGGAAGGCAACTCCGAGCACGGCCAGCGATTCCGGCATGCCGTCAAGTTCGTCCGCTGGCGCCCCGACCGCGAGCCGCACAGCTGTACGTTCGATCAGCTCGATGTGCCGGTGAATTACGATCTCTACGACGTTCTGGAGTCCTGAAATGCCCACGCCTGCTGAAGAACTCGACGTCGACGGGGTCAAGGTGCGGCTCACCAACCCCGACAAGGTGTACTTCCCGAAGCTGGGCAGCAAGGGAACCAAACGCAAGCTTGTCGAGTACTACATGGCCGTTGCGAACGGGCCGATGCTCACAGCGTTGCGGGATCGGCCCACCCATCTGCAACGTTTTCCCGACGGCATCGACGGCGAGGAGATCTATCAGAAGCGGGTGCCGCAGAAGCATCCCGACTATTTGGAGACTTGCGTCGTGACCTTCCCCTCGGGTCGAACCGCCGACGCGCTCAAGGTAACTCATCCGTCGGCCATCGTGTGGGCCGCGCAGATGGGCACCGTCACGCTGCACCCATGGCAGGTGCGTTGCCCCGACACCGAGCACCCCGACGAACTCCGCATCGACCTCGACCCGCAGCCGGGCACCGGTTTCAGCGAGGCCAGCGCGATCGCCGTCGACGTGCTCAAGCCCTTGCTCGACGAGCTCGGACTCGTCGGGTTCCCGAAGACCTCCGGCGGTCGCGGGGTGCATGTGTTTCTGCGCATCAAGCCCGATTGGGACTTCGTCGTCGTGCGCCGGGCCGGAATCGCGTTGGCCCGCGAAGTCGAGCGACGGGCACCCGACGCTGTCACCACGTCGTGGTGGAAGGAAGAGCGGGGCGAGCGGATGTTCATCGACTACAACCAGAATGCGCGCGACCGGACTTTCGCCTCCGCGTACTCGGTGCGCAAGACCCCGATCGCCACGGTGTCGATGCCGCTGACGTGGGACGAGCTGCGCGACGCCGACCCCGACGACTACACCATCGCCACCGTGCCCGACCTGGTGAAGAAACGCGGCGACGCCATGGCTGAGCTTGACGCCGTCTCCCAGTCGATCGACCCGCTGCTGGACATGGCCAAGGCGGACGATGATCGCGGGCTGGGGGATCTGCCGTATCCGCCGAACTACCCGAAGATGCCCGGCGAACCGCCTCGGGTTCAACCCAGCAAGAAGGTTGCGGCGAACTGGGACGAAAAGGGAAACCCGGCAAAAGGCGGTGCGGCAGGCTGAGGCTATGGAGCGCCGATGAACGCCCGTCGCCTGGTCGCAGCGGTGGCTGTGCTCGCAGTCGTAGTCGCCGGTCTGGGGATAACCATCGCGGTGCTCACCGCCAAGCCGCAAACACCCGTCGCGGCGCAGCCTTCTCCGCCGCCGCCACCGCGACCACAGCTGCCCACACCGGCAGAGTTCCAGCTCGGCGTCGTTGTGACCGAACAGACATGCTCGGTTCCCGCGGGGTGTGTCTACAAATACCGCGTCGAGCCGAAGTACCTCGGCCTTCACCCGTTGCCCGAAAACGAGATCAAGGTGATCTACCAGGTCACCGGGGGGCACCAGCCGCAGACTGGTGACTTCACCGTCCAAGGGGGCCAGGCCAGGGTGCTTGAGAACGTGCCGATCGAGGGTCCGCCAGGGGCGCGGCTACAGGCGTCGGTCACTCAGATAGTGGGGCAGTGAGATTCCGACAAGTCCCATCAACGGTCAATATGATTCTTATTTCTTCGGGCGGCAGCCGTCTTGCCATCGTCCTTTTAGCCCATTGTCGCAAGCTCGAAGAATGGCAGCCGTAAGAATCACTAAGGCGACTGGGCACGGTCGCGTCCCGTCGGTGCTGAATTCCGAAAGGAAACCGCAATGAAGACAGCGCTCCTGTCGCGAACCTGGCCGATCGTGGCGGTACTCGCAGTGCTAGGACTTGCAGCCGGTGTCTTCGCGGCCTACGCGTACGACAACCGTCAGCACCATTACGTGGCGAGGGCCACGCTGGCCATGCTTCCCGGTCCCGAAGTCCCGGTTGTGGAAGCGGCCGGTTACTGGGAAGTGCTGAACGGGGGGCAGCCGACCCGGTCTGCCGCAATCGTCATTGCGAACAAGCGGTGGCTTGATTCCGCGGCAACTGCTGCAGGTGTGCCCAAGTCCGCACTGACGGTCACGGCGGGGGCTATACCGGAGACGACGCTGATAACTGTTTCAGTGCAAGCAGATTCGGCGCAGGCCGCCGAGCGAGCGCTTCATTCGGTGCTCGACAATGCGCTCGAAATGGCCTCCGCGGTCTCAGGACCTTTCGTACTGCGGCTGATCGAATCCCCGGATGGCAGCGCGCAGCGCATGAGTCCCAAGCCCATTCAGATGATCGGGGCACTTGGCATAGGCGGGCTTCTGGCCGGCGCAGGCGCCGGATTACTCGTCAGCCGCTCGGCACAGACACGGAATGCGCGCCACCGCAAGCATTTGCAGCAGGAGCCGTCAGATGTCGTGGACTCACAGCAGACACAAGAACCGGACACCAGACAGACTTCGGATCAGCCAACGGCCGAGACACCCTCGCGATGAGGGACGTCGCATTCATTACGAGGGAAACACTCGGCGGCTTACTCGTTGTTGGCGGCATCGGTGCGTCGGTCGCTTGTGCGGTCCTTGGCGTCAAGGGAACCGTCATCGCTGTCGGCACACCTTTGTTGGTGGCCGGCATCTGGTATGCGGTCCGCCGGCCACTGGTGATGCTGCTTGCCGCGGTCGTGATTCAAGTATCGAACGTCGCGGAAGTGGTCGGAGGTAGGGCGGCTGTTCTCCTGGTCCACCTACCAACCGCTTTCGCCCTGCTGGCTTGGCTTCTTGCGATGCGCGACCCAGCGAACCAACGGCGACTGAACCGCGGCACATTAGTGTGCATAGGGCTCGTCGGCACTTACGTGGTCACCCAACTGCTGGCTGCACTCGGTAGCCAAAACGTCGATGCCTCGACGACCCAAGTTCGAGCCGTCATTGGGGACTGCATCTTTTTTGTGATCGCACTCCTCCTCCTTCAGGTGACCGGGAAGCCATGGGCGGTGGCCGCCGCTATCGTCGTCCCGTTGGCGGTGCTGTGTCTGCTCTCTCTCATCAATCAGGTCGGCTTCGGAGGTACGGCTACATTCGGCGGCTTCGCGGAGATCGCGCAATCCCAGGGGTATCTGAAAACACCTAGGTACGGGGGTACCACATTCGACCCGAATTACTGGGGGCGCAATCTGGTGCTCGGCCTGCCGTTGGCCGCGGCACTGGCCGTGCGGGCTTTTCGAAGCGACCGCAGAGCGGCAGCGCTGGGTTGGCTGGCATCGTTGATGAGTCTCATCGTCGGCGTCTACATGGCGCAGTCCCGTGGCACGTTCATCGCCACGGCTGTTGTTTTCCTGGTCTGGATCATGGTGAGCGGACCGACAGCGCGCCGCCGAGGCGTCATGAGCCTGCCGTTGATGGCTGGATTATTGCTTCTCCCCGGCATTGGAAACCGGCTCGTCGATGTGATCCTCGACCTGTCGAGCTCAAACCCGTATCGCGCGGTCGACCAATCGGTTACGGCCCGCTTGGTTGCGCAAGAGATTTCGTGGGCGATGTTCAAGGATCGGCCGATTTTCGGCTTTGGCCCAGGTGTCTACACCTCGGAGATACCGAATTACGGCGGCATCGTTCGCACGGCTTACCTGGAATTTCAAGAAGGACCCGTTGCGCCGCACAACCTCTATGTACAGCTCGCTGGTCAGGCTGGAATCGTCGGGCTGCTGGGCTGGGTGATCTTTGTTGGCGGCTGTGCGTGGTTCACCGCACGTCACGCGGCTCGAATGAAAGAGACGGAAACGGATCGGTACCTAGTCGCGGCGGTCCTTGCTGCGATCATCGGATGGTCAACCGCAAGCGTCTTCCTGCACCTGACCTACTTCCGAACGTTCTCAATCGTATTGGCGATGGCGGGAGCGCTGGCTTTCGCGGCTGATCGGGACGTCTATCGACCGATCGCAACGCTGCGACAGATGGCACATCTGGTCCTCGCTGCCTGCTTAGGAATTGCGGCGGCCTTCATTGTTCTCGCAGCAACCAGTAGCAAGGTCTATACGGCAAGTCAAAGGGTCACGTTGCTTCCCGCCGAGAGGATGGTGGACAACTACTCGTGGCGATATAGTTACGCCCTTGCCATTCGCAATCGAAGCGTCTTCATACCCACCTACGCCGCAATGATGGCCAGCCGCGCTCCGACTGAGGTGAGGATCGTCCCCGATGAGGTTCGCGGGGTGATCACCATCAACGTCACTGACCGCAACTTAGCTGCGGCTCGCAACGGGTTATCCACCGCTATCCAACAGGCTCAGTCGCGATTGTCAGATTTTGGCACAGACGTCGCATACACCCTGATTCCGCTTGGTGATAGCGAAGAGAGTTCCGGCAACGCCTTCCCAAAGCTTTCGATAGTGCTCGCAGTAGTCATCGGTATCGGGGTAACCGCGGTCAGCTCGGTGGTGCGATGTCGGCGTACGGACCCAGGACGCCACCGGGCAGCCGGGAGAAAGAACAGAAGCGGGAGCGAGCAACGACCGGTACGGTGCTCGTGATTCCGTGCGCCGGGGCGCAGACTTGGTTCAGGCGCACGGTATTCGTCGCCGGTCTCGGCGTCATACTTCGAATCATCGTGGCGTTCGGCTTGATTCCTGGAATGCCCCAGGTGGAGGACGGGCCGAACTACTCGCGTCAGGCGCTTCAGATACTTGACGGTACCGTCGGCCACTTCTACTTCCCACCCGGGACGTCGTTGCTGGCCGTGCCGGTCTATGCCGTGTTCGGACAGTCAACATGGACAGATCACTTGCTCGGTACCGCGTTGACGTCCGGATTTTTAATCGTCGGCATCTGGTTCTGCTACGTCGTGATGGGATGGGGCAAGGCAACTTTCATCGGGGCAGTGCTCTTGGCCGTCTATCCCCATTCCGTGCTGTCGGCGACACAGCTGAACTCCGAGCCCCTGACTGCAATCTTCCTGGGCGTGGCCGTCGGGCTCACGGTTCGGAATTCACAGCGGTGGTCTTGGCGTAGGTGGTTGGGTGTTGCGGTGTGTCTCGCCGGCGCGGCGTTGACGCGCCCGGCATCAATGGCGGTACTCGTCATGCTGGGAATCGGCGGGATGATCTTGTGGAAGCGCCGACGCATCTCCTTTGCGGTCTTAGCTTGCGCGTCTGCGATCACGATCGTGGTGCTCGCCGTTTCGGCCTATCCCGTTACGGCTCACAACGCCCGGCATGGTCAGGGCTGGACAATATCTACCAACAACGAATTCAACCTGTTTGTCGGTAATACGCCGCACACGCCGGACTACAGGACGGGCGAATTCGGACAGCGCCCATGGGAAGAGCTTTCAGCAGAGGAGAACGCCTACTTGCGGACATTCCTGCCGCATGGGCGCACTTATCAAGCCACCCAGGAGGAAAGGGAGACGATGCGGCGTGCCGCCGTCGACTACATGTTGCGGCACCCAATCCGGACCCTCTACCGAGTCACTAACCGGGCGCGAGTGTTCTGGGGTATGGACTACACCGCTGCGCGTGGTATCCAGCACGCCTACGGACTTGCCGATGCCGCTGTCTTACCGCTATTGGCAGTCGAAGGTGGCTTCTATACGTTCTTCATGCTGCTTGTCATCACCGCTCCATTCCTTGCGTCTCGAGAATCGCGCAAGCACTGGATCTTTATCATCGGGTTCGTGGCCGCGCTCATGCTGCCGTACCTGTTGGCCTTCGCCGTGCCGAAATACCACCTTCCGGCCGTCCTTCTTCTAACGCCTATCGCAGCTACCGCCGGCGCCGCCATCCACGACGCTCCGAAAGATGCGCTGTTAACGATGTGCCGTTCACCATTGTGGTGGACCGCGATTGTGGCGTTTTGTGTCGTTCAGGCGGAGCTGGTGGTGCGGCTGACGCTCGTACGCTGACTCGGGATCTGAATGCGGAC
>LZSH01000558.1 GCA_001665255.1 Mycobacteriaceae bacterium 1482268.1 | reverse complement strand
TCATGTTTCCCAGGCAGAATGCGCCGTCAACCAGCTCGCGGTCAGCTATGTCACCGACGCCGCCGCAGCCGCCGGCCTGCCCGTCGACCCAGGTTCTGTCCGCCATGGGGTGTACGCATGCGCGGGGGAGGACGAATGGTGCGTGATATCGCTGCGAACCGAATCGGACCGGCGCGCGCTGGCCCGCGCGATGGGTGTACCGGATCTGCCGTCTGAGCACGCCGACCTCGTGGACGCGGTGCAGGCATGGACATCGCGGTTGGACAAGAACACCGTCACCGAAACCCTGCAGCGGTCCGGTGTTCCCGCGGCGCCGATGAACCGTGCGGTCGACGTGCTGGCCGATCCCGTTCTGGTGCATAGGAAGTCGTTCACCGACATGGTGCATCCCCTGTTCGACCACCCGATGCCGACAGAGACCAGCCCCGCACGGTTTTCCCACATCCCGCGGGCTGAGTTGCGGCCCGCGCCAATGCCGGGCGAGCACACCCGCGAGATCTGCCACAAGCTGCTGTCCCTTGACACCGAGGAGATCGACCGGCTGATCGCCGACGGCGTGTTGTTCACCTCGCCCGCCTCCGACTACGCATCCAAGACACGCTCATGACGAGCCCGCGCACGCCGGTGCTGATCGGCTACGGCCAGACCAACCAATTCGACGAGAATCCCGACGTCGAACCGATCGACCTGATGGTGGCCGCCGCGCGCGCCGCCGCCGATCCGCGCGTGCTGCAGGCCGTCGACTCCGTACGCATCGTCAACATCCTGTCGTGGCGCTACCGCGATCCCGGACTTCTTCTCGCACAACGCATCGGGACCGATAATGCGTCCACCCGGTACACGGGTGTGGGCGGCAACGTGCCGCAGACCCTGGTGAATCA
Source organism: Mycobacteriaceae bacterium 1482268.1 (assembly GCA_001665255.1). Classification (GTDB taxonomy): domain Bacteria; phylum Actinomycetota; class Actinomycetes; order Mycobacteriales; family Mycobacteriaceae; genus Mycobacterium. Next base: position 1,020 of record LZSH01000558.1, on the reverse strand, counting down.
GGCATGCCTGGACATCCAGGATGGCCGCGCCGACGTCGTGCTGATCGCCGGTGCCGAAACATTCCGCACCCGAACGCGATTGCGCAATCGCGGCCAGAAGCCGCAGTGGACCAGTCAGGATGAGTCCGTGCCGTTCGCCGAGGGCGCCAACGAGCACCTGCCGATGGTGGGGCCCGCGGAACTTCGCATCGACCTCGACCGGCCCGCCTACGTCTACCCGCTGTTCGAGCAGGCGCTGCGAATCAAGGCAGGGGAGTCACCGCAGCACCATCGCGAACGCATCGGTGAACTCTGGTCGCAATTCAGCGCTGTCGCACAAGACAATCCGCACGCGTGGAGCCGTACACCGCTGACCGCCGAGCAGATCTGGCAACCGAACGAGGGCAACCGGATGATCAGCTGGCCCTACACCAAGCTGATGAACTCCAACAACATGGTCGATCAGGGTGCGGCGATCATCGTCGCCTCGGCGGAGAAGGCAACCCGGCTCCAGATCCCCTCGGAGCGTTGGGTTTTCCCGCATGCGGGCACCGATTCACACGATACTTACGCGATTGGCGAACGCTGGGAGCTCAGCGGGTCGCCCGCGATCAGAATCGGTGGTCGACGGGTGCTGGAACTGGCCGAAGCCGGCATCGACGACATCGATCTCGTCGACGTGTACTCCTGTTTCCCGTCGGCGGTTCAGGTGGCGGCCACCGAGTTGGGCTTGGCGATGGGCGATGCGGACCGACCGTTGACCGTCACCGGAGGCCTGACGTTCGCGGGTGGTCCCTGGAACAACTACGTGACGCACTCGATCGCGACCATGGCAGAACGGTTGGCGGGCAACGTCGGCCGGGTCGGCCTGATCACCGCCAACGGCGGCTACCTCACCAAGCACAGCTTCGGCGTGTACGGATCCGAGCCGCCGAAGCACGAATTCCGTTGGGAAGACGTGCAGGCCGCCGTTGACGCCGAGCCGACCAGAACGGCCGACGCGCAGTGGTCCGGCGCCGGCACCGTCGAAGCGTGGACGAC
>LZSH01000557.1 GCA_001665255.1 Mycobacteriaceae bacterium 1482268.1 | reverse complement strand
TGGACGGCATCCAGTTGACGGGTCAGCGATTCGATGTCGGTGCGATCGCGAACGACCAGCACGGTTCCCAGCTGATGAGCACGGTACTGCGCGCACAACGCCACGAGTTCGCCAACCGTCTGCATCTGCTCAACGGGCTACTGCACAGCGGCCATGTCGACGATGCCGCGTCCTACGTGGAGGAGTTGCTCGGGTCTGGTCCGCTCGGTTCGGCACTGCCGGGCATCGACGCCATCCGCGACGCGTTTCTGCAGGCTTTCCTGGCCGCCAAGGCGGCGTCGGCCAGGGAAGCGGGTGTGACGCTGACGATCGGGGAGAACACCTGGGTTTCCGGCAGGCTCGCGCTGCCCGTCGATGTGACAACCGTGTTGGGCAACATGCTCGACAACGCCATCGACGCTGCGCGTACCGGCGTTTCCGAGCATAAGATGGTGGAAGTCGAGCTGCTGCAAGATGATTCAACTCTGCACATCACGGTGGCCGACAGCGGAGATGGTGTCGCACCGGACTTCGTCGAGCATGTGTTCACCGAGGGCAAGTCAACGAAGCCGGACTCGGGAATACCGGGCGGGCGTGGTATCGGGATGGCGCTGTGTCGGCAGATAAGCCGTGCACTCGGTGGCGATGTCCGGCTGTCGAGTCCGGGCAATCCGGGGACCGAGTTGTGCGGCGCGGAATTCATTGCCCGACTGCCGGGTGTGATGGTGGAGGAGGAAGCTCAATGGGCGGCACAGAACTGAAGGTGCTTGTGGTCGACGACGACTTTCGCGTCGCCAACATGCACGCGGGCATCGTCAACGCCCTACCGGGCTTCACGGTGACGACGACGGCGACAACGCTGGCGGCCGCGCAGAAGGCCGATCCCGTCGACCTCGCGCTGGTCGATGTCTATCTGCCCGACGGCTCGGGCGTCGACTTCGTTCGAGGGTTGCGTTGCGACAGCATGGTTTTGAGCGCGGCGACCGACGCTCCGACAATTCGCGCCGCCATCGCCGCGGGGGCGCTGAGCTATCTCGTCAAGCCGTTCGCGCCCGCGGACCTTGCCGCCAGGCTGTCCGGCTACGCCCGCTATCGCAAGATCTTGTCGGGAACCAATCTCGGTGCAGGCGAGGTGGACGCGGCACTGGACGCGCTGCGTCCGCGGATCACACCCGCACAGTCACCGACGGCTGTCCCTTCGCCGACGAAGAACCTTGTGCTGCAGGCCCTTCACTCCTCGGGCCAGCCGATGTCGTCCGCGGAGGTCTCTGCGGAGATCGGCGTGTCGCGTGCGACCGCGCAGCGGTATCTGTCCACGCTGGCCAATTCGGGTGAGGTGAAGATTCAGCTGCGCTACGGCACCACAGGGCGGCCCGAACAGGAATTCGTTGCGATCGTCAAGCCGCCTCCGCGGACGCGATGACGACGAGGTGCCGGCCTCCTGTCAGGAGGCCGGCACCTCGCGGGCTTTCGCTCACTGCGAATTCCGGCTGTCGCTGCTCGAATCGTGTGACGAGTCGCTGCGATCGCTGCGCCAGCGGCTGTCGTGGTCATGGTCCCCATTCCAGCGCCAGCGATTGTCGTGGTTGCCCCAGTGCGTCCACCAGTAGTTGCCGCTGTCGTTCCAATGCGACGGATCCGACCCGCTGTCGTGATTGGAGCTGCCGTCACGGTCGTCGCCGCCGGGCTGTCCCTGCGGAGCGGCGGGTGGAGGCGGTGTCGCGGGCATCGCTTGATGGCTGCTCGGCGCTGAGTATCCGCCGCCGGAGGCGGAATGCGACATCGGCCTGTAACTGGGCCGCAGCGATGCAGCCGGGGCGGCCACCGCGGGTGCCGGTGCGGGCGTGGGTGCAGGCGCCGGCGCGGGTGAGCTTTGGGCGGCCGTGTTGACCGGCGTGCTGGACGATGAGCTGTGCAGCGCTCCGAACAGCCCGGCCGCCGCGGCTTCGGCCAGCCCGGCGGCGGCGAAACCGACGACCTTGGGGCGGGTGTACCACGGCTGCGGCGATGCATAGCCCGCCGGCATCGAGAACTCGGGCTGCTCGGCCGCCCACGCCAGGTCCGGCAAGTAAGGCGAGCCGTAGCCTGGGCCGTAGGCCTGCCGCGATGGCGGCAAGGGCTCTGCGGGGCGTGCCTGCGTCGGGGGAAAGAAGGCACCCATGGTCGGAACGTCGGGCGCCGGGGTCCGCCATGGAGCGGCCTGGGTCTTGGTCCAGTCACGGCCCTGATTCGATGGGACTTCTGAAGGGAAAGTGCTCATTTCGTACTCCTTGGTTTCGATGTTCCGGTGCGCTTGTCGCACCGCTGAACCCGAAATTAGGGAGTTTGTTACCGTGCGGCTCGCTTGTGCTCACAAGCGGCGCTAACAGCCGATCTTCGCCTTTTGCGCATTCTGCTTAAGCGAACTGGGCGGGTCACTGCCCGTACGCGGGTGGCGCCTGCAGGTCGGGTGCTGCTGCGGCGAGCAGTGCGGCACGGTCGCCGTTGAGTGGGGGATAGATGCGCTCCCCGTTGATCACCCGCTTGGTCGCCTTGGCTTTCGCGCCGCGGCTGACGACCCTGCGGTCCCAGCCCTCGGTGTACACCGCACCTGCAGGACCGAGGTCGAGCACGGTGACATACCAGGGAATCCGCAGCGACAACATCGGCGCGCCCAGTAGATCTCCGATCACGTTAAAGCCGGCATACCGGCCCATGGGCCTGCCGTGCTGACAGGACATCACCGACAGGTGTGCGTCGTCCATCTTCGCCGCCGCGACATCTCCCGCGGCGAACACGCCGTCGACTCCCTCGACGCGCAGATAATCGTCGACGAACAATCGACCGAAGCGGTCGCAGGGAACGCCGAACTGTGCGGTCAGCGAGCTGGCCCGCATCCCGGCACACCACACGAGGGTCGCAGCGGCGATGACCTCGCCGGTCGACAATGTCACGCTTCTCGCATCGACGGATACGACACCCGCGCCGGTGATGGTGTGTACTCCGTTGGTGGCCAACGCTTCCTCGATGACGGGCCGGGCTGACTCTCCCATGTCCGATCCGACGTGCGGGTTGCGGTCGACGAGGATCACCTGCGCCGGGCTGGCTGGACCCAACGCATCCGACAGCATGGTGGGCAGCTCACAGGCCGTCTCGATACCGGTAAGGCCCGCGCCGACGACGACGGCCGTCGCGGTCGCCGGGTCTGCCGCGCGGTGTGCCAGGTCGTGAATGTGCTTCTGCAGCTTCACCGCGCCGTCGTAGGTGTCCACGTCGAAACCGAACTCGGCGAGGCCCGGTATGTCCGGCCTGACCACGGTGCTGCCGACGGCGAGAACGAGGCGGTCGTAGTCAAACGTCGTCCCGTCCGCCGTTGTCACCGTCGCCTGCGCGGCATCTATCGCTGTGACGTCTGCGGTGATGTGCTCGATGCCCACCGGATCGAGCAACTGCTGCAACGGGATTCGGCACGCGGTGAGATCGTTTTCGTAGTTGCGCACCCGGATATCGTGGTAGGGCTGCGAACTGATGACAGCGATGGCGACGCCGCCGTGGGTGCCGCCGAGCTCCCCGAGTCGCCGCGCCGCACCGAGTGCGGCCCACAGCCCGGCGAAACCGGACCCGAGAACCAGGACACGCTTGACAGGCGGCATCGCTACATCGTCACGCCCGGCCGATCAGGTGACAAGCCCGCCGTCGAATTGCTCGCGATGGTCGCGACCGCCGGATCACAGCGATCCGCATGCAGAACTCGCGTAACGGTGGCGCGGTCAGTCCGTGCTAGGACAAGTAGTCCGGGCCACCGACGTAGACCGTGTCGCCGTTGGCGTGCGGCTCGTATGTGGCGCAGACGATCGCGTCCGCGAACTCCGCCGCCGTCGGCAGTCCGCCACTCGCTTGCCTGCGTGCAGCGATAGCCGCGCGATCGCGTCGCTCGAACAGGCGCACCATGGTGCTTCCTTCGAGCATGTCGCCGGACACGACGACGAAGGTGAGGCCCGCGGCCTCGAACGCCGGAATCATGTCGCGCAACGCTTTTTCACCGGCGTGCTTGCTCTCCGCGATCGGAAGATAGTCTCGGGGCACCGGCTTGCGACCGCAGAAATGCGCGAGATGGCTGGTGACGAATACGATTCGTCCGCCCGATGACATCAAGGGAAGAGCGAGGCGAGCCAGTCCGACCTGCGCATCGCGGTTGAGCCGCATCGGATAGTCGGGATCAGCGCCCGGCTCCAAACCGCCGGATGCGTTGAGCACCAACACGTCCAGCTCACCCAGCTGACCCTTGATGGCGTCGAGCATCGACCTCGTCGCGTGCTCGTCGGTGACATCGGCACCGACGGCGTCGGCGCTGCCGCCGCGCGCCCGAACAGTCTCCACGACGCCGGCAGCTCTTTTCGTCTTCTCCCGGTAGTGCACCACGACGTGGTGGCGGGAGTCGGCGAGTCGCGCCGCGACCTCGGCGCCGACACCGCGGGAGGCGCCGGTTATCAAGACAACCCTCGTCACGACCCGTGACGCGCCATGGTCTCGGTGAGGTCGTAATCGACGGACACCCCGCCCCAGGCTTCGCCGGCACCGTAGGCCACCAACGTCATTCGGCCCGATACCGGTACTGACTGGTCGGCGACACATGTGCCGAGTGCCAACGGTATCGACGCCGCCGAGGTGTTGCCGAATTGTTCTACGCTGTCGACGAAGACCGCATCGCCGGCGTCGACCTGTTCTCGGATCTTCTGCAGAATTCGGGAGTTGGCCTGATGGCCGACCACCACGCTCGGCTTGATGCCGTTGTCGTGCAGACGATCCAGCGTCTCCGACATCGTGCGCACTGCCCGGTCGTATACCTGCATTCCATCCAGCTGGATGCCGCCGCCGATTTCGCCCCGCATCAGGTCCACACGACCGCCGTCACAGCCGGCATGCCAGGTGTGCTCGCGGAAATCCGGCCGCGCCTCCACAACGACCGCACCCACCCCGTCGCCGAACAGGCAGCCGGTGTTGCGGTCGGATTTGTCAATCAGGCGCGACATCGCCTCGACGGCGCAGACGATCACCGCTTCGCCCGGTCTGCATAACGCCAGCCCGGTAATCAAGCCGTAGACGAATCCGCTGCAGGCGGCGTTCACGTCGAAGGCCAAGACGTCGGTCGGTAGCCCCGACTGTGTCGCGACCCGTTGTGCGATACCGGGAACCTTTCCGCCGGTGGAGCAGCTGACCACGACGAGGGCGGTGAACTTCAGGCGGTGACGGTGGCGTTCGACCAACGGCGCACAGACTGCCGAGGCGACATCCTCGAGCGGAATGTCAGGGTCCATCCACCACCGTGCGGCCACCCCGGTCCGTCGCCGGATCCACTCATCGGTCAGGCCGATGGAATCGAATTGGCTGTTGTCGATGTGCTTTCCGGGCGTTGCCGTCGCGATATCGATGACGCCCCGGTTCATGGACTGCCGATCAGTTTGCGGAAGTAGGTACCGATGTCGGAGGGCGTTTCGCAGTCGGCGACGCGGTCCAGGTCTGCCTCGACGCCGAATTCCTTTTCCAGCGCCTGGCTGAGGTCGACGACATCGAGTGAGTCCATATCCAGGTCATAGATTGGTTTGTCGAAGTCGTCGACCCCCGCCGTCGGGGTTCGCTTGCGGATGGCCGACAGGATGATCGAGTTCATCCGGTCTTCTATGGGGGCCATAGTGTTTCGCCTTTCATTGTCGCTCGTCGAGCTTGTAGAGGACGGCACCCGAGGTGGTGATCGAGCGGGCAGGGACGACGATCTCCACGATTGTGCCCGGCCTCTCGGCCAGGAGATCGACACTGCTCTTGTCGGTCTCCAACACGGCGATGACGTCGCCGCGTTCTACGGTCGCCCCGGCCGACACCAGCCACTCCACGACAAGAGCGTCCGTCAGTCCATGGCCGAAGTCGGGTACCAGGATGTCAATGGGACTGCTCATGCGCACATCTCCTCGATCGCATCGACGATCTCGGGTATGCCTATCAGGTAATGCTTTTCGTAGTCGGCAGGGGGGTACAACTGCCGCGGGGCCGCCAGCCGCCGCATCGGCGACCTCAGATGGTGCGACCCGTGCTCGGCAACCGTCGCAACAACTTCGGCGCCGACGCCGCCGAAGCCGACGGCCTCGTGCACAACCAGAAGTCGACCGGTGTGAGCGACCGAGCGCAGCACCGTCTCGGTATCCATGGGGGCGAGCCAGCGCAGATCTACGACCTCAACGTCGATCACCGAGGAGAGCTGATGGGCCGCCGCGAGCACTTCCTCGAGCACGGCGCCGAACCCTACGACGGTGATGTCGGAGCCGCGCCGCACGGTGCGCGCGCTCAACGGCGATGCCAGCTCACAGAATTCACGCGGTTGCTGGCGTCGCTTCCAGTACAACCGTTTCGGCTCGAAGAAGATCACCGGTGAACCCAAAGAAATCGAGAACTTCAGCACCTGTTCGGCATCCACGGGGTTGGAAGGGAAGGCGACATGCAGGCCCGGTGTATGCGCGAAATACGCCTCGTTGGACTCGCTGTGGTGCTCGACGGCACGGATGCCCCCGCCGATGGGGACCCGGATCACGAGATTGAGCGAGATGTTGCCGTTCCAGCGCGTTGTGATTCTCGCGGCCTGGGTCACGATCTGGTTCATTGCTGGATAGATGAATCCTTCGAACTGGATCTCGCAGACCGGCTTTAGCCCGCTGAGCGACAGTCCGATCGCCTGTCCCACGATGGACGACTCGGCGAGGACTGCGTCGCGGACGCGAGCGTGTCCGAACCGCGCCTGAAGGTCCTTTGTCACCCGGAACACGCCGCCGAGGCGGCCGATGTCCTGACCGATGAGCACGATCGACTCGTCGCCTTCCATCAATTCCGATAGGGCGTCGTTGAGTGACTCGGCCAGGGAGCGCGGTACCGTAGCGGTCACTTAGCGAACACTTCCAGCAGTTCGCGGCGGAGCATGTCCACCTCGTCGTCGAGGACGAGCAACCATTCGTCGTCGACAACTCCTTCCCCAAGCAGCTTTTCGCGATACCGTGCAACCGGATCGCCCGCCTCCGCCGCGGCGAGTTCCTCGGGCGCCCGGTAGTTGGTGTGCGGGTCGGTGGTGGTGTGTCCGCCGATTCGGGTGGTGCGCAACTCGATGAGGCCCGGCGATCGGGAGGTTTCGACGTATCGTCTCGCCTCAAGGCAACTCAGGTAAGTGGCGTCGGGGTCGTCGGCTGCAATAGACCACGATCGAAGGCCGAATCCGTTGGCGCGATCGGCGATCGAGGTCAGCATCTGTTCATGGGTGGGCTTCGAGATCGCCCATCCGTTGTTCTGGCAGACGAACAGCACCTGAGCCGACTCGACTGCAGCGAGGTTCAAGGCCTCCGACATATCGCCTTCACTGGTCGCGCCGTCACCGACGTAGACGGCCACGGTTTCGGCGCTGTTCTGCAGGCGTTGGCCGATGGCGTAACCCACAGCGTGGAGCGTCTGTGCGGCCAGCACCAAGGTGTAGGGAAAGAACCGGTGGTGACGCGGATTCCAGCCGCAGAACGTGCGGCCTGCCCACTGCGCGGCCAAGGAGACACCGTCGATTCCGCGTACGACCGCGACCGCGTGTTCCCGATAGCTGGGAAAGATCACCGCCTCGTCCCCGATCGCCATCGCTGAGCCGACTTGTGCCGCCTCTTGACCTCGGCACGACAGCCACAGGTCAAGCGCTCCTTGGTTCTCCAAGCGCTCCGCCTCCTCGTCGATGCCACGGGCGATCAGCATGTGTCGCAGCATCGCACGTCGGATCTCGACGCCGACGGGCTCGCGGTCGTCCAGCCGGCGCGCCGAGGCTGACCCGATGATTTCCACATAACCAAGCTAACGGCAATCAAGGCTTCTGGTGCGATTTGTCGTTGCGTGGTGACTACCTGGCGACATGCTCGTCGGATTGCGGATCCGAACCCGGCTCGCCTGGCCGATGTGTCGCAAGGATGCAACCGGCGAGGATCAGTGCCAGCGCGGCCACGTTCCACACCGTCAACACTTCCTTCAACACAAGCACACCGCCTAGCAGCGCCACCGCAGGGTTGACGTATGTGAAGACCATTGCGCGGGGACCACCGACTTCGCGGATGAGTGCGAAGAACACGACGAACCCCAGCGCCGTGCAGATGATCGCTAATCCAGCCAGCGCCAACAACACTCGCGTGGACGGCATCTCGCGCGGCCAGGTCGCAGTGGCGGGAGCGGCGTATACCAAGGCGGCGAAGCCGAGGCACGCAGCCGTCATCGGAAGCGTGGGCACATCCGACAGATGCCGTGCGGCGATCAACGGAGCGATCGCGTAGCAAGTGGCTACCAGCAGCACCTCAGCCATCGGCCAGGCGGCGCCCCCAGCGAGATTGGGCCCCGCGAGCACCGCCACCCCGGCGAGCCCGACACCGAGACCCGTGATTCGCCGCACCCCGAGGCGCCGTTCACCGCCAGTGAAGCGGTCGAGGACAGCCGCGATGATCGGGGAGGCGGCGATCAGCAGGCCGGTCATCGAACTGGTCAGATGACGTTCGGCGTCCGAGAGCAGAAACCATGCGGCGATGATCTCGAAGAACGAGAAGCCAAGGAGCGCCTTCCAGTGTGCGCGGATCATCGCCGGTATCGCGCTCGACAGCGCGAGCGGCAGCAACACCGCTGCGCCGACGGCGGTCCGCGCAAACACCAGCACGGGAACCGAGACGCCTTCCACGGCGAGCTTGATCATCAGATACGGAATGCCCCAGACGACGCTCATCGCGATGAACAGCAGCCATCCACGAAAGCCCACAGCGTCACCCTACGAAAGGCGCGAAGGGGGGTTGTGGCGCTAGTTCGACCGCGACAGCTCCGCGTACCGCTTGATGTGATGGTCGGTGGTGCCGAACTCGTACTGCATCGCCGTGAGCCGCTTGAAGTAGTGGCCGATCGCCAGTTCCTCGGTCATGCCCATTCCGCCGTGCAGCTGCACGGCCTGCTGGCCGATGAAGCGGGCGGCTCTTCCCACTGTCGCCTTAGCCGCCGACACCGAGCGCGCGCGGACGATGGGCTCATCCTCCAGATGCAATACGGCAAGCAGCACCGCGGCGACAGCCTGTTCGAGCTCGATGTGCATGTCGACCATGCGGTGCTGCAGTACTTGGAAACTGCCGATGGGCACGCCGAACTGCTGACGCTGTTTACAGTATTCGACGGTGTCGGCCAACACCTTTCGCATGCCCCCCACCGCCTCCGAACAAATCGCGGCGGCGCCTTCGTCTCGCGCCTGCTCGATCGATGCCCATGCGTGCCCGGCCTCGCCGAGTAGCGCGCTCGCGGGCACGCGCAGCCCGTCGAGTACCAGATCAGCCGCGCGGCGGTCGTCGATAGTTCGATAGCCGATGAGCGCGAGGCCGGCGTCGGCGGACTTCACGTCGACGATGAAGAGCGAGAGACCTTCGGGTGTGGTCGCGGTGACCAACAGGTGGGCGGCCAACGGCGCGCTCATCGCTACGCTCTTGCGGCCGTTGAGGATCCAGCCGTCACCGTCGCGCTCCGCGGTAGTGGCGGCATTGTCCCAACGCTCGCCGGAATGAGGCTCGCCCGCCGCGAGCGCCACGACGGCGGTGCCCGCCACGATCTGCTCCAGCAGCGATGCGGCCAGGTCGCCTCCGCCGCGTTGCAGAAGTCCGCCGGCCACGACGACTGTGTCGACGAACGGCTCGATGACCAGTGCATGGCCGAGGGCTTCGGCGATGACCATCAGTTCGACTGGCCCACCGCCGATTCCACCCGCGTCTTCCGGCAGGGTAGCGCCCAGTATGCCCAGCTCATCGGCGAAGGCGCGCCAGACATCGGGCTGCCAGCCGGCTCCGGTCTTGGCGGCCGCGCGACTCTTTTCGAGGTCGTAGCGGGTTGACAGGAACTTCGTCAGCCCGTCCCGAAGCAGTTCCTGTTCCTTGCTCAGGTTGAAGTCCATCTAGAGCCCCAATGCTGCCTTGGCGAGGATATTGCGCTGAATTTCGTTGCTGCCGGCATAGATTGAGCCGGCCCGATCATTGAAGTAGCGCAGCGGTGCTACCGCCTGCCACGGCTCGCCGGTGACGTACCCGTCCGGAGGCGGCTCGAATTCGGTCACCGGACCACCGGGGCGGGTGGCATGCGGTTGATATGCCCGTCCTTGTGGACCTGCGGCCTCCATCGCCATCTCGGTCAGCGTCTGGCTCAATTCGGTGGCCACCACCTTGAGCATCGATGACGCCGTCCCGGGGTTCTTGCCCTCGGACACCGCCGCCAGCACTCGGTACTCGAGAATCTCGAGCACTTCCGTGCGGATCCGGGCGTCGGCGAGCTTTCGCGCGAATGCCGGGTCATCGATCAGGCGTCCGCCCTCAGGGGCCGGCATGTCGGCAGCCACCGTCGCGATCTCTTCGGCCATCACCTGCAGGGCGGGCGAGGACGCGCCGCCGCCCCGCTCGAACTCCAGCAGGTACTTCGCCACCGTCCAGCCGTCGTCGATCGTGCCGATCACGTTGGACTTCGGCACCCGAACCTCGTCGAAGAAGACCTGGTTCTGCACCTCTTCGCCGGACGTCATCACCAACGGGCGGATCTGGATGCCCGGTGAGGTCATGTCGATGAGGACGAAGGTGATGCCCTGCTGCCTCTTCGCCCCTCGAGAGGTGCGCACCAAGGCGAACATCCAGTTCGCTTCGCGCGCATGCGTGGTCCATATCTTGCTTCCGGTGCACACCAGGTCGTCGCCGTCGTCCACCGCCGACATCGACAGCGACGCGAGGTCCGACCCGGCCTCGGGTTCGGAGTAGCCCTGACAGAAGAACACCTCGCCGGTGAGGATCCTCGGCAAGAAGTAGTCCTTCTGGGCGTTGGTGCCGAACGCGATGATGGCGTGGGCCACCATTCGAATTCCCATGGGAGACAAGGAAGGAGCACCCGCCAGCGTCGATTCCCGGCTGAAGATGTAGTGCTGGGTAAGGCTCCAGTCGCAGCCGCCGTGCTCGACGGGCCACGCCGGCGCAGCCCAACCGCGTTCGTGAAGGATCTGCTGCCATTGCATGCTCGCATCGTGGTCGGCGTACACGCTCGTCATGAGCCTGCCAGCCGTGCGCAGCTCCGGTGTCAGTTTCTCCTCGAGAAAGCTGCGCACCTCGTCGCGAAAGGCGGCGTCAGCCTCCGACCACTGCAGGTCCATGGATTCCCCTCTGCTCGACAGGGACATAGTAAACCTAGTTACTCAACTCGAGGTAATCGGAGGGCGCTCTTGCCGCGGGGCAGGACTGCAACGGCGAAGACCAAGCGAGGCCTCTTGGTTGGCAAAGGGCAGAATTGTCCGCCGGGGGGAATCCGTTACTGAAACGCAGGAGCATGTTGTTGCCGTAAACCAGAGCAGCAATTATTTCCGGGCGCGGGCGTGTATTCGAAGCACGCCTTTCTCTATATTGAGTGTAAATGGCAATTCACGGGCTAATTGCTGGGAAATGGGATGACGGGGCGTGAAGGAATCGCTCAGTGAGCTTGGGCTGCGGAGAATTGCACCGGTATCCGCCGCTGGGCGAGCAGCGACTCCATCGCGTCGCCCGGGACTGGGCGCGACAGCAGAAAGCCCTGCGCACGATGACACCCGTGCCGCAGCAAGGTCAGTGCGGCCTCCTCGGTCTCCACACCTTCGGCAACCAATTCCAAACCGAAGGATTCGGCGAGCGCGATGACCGCGCGCACGATCGCCAGATCGCCCGGGTTGGTCCCGAGGTCGCGCACGAAACTCTTGTCGATCTTGAGGGTGTCGACCGGCAGCGACTTCAGATGCGACAGCACGCTGTAGCCGGTTCCGAAGTCGTCGATGGCGATCTGAACGTCGACCTCCTTGAGCCCGGCGAGTGTGATCCGGGTGGTTTCGATGTCCTGAACGACCACGCTCTCAGTGATCTCGAGGCATACCGAGCCGCCGTCGAGGCCGAACTCCTCGATGATGTCCGCGACCGTCTGGACGAATCCCTCGGTCACCAACTGCACCGGTGACACGTTCAGCCGCAGGATGGCGTCTTCGCCGATGCCCTTGGCTCGCCACCTGCTGAACTCGGCGCACGCGGCGCGCATCACCCAGCGGCCCAGTTCGCCAGCGAAGTTGATCGACTCAGCCACCCCGATGAATGCATTGGGGGAGAGCAGCCCCCGCGTGGGGTGCTGCCAACGCACCAGCGCCTCGAAAGCCACGATTTCGCCTGTGCGCATGTCGACTTCGGGCAGGTAGTGCAGGACGAGGGCGCCGTTTTCGATTGCGCTCTGCAGATGCAGCTCGATGTCGTTGCGGAACTCGCCCTTGAGCGACATCTCATCGGAGAACACCGCGATCTTGTTCCCGCCGGCGGTCTTCGCGGCGAGGAGCGCCTGATCGGCCCGGCGCAGAAGATCCGACGTGATGTCGCGGCCGGGGACGCCGAGTGCGACGCCAATGCTCACCGTGCGAGTGAGCATCTCACCGTCGATGGAGACCCGCTCGCGCAGCTTCGCCTGCAGCCGATTGGCCAGCGTCTCTGCGTCCTCGGCAGTCATCGGCGACACCGGCACGACGACGAATTCATCGCCGCCAAGTCGGGCGATCAGGTTGTCGCCTTCTGCGCCTTCGCGGAGCCGTTTGGCGAACACGCGGATGAACCAGTCGCCCGCCGTGTGGCCCAGGTAGTCGTTGATCGCCTTGAGCCGGTCCAGGTCAAGGAAAAGGGCTGATACCGGGCCCGGTTGTCCGGGCGCCAATCGGTGATCGAGGTGAGCCAGCAGCGCGCGGCGGTTGTTGAGGCCCGTCAGGTCGTCGTGCTCGGCGAGGAAACGGAGCTGGTCCTCGGCGGCGACACGCGCCTGCACCTGCGCAAAGAGGGACGCGATTGCCTTAACGGCGTTGAGCTCGTCAGGCAACCACTCGCGATCGCCGTACTTGACGAAACCGAGCACGCCCGTGGTGATCTCTCCAGATAACAGCGGAACCGCGGCCATGCTGCTGGCGGGGATGCCGCTGGATTTCTCGATCAGGCGCCGGAAGTCTTCGGTAGCGGGTTCCGGGCGGAGCACCTGGATCTCCTTCGCGTGTTCCGCAAGTGCGAAGACCGGATCGGCGTCGGCGAAATACACAACGCCGATCGGGTCCGGTTCCGGTACGTTGGTCCGCACCGGCCATTCCGCGATCAACGTCGAAGCGCGAATCGTGTGATCGTTGTAGCGCAGGAAGCTAAAATCGAGGTCGAAATGCTCGACGAGGTCTGCCAGCACCTCTTGACTCACTCGAGGTGAGCTGGCTGCGTCGGCGGCCATCAATCGGGTCGCGACGGCGGTAACGACGAGCTCCAGGTCACTCGGCACGCAATTCTCCCATTCGGCGACGGCTACGCACCGATGCCGGTGGTGCTTCGCAGAACTTGAGCATAATCACCTGCGACTCGTCGGGCGTCGTTCCCGCCAGTTCACGGAATGCGCACTGCAGCCGGTGTAGCGATGGCGCATAGGAGGCTGACAGTTGGCCCAGTTCCTCTTGGCTGTGGGCGTATAGGAACAAAGGTGAAACCGGTTGCACGGCGAAGCCTCGCTCTTCACCGGTGATCCAGATTGCCTCGAGCGCCGACCCGCCGCGGGCGTAGTCGGTCAATGCCCTACCTTGCACGGTCACCACGGCCAGCGCAGAACTGGCGATGACCCGCTTGCGGCTATCGTCGCCGAGGGCCACGCCCGCATTCCACTGCGCGAGGCAGGCCATCACATCTGGCCGCCGGAGAATGTCCAGCGTGGCCAGATCCCCCACGTCGAGTTCCAGGCTACGAACGTCAATACCCGATTCCGGATTCTCGTCACCGGGCCACCGCAGTTCAGCGACCATCTCTTCGTGCAGATGGGGGGTGAGGAAGCGGATGCGATCGGCGGCCGCAAGAATCGCTGCCGCCTCGTCAATCTCGTGTCGCTCGGTGATGAGGTGCAGCCGCGCACCCTCGCGGCGAGCTGCTGACTCCAGCAATCGGAGGGTTTCGGCATCCATGGACCCGGCCCTCCCTCGGTGTCGGTTTGTCTCCCGGAGCAGCATCGGCCGGTACAGCCGGGCCAGGCCGTGATCGTCACCGCCGGTCAGCCGGATGACCGCACACAGCGGAGACTCGCTGTCGCCGTTGGTGAACACCACCGAACCCGGTGTGCCACAGGCTGCCGCGGCCACCCGGGCGTTGTACGCCGCAGCCCCCACCGCTACCGCGCTGGCCCGGAATCCGATGTCCACAGTCGACGTGTGCTCCGGCGCAAGTCGAATCGTGATCGAATCCACTTCTGTTTCAAGGTGCCACGGTTGGGCGTTACCGGCGGAGGGTGCGCGAATCACCGCGGCCGCCATTCGACTGACGACATCGGCCTCGACTTCGTCTTCGTACGATTCCACGGGCGCGTCGGCAGCTTCCGGTCGGGATGAAGAGTCCACCGCGGGCGGGGCTGGATCGCTGAGATGGTCAAGTGCCGATGCGACGTCGACGCGTACCCGGCCGGAGGGAACTTCGTGGCCCAAGCCTATTCGCCGAATGGTCTCCGCGAGTGCGGTCGCGCCCAGGGTCACGTCGCCTGCCAGCTGCGGCCAGGTGGAAAGGGTATGTCCGACCTCAACCAAGGATGCCGCACCGCGCGCCGACAGGCACGCGGCATCGAGCATGCGCAGAACGTATGGAACTTTGTCTCGGCTCTCCAAAGTCGAAAGCTTCGCGGTGTCGATATCGCCGAGCAGGCCATGCAGAATCGGTCGCTCTCGCTCGATGTCGAACCGCTCGACGTCTACCAGACCGCGATCGCTGGTCGCCATCAGCACAGGGATACCGCGCGTACGCGCGGCCTCACGGACGATCACCTTCATATCGAGCGAGTCGCATTCCTCGACCACTATGTCCAATCCGTCGAGGAACTCATCGACGTTGTCCGGTGTCAAACCAGAAGTGATCGCCCGCACCGGAAGATAGGGATCGAGTTCGGCGATACGCCGTGCTGCCACGGTCGCCTTGTTCAGTCCGATATCAAGCACACTGGCGGCAACCCGATTCAAGTTCGTCAGCTCTAGCAGATCAAAGTCGGCTAGCCGCAGTTCACCGCATATGCCTTGAGCGGCAATGGTATAAGCGACCGCGTGCCCCGCACTTAGACCGATGACTCCGATTCTGAGCGCGCCGAGAATCTCTTGTTCGTCCGCGGTGATCAAGTTTCTGTTGCGGTCCAACCGCACTCGGCGAAAATCGTGCGCACTCAGCACGGAAACCACTGCGCGTCGCCACGGGTAGTACGCCCAGTAGGTCGGGCTCATTGTCGGGCAGATCTCTGGACTTGGCCGAAGTTCGCGCGCAGTCTCGACTTGTTGCCGCCACCGGTCGATGAACTCGATCCGCGGATTGGCTCTTAGATCTTCCAACAGGTTTCGGTCCTGCACATTCTGCTCGCTGAGAATGCGTGCATTGCAAACATCTCCGCCGACTGATGTCACAGGCCGCTTCCCAATGCTCGACCATTGACGTGGTCAAGCTGACGAGCGAGGATCGCCATCTCGTTAAAGATCTTCGAAACCTGCGCCGGGTCGGCATGGTTGGTGAAGGTACCGCGATCCCACCACATCATCTTCGTACGGTATCTGTCGTCGGGATAGGGCGTCGCAGGAACCTTCGTGGCCACCACTCCGCCGGATGTCCGCCAGCGATTGAGCACGTGGACTCCGGCCGTGGCCAGCACGAATTGAGCGTTGAGGAGCGCCATCGCGGTAAACGGCGTCCGTGCCAGCGTGCTGGCGAGGAAGCGGCTTCGACCCGGATTGTCGCTAATCCAGGCAGTCTTCATCTCCACTACGCCGAACGGCACCCGGTCGCTGATCATTTTGTGCGCCATGTGCAGACCGGGACTGCTTTGCCATTCGACGAGGGCATGGGACTCCTCGGGGGACTTCAACGGTCCCTTGGCCCGGATTCCGGCCATCACCGCTCCAGCGTCACTCACGACGGCGTGGAACAGCTGAGTATTTGCTTCATCGGCCAGCGAATCGATGTCCAGCGCATTCTCGATGCCGTGTTTGTGATAGCTGCGGGCTGCCCCGTCGATGAAGTCGCTCCACAGGCCCGGGTCGGTGGTCGGCGTCGAGACAACGATCGTGCATCCTGTGTCTGAATCGAACCACTCAATTCCCTGATCGAGTGGAAAGTCGAAATTCGGACGGTCGGCTCTTAGCTGATTAACGGCCATTTTGGTCCCATCGTCTCAAGCACCTGCGACCAGAAAACGGCATGTAGTCGCGGTTACCGGGCAGGTATTCACATGCGGTCTATACGAATACCCAGGCATCGAGTATTGCTCTTTTGCCGACCGTTATTCCAGCTAGCGACCGATCTTGACTGGCAAAGATTTCCTTGGTCAGCTCGGTTGTTTGCGGGATCCAAGGCTGGGAATTGCTGGGCAACTATCGTGCACGTCAATAATCCCAGATGAAGACCTATTTTGTGTTCGTATGGCGAATGACGCAACGAAACTGTTCGACGTGGCTTACGTTGCCGTCAATCCTGGCCATCGGCGTAGCTGATCGCGTCGTCGACGAGGTAGCGAGGGCCTACGGCCGGGGATGCGGTCGTTCTGGCGTTTTCGGCGCAGTCGGGTACTCGCCACCAGCAGAAATGAGACCCTGAAGGGTGATCGGATCCAGTCACCGGCGATGGGAGGGGTGTTGAGGAATGTCCAGTGCGAAGGGCGTCGACGGTAGCCCGGGCCAGCACCCTTCGCATGGTGCGGGGACTTTGCCGCCCAAGGACGTCGGCCGCCTTCTGCTGCGGTGCGCGGACCGCCCCGGGTTGGTTGCCGCAGTGAGTAGCTTCCTGGCCCGATCCGGAGCCAACATCGTTTCGCTGGATCAGCATGCCACCGAACAGTCCGGCGGGACCTTCATGCAACGCACAATTTTCCACCTGCCGGGTTTGACCGCCGCGCGCGATGCGCTGGAGCGTGAATTCGCCGAGGAAGTGGCCAGCCGTTTCGATATGGACTTCCGGCTGACCGAAGCAGCCAAACCGAAACGCGTGGGGATCCTCGCGTCGAAGGAAGATCACTGCCTATTGGATCTGTTGTGGCGCAACCGTCGAGGCGAGTTAGACATGTCGGTGTCGATGGTGATCTCCAACCATCCTGATCTTGCCGATGACGTTCGGCCATTCGGCGTGCCATTCCTCCATGTCCCTTCGACGAAGGACATTCGGGCAGAAGCCGAACGGCGCCAGCTGGATATCCTGCGCGGCAACGTCGATCTGGTGGTGCTGGCGCGATATATGCAGATCCTCACGCAGGATTTCCTGGTCGACGTCGGCTGTCCACTGATCAACATCCACCACTCGTTTTTGCCCGCGTTCATCGGTGCGGCACCGTATCGGCGGGCCAAAGAGCGCGGGGTGAAGCTGGTCGGGGCAACGGCGCATTACGTCACCGAGGAGCTAGACGACGGGCCGATCATCGAGCAGGACGTGGTGCGTGTCGACCACCGGCACTCGGTGGAGGATTTGACGCGGCTGGGCGCCGACGTCGAGAGGGTGGTGCTGTCGCGCGCGGTGCTCTGGCACTGTCAGGACCGAATCATCCGCTATGGCAACCAGACCGTCGTGTTCTAGTATCTGCTCGAGCCCTGGTCGACCGAGATCTCTTGCGCCGTCACCAACTTCGAGTCGTCGCTGGCCAGCCAGCAAACCGCGGCGGCGATGTCCTCGGGCTGGGCCACCCAGCTCGGCAGGAACGGCGTCAGCATGTTCATCAGGATCTGATTACCGTAGGACTCGGCCGCCTTCGCGATCGCAGCGACCATCTCCTCGGAACCCATCTCGGTGACGACGGGGCCCGGATGCACGCTGTTGACGCGGATCGCGTGCCTGCCGAGCTCGGCGGCGAAGGCTCGCGCCATGCCGGTGACGGCGTGCTTGCTGGCGGTGTAGTGAATCATGAACGGCTGCAGCTTCACTCCGGCCGCAGAGCCGATCAGGATGATCGATCCGCCGTTGCCCCCGGCGATGATCTTTTGAGCGCCGGCCATCACGGTGTTCCATGTTCCCGTGACGTTGATGTCCATCACGTCCTTGAAGGCCTCGGGCGTGATCTCATTCCAGGCTGCGGGGGCGGAGATGCCGGCGTTGGCCACGATTATGTCGAGCCGGCCGAATTCGGCCATCCCGTCGTCGACCGCGGTGCGCAAGCCGTCGAGGTCGCGGGTGTCGGTTACAGCGGTGACGACGCGGCGTCCGGTCTTCTCGACCAGCCGGGCCGTTTCGTCCAAATCCTCCGGTGTCGCAGAGGGATAAGGAGCGCAGGCGGGCAGCTTGTCCGCCAGGTCGACCGCGATGATGTCGGCGCCTTCGGATGCCAGGCGCACCGCGTGTGCGCGGCCCTGACCGCGCGCTGCCCCGGTGATGAATGCGACCCTGCCGCTGAGTTTCTGAGCCGTCATGCACTTGCACCCTTCACCAGGTTGCCTCCGATGATCAAGCGTTGGATTTCGCTGGTCCCCTCGTAGAGCCGCAGCAGTCGCACGTCTCGATAGATCCGTTCCACCGGCACTTCCCGCATGTAACCACTGCCGCCGTGCACCTGGACCGCGAGATCGGCTACCCGCCCGGCCATTTCGGTGCAGAAGAGCTTGGCCGCTGACGGTGCGATCCGACGGTCCTCGCCGCTGAGCCAGCGTTGCGCGGTGTCGCGGACGAGGGCGCGCCCGGCAAGCACGCCCGTCTGCTGGTCGGCGAGCATGGCCTGGACCAGTTGGAAGTTGCCGATCGGTGTGCCGCCCTGGGTGGCTGTCGCGGCGTAGGAAACGGACTCGTCGAGTGCCCGTTGGGCGATGCCGACGGCCAGCGCGGCGATGTGCACCCGTCCGCGGGCCAGCGACGTCATCGCCGCGCGGTAGCCGATGTCCTCGCTGCCGCCGATCAGCGCGCCGGCAGGAACTCTGACGTCGGTGAAGCTGACGTCTGCCGTCCACGCTCCTTCCTGACCCATCTTGGCGTCCTTGATGCCGACCTGGACTCCGGCGTTGTTGGCGGGCACAAGAAAGACCGCGATGCCTGGGCCGTTGTCATCGGCGGGCCGGCTGCGGGCGAAGACGACAAAGAGGTCGGCGATGGGTGCATTCGTGATGAAACGCTTGTCGCCGTTGATGATCCAGTCGTCGCCCTCACGGACCGCCTTCGTGCGCAGGCCTGACGGATTCGATCCCGCCCCGGGTTCGGTCAGCGCGAAGGACGCCACTTCGCCGGTGGCCAGCCGCTCGAGCCATTCGGCCTTCTGTTCGTCGGTGCCGAATCCCACGAGCACCTGCCCGGCGATGCCGTTGTTGGTGCCGAACATCGACCGCAGTGCCAGCGAGGTGTAGCCGAGTTCCATCGCCATCTCGACGTCCTGGGCCAGGTTCAGGCCGAGGCCGCCCCACTCCTGGGGAATCGCGTAGCCGAACAGGCCCATCTTCGCGGCCTGCTCGCGCAGATCGTCGGGCACCTTGTCATCGGCGAGTATCTCCTGTTCGCGCGGGAGAACTACGCTGCGGACGAAATGGCGTGTCTGGGCGAGGATTTCCTGGAAATCGTCGTCGCTCACTTCAGCGGTGCTCATTGAAGACATGCTCCTTTTCGGGGAGGGTACCGCGCGGCTTGGACAATCATATATGAGATATGATCTGGTTCTGCCGGGGCCCTTGGCGGCCCATAACAGCGGAGGATTGGTGATCAGGTGTCAATGCTGACGGATCAGACCGCCGTAGTCACCGGTGGTGCGCAGGGCCTGGGCTATGCGATCGCTGAGCGCTTCATCGCCGAGGGTGCGCGGGTGGTACTCGGTGACCTCGACCTCGCTGCGACGGAGGCCGCGGCCAAACAGCTCGGCCCCGACTCCGCCTTGGCGGTGCGATGCGATGTGACGAAGTCCGACGAGGTCGACGCCTTGGTCACCGCAGCGGTGCAACACTTCGGCGGACTCGACATCATGGTGAACAACGCGGGCATCACCCGGGACGCCACCATGCGCAAAATGACCGAGCAGCAGTTCGATGAGGTCATCGCGGTCCATCTGAAGGGCACCTGGAACGGGACCAAGGCAGCCGCTGCAATCATGCGGGAAAACAAGCGCGGTGCGATTGTCAACATGTCGTCGATTTCGGGCAAGGTCGGCCTCGTCGGCCAGACGAACTATTCGGCGGCCAAGGCGGGCATCGTCGGCCTGACGAAGGCCGCGGCCAAGGAGCTGGCTCATCTCGGAGTGCGGGTCAACGCGATCCAACCGGGATTGATCAGGTCGGCGATGA
>LZSH01000556.1 GCA_001665255.1 Mycobacteriaceae bacterium 1482268.1 | reverse complement strand
CGGTCGCACAGGGTCAGCGCCTCATCCTGGTCGTGGGTGACGATGACGAAGGTGATGCCGACTTCCCGCTGGATCTCCTTCAGCTCGATCTGCATCTGCTCGCGGAGCTTGAGATCCAGTGCGCCGAGTGGCTCGTCGAGCAGCAGCACCCGCGGGCGGCCGACGAGCGCGCGCGCCAACGCGACTCGCTGCCGCTGACCGCCCGACAGTTGCGCCGGCTTGCGGGACGCCTCGCCGGTCAACCGGACCATGTCGAGCGCGTCGGAGGTCCGTCTGCGCCGTTCCTCGCGTGCGACACCCTTGACCTTGAGCCCGTACTCCACGTTCTGGGCGACGGTCATGTGGGGGAACAGGGCGTATTCCTGGAAGACGGTGTTCACGTCGCGTCGGCGCGCAGGCAGTCCGGTGACGTCGACGCCGCCGAGGCGGATCGTGCCTGCCGTCGGTTGCTCGAAGCCGGCGATCATGCGCAGCACGGTGGTCTTGCCCGACCCGGACGGCCCGAGGATCGCGAAGAGCTCTCCGTTATCGACGGTGAGGTCGACGTCTTCGACGGCAATGATCTTGCGGTGCCGGGGCTCGCCGAACTCCTTGCGTACGCCGACCAGATCGATCTGGGGATCGTCAACGGCGGCAGCGGGATCTGCGCGCTGGGCGCTGGCCATCCCCGAGGGCATTGCCAGATCGTATGGATCCCGCGGTGGTGATGCACCCTCAACGCGGATTTCGTTCTTCAGGGCCGCGGGAGGCTACCGTTTCCGCAGTTCACGTTTCGTGGCCGAAGACGACCCGGACGTCGTCGGTGAGCAACCGCGGATCTCCGCGGCCGTCGGCCAGCTTCCCGCGTTCGCGAGGGGCTGGGGAGGGCGGCGGCCGCAAATGTTGATAACAGCGTGACCACTGGTATTGAAGTGAATAATGAGGTTTCTGTCGTATCCTGTGGCTCGTGTTCATGTCCCGTCGGGACCTGCTGAAGTGCGCGGCTACGGCCCCTACGGTGCTCGCCGCGGCATCCTTGGTGCCACCGGTCCCCGCGCAGGCTGAACCCCTCGGCGTCCTGCTCGATTACGCGGCGGGCGTCATCCCTGCCGCCGACATCCGTGCTTCAGGCGCCCACGGAGCTATCCGCTATGTCTCCGACCGAAGGCCCGGCGGCGAGTGGATGCTGGGCAAGCCGATCCAGCTGCCCGAGGCCCGCGACCTGTACCAGAACGGCCTCAAGATCGTGTCTTGCTATCAGTACGGAAAGCAGGACAGCGCGGACTGGCTCGGCGGTCAGAACGCCGGCATCTCGCACGCCAAAAGGGGATGGCAGTTACACGTCGCCGCGGGCGGCTCCTACGGCGCCCCGATCTACGCCTCGATCGACGACGACCCCTCATACGAGCAGTACAAGCAGCAAGTTGCGCCGTATCTGCGCGGCTGGGAGTCGGTCCTCGGGCATCAGCGGGTGGGCGTCTACGCCAACTCCAAGACCATCGACTGGGCACTGCAGGACGGCCTGGGCGCATTCTACTGGCAGCACAACTGGGGTTCGCCAAAGGGCTTCGTCCATCCCGCGGCCCACCTGCACCAGGTCGAGATCGACAAGCGCTCCGTCGGCGGCATCGGGGTGGATATCAACCACGTTCTCAAGCCGCGGTTCGGGCAATGGGACTAAACCTTACCGATCAGTAAGTATGGCCAGCAAACTTGTTGAGTAGGCTGCCACCGTCCACAAGACAAATTTGGCTCCGTTGTCCCATTAGAAGCGACTCAGCCGAGGCCGGTCGGTACGCGAAATTTTTATGTAACGATTTGATAACAGTCATGCCTTGATCTGCGCTGTTGTTCTTACTCGAGCGTAACCACGTCCATGCAGGACGTTTGTCTTGGAAGTCTCCGGCCGTTCGTGAAGACACCGTTACCCGAGGCGTGGTTACCCGAGCGTAGAACTCGCCAGTAACCATTTCAGGCGCCAAAATCGTCCTGGTCCTTATGACACTCTTAGTACGGCTGGAGCGCCCGAGGGACGGACGTGACCTACCCGGACGAGGCCGTCAGGCCGTCCGCTCCGCAGGACGTGTCCGAGCCAGTCGGATTCGACGACGAATCACGTGTGACTCCGCAGGGGAGCCGGGTCACGACCGAGACGACAGCCCGAAGACGACGAGACGAACGCGAGACGTGCCAGAAGCGCCGAGCGAGGAGATTACGAGACGTGACGATCAATGAGAAGCACGACTGGGGCAGCCCAGCGGAGCGAGGGGAAGTGTCTATCGGCCGCGACGAGGACTCCGGCGCGTCGCTGTCCAGCCATGCCCTCGTCGATCGTCTGACTGCCGGCGAGCCCTACGCCGTCGCGTTCGGGGGCCAGGGCAGCGCCTGGCTGGAAACGTTGGAGGACCTGGTGTCCTCGGCCGGCATCGAGGCCGACCTCGCGACGCTGGTCGGGGAAGCCGAGCTGCGGCTGGAACCCATCGCACGTGAGCTGATCGTCGTACGGCCGATCGGCTTCAAGCCGATGCAGTGGGTTCGCTCGCTGGCCGCCGAAGAGGCCGTGCCCGAAGCCAAGCACCTGACGTCGGCGGCGGTGTCGGTGCCCGGCGTGCTGCTCACTCAGATCGCCGCGGTGCGTGCGCTGAGCCGCCAAGGCATGGATCTGGCGGCCACACCTCCCGTGGCCGTGGCAGGCCATTCGCAGGGCGTGCTGGCGGTCGAGGCGCTCGCGGCCAATGGCGAGAGGGATGTGGAGCTGCTCGCGATGGCGCAGCTGATCGGCACCGCGGGCACCCTGGTGGCCCGCCGCCGCGGGATCTCCGTCCTCGGTGACCGCCCGCCCATGGTGTCGGTGACAAACGCCGATCCCGAGCGCATCGCAGACTTGCTCGACGAGTTCGCCCAGGATGTCCGGACCGTGCTGCCGCCGGTGCTGTCGATTCGCAACGGCAGGCGCTCCGTGGTCATCACCGGAACGCCTGAGCAGCTGTCGCGCTTCGAGCTCTACTGCCAGCAGATCGCTGAGAAGGAAGAAGCCGAGCGCAAGAGCAAGATTCGCGGCGGTGCGGTCTTCGCGCCCGTCTTCGATCCGGTTCAGGTCGAGGTCGGCTTCCACACCCCGCGGCTGTCCGACGCCATCGACATGGTCGGCAACTGGGCTGCGGCCATCGGCATCGATGTCGAGCTGGCCCGCGAGATGGCTGAGGCCATCCTGGTGCGGCGCGTCGATTGGGTCGGCGAGATCAACGCGATCAACGACGCTGGAGCTCGATGGATTCTGGACCTGGGGCCCGGCGACATCCTCACCCGGCTCACGGCACCGGTCATCCGCGGCCTGGGGGTCGGCATCGTGCCGGCCGCCACCCGCGGCGGTCAGCGAAACCTGTTCACGGTCGGCGCGGTCCCCGAGGTCGCCAAGCCGTGGTCCAGCTACGCCCCCACTCTTGTCAGCCTGCCCGACGGCTCGGTCAAGCTGTCGACGAAGTTCACCCGGCTGACTGGCCGGTCGCCGATCCTCCTCGCCGGCATGACCCCAACCACCGTCGACGCGAAGATCGTCGCCGCTGCCGCCAACGCGGGCCACTGGTCTGAGCTCGCCGGCGGCGGCCAGGTCACCGAGGAGATCTTCGACAACCGCATCAAGGAGCTGACGCAACTCCTCGAGCCGGGCCGTGCCGTTCAGTTCAACTCGCTGTTCCTCGACCCGTACCTGTGGAAGCTTCAGGTCGGCGGCAAGCGGCTGGTGCAGAAGGCGCGGCAGTCGGGCGCGCCGATCGACGGCGTCGTGGTCAGCGCCGGCATCCCGGAACTGGAAGAGGCCGTCGCGCTGATCGACGAGCTGAACGAGGTCGGCATCAGCCATGTGGTGTTCAAGCCGGGCACCGTCGAGCAGATCCGTTCGGTCATCCGGATCGCCGCCGAGGTGCCGATCAAGCCGGTCATCGTGCACATCGAGGGTGGCCGCGCCGGTGGCCACCACTCCTGGGAGGACCTCGACGACCTCCTTCTGGCCACCTACTCCGAGCTTCGGTCGCGGTCGAACATCACGGTGTGCGTCGGCGGCGGCATCGGCACCCCGGAGCGGTCGGCCGAATACCTCTCCGGTCATTGGGCACAGGCATACGGCTTCCCGTTGATGCCCGTCGACGGAATCCTCGTCGGCACCGCCGCGATGGCGACCAAGGAGGCCACCACATCTCCATCGGTCAAGCGGATGCTCGTGGAGACCGGCGGCACCGACCACTGGATCAGCGCCGGAAAAGCCCAGGGCGGCATGGCTTCCAGCCGCAGCCAGCTCGGTGCCGACATCCATGAGATCGACAACACGGCATCGCGTTGCGGTCGCTTGCTCGACGAGGTGGCCGGTGATGCCGACGCCGTCGCCGCGCGCCGCGACGAGATCATCGCCGCGATGGCCAACACCTGCAAGCCTTACTTCGGCGAGATCGGTGAGATGACCTACCTGCAGTGGTTGCAGCGGTATGTCGATCTCGCCATCGGCGACGGCGACAGCACCGCCGACACCGCGTCGCCGGGCAGTCCCTGGCTCGCCGACACGTGGCGGGACCGGTTCGCTGACATGCTCAAGCGCGCTGAGGCCCGTCTGCACCCGAAGGACTTCGGGCCGATCGAGACGCTCTTCGAAGATTCGCCCAAAGGCGTTGCGCTGCTGGAGAAGCCGGAGCAGGCGATCGCCGCGCTGGTGGGCCGCTATCCAGACGCCGAGAACATCAAGCTGCACCCCGCTGACGTCCCGTTCTTCGTTCAGCTGTGCAAGACGCCGGGCAAGCCGGTCAACTTCGTGCCGGTCATCGACAAGGACGTGCGACGGTGGTGGCGCAGCGACTCGCTGTGGCAGGCCCACGACGCCCGTTACGACGCCGACCAGGTGTGCATCATCCCCGGCACCCAGGCCGTCGCGGGCATCACCCGGATGGACGAGCCGGTCGGCGAACTGCTCGACCGTTTCGAGCAGGCATCAATCGACGAAGTGCTCGCCTCGGGCGCCGAGCCCGTCGCGGTCGTCACCCGCCGTCAGGCGCGCGCTGACGTCACGGGCCCGCTGGCCGTCGTGCTCGACGCGCCCGACGTGTTGTGGGCGGGCCGCACATCCATCAACCCGGTGCACCGGATCGGCGAGCCGGGCACCTGGCAGGTCAACCAGAACCGTTCCGCCACACACCCATCCACGGGCGCGCGGCTGGAGCTGGCCGACGACGACTCCGTCACGCTGAGCGTTCCGCTGTCCGGCACCTGGATCACGATCCGTTTCACGCTGCCGGCCTGCACAGTGGACGGCGGTATGCCGTTGGTCACCGTCGACGACGCCTCGGCCGCGATGCGTTCGGTGCTGGCGATCGCCGCGGGTGCCGACGGTCCCGACGCGCTGCCGACGGTGGTGAATAACACCACCTCGCTCGCCGTCAACTGGGATCCGGAGAAGGTCGCCGACCACACCGGAGTGACCGCGACATTCGGCGCGCCGTTGGCGGCGGGTCCGAAGATGGTTCCTGACGCGCTGGTGGGCCTGTGCTGGCCGGCCGTCTTCTCGGTCATCGGTTCGGCCGTCACCGAGGAGGGCTTCCCCGTCGTCGAGGGTCTACTGAGCCTGGTGCACCTGGATCACGCCGCGCAGCTGCTCGCTGCGCTGCCCAAGACGCAAGCCGAATTGACTGTCTTCGCAACGGCTTCCGCCGCCACCGACACCGAGGTCGGTCGCGTCGTGCCGGTCGAGGTCACCATCACCGACGTTGACGGCACCGAACTCGCCAAGCTCCAGGAGCGGTTCGCGATCCGCGGACGCACGGGCGCCGTCGAACTGACCGATCCGCCACGGGCCGGCGGCGCGATGACCGACAACGCGACCGACACGCCGCGGCGCCGTCGCCGCGACGTCACCGTCCACGCGCCGGGGGACATGAGCGCGTTCGCGGTGGTCTCCGGCGACCACAACCCGATCCACACCGATCGTGCGGCCGCGCTGCTGGCCGGGCTGGAATCGCCAATTGTGCACGGGATGTGGCTGTCGGCCGCCGCCCAGCAGGTCGTCACCGCGACCGACGGCAAAGCCATTCCGCCTGCCAGGCTGGTCGGCTGGACCGCCCGCTTCCTGGGCATGGTGCTGCCCGGCGACGAGGTGGATATCCGTGTCGACCGTGTCGGAATCGACCGTGGCGCAGAGATTCTGGAGGTCGCCGCCCGCGTCGGCTCCAACCTGGTGATGTCGGCCACCGCCCAGCTGGCCGCTCCCAAGACGGTCTACGCGTTCCCCGGCCAGGGCATTCAGCACAAGGGCATGGGCATGGAGGTGCGCGCCAGGTCCAAGGCCGCCCGCGCGGTGTGGGACTCCGCCGACAAGTTCACCCGCGAGACGCTGGGCTTCTCGGTACTGCATGTCGTGCGCGACAACCCGACGAGCCTGATCGCCAGCGGTGTGCACTATCAGCACCCCGAAGGCGTTCTGTACCTAACGCAGTTCACCCAGGTTGCCATGGCGACGGTGGCCGCCGCTCAGGTCGCCGAGATGCGTGAGCAGGGCGCATTTGTCGAGGGCGCCATCGCCTGCGGTCACTCCGTCGGCGAGTACACCGCGCTGGCGTGCGTCAGCGGCGTGTACGAGCTCGAGGCGCTGTTGGAAGTTGTGTTCCACCGCGGCTCGAAGATGCACGACATCGTGCCGCGCGACGAATTCGGCCGGTCCAATTACCGCCTGGCCGCAATCCGGCCGTCCCAGATCGACCTGGACGACGCCGACGTGGTCGACTTCGTCAACGAGATCTCCGAGCGCACAGGAGAATTCCTGCAGATCGTGAACTTCAACCTGCGCGGCTCCCAGTACGCCATCGCAGGCACGGTCCGCGGGCTCGAGGTGCTGGAGGAAGAGGTCGAGAAGCGCCGCGAAATGACCGGCGGCAAGCGGTCTTTCATCCTCGTGCCCGGCATCGACGTGCCGTTCCACTCCTCGGTGCTGCGGGTCGGCGTCGCCGACTTCCGGCGTTCGCTGGAGCGCGTGATGCCGCGCGACAAGGATCCGGAGCTGATCATCGGCCGCTACATCCCGAACCTGGTCCCTCGGCCGTTCACGTTGGACCGCGACTTCATCCAGGAGATCCGCGACCTGGTGCCCGCCGAGCCGCTCGACGAGATCCTTGCCGACTACGACACCTGGCGAAACGAGAAGCCGCGCGAGCTGTGCCGCAAGATCGTCATCGAGTTGTTGGCATGGCAGTTCGCCAGCCCCGTGCGCTGGATCGAGACACAAGACCTCCTGTTCATCGAGGAGGCGGCGGGCGGTCTGGGCGTCGAGCGGTTCGTCGAGATCGGCGTAAAGTCCGCACCGACCGTCGCGGGCCTGGCCACCAACACGCTCAAGCTGCCCGAGTATTCGCACAACACAACGGAAGTGCTCAACTCGGAGCGGGATGCCGCGGTGCTGTTCGCAACCGACACTGACCCGGAGCCCGAGGATACCGCCTTCGAGTCGGTGCCCGCACAGGAGGCAGCGGCCGAACCGGTCGCTGTCGAAACCGCGGCTCCGGTGGCCGCTCCTACGGCACCTGCCGGAACCCCGGTCCCCGACGATCTTCCGTTCGACGCCTCCGATGCCACGATGGCGCTGATCGCGCTGTCGGCGAAGATGCGCATCGACCAGATCGAACCGTTGGACTCCATCGAGTCGATCACCGACGGTGCGTCGTCGCGGCGTAACCAGTTGCTGGTCGACCTCGGCTCGGAGCTCGATCTCGGCGCCATCGACGGCGCCGCCGAGGCCGATCTGGCCGGGCTCAAGGGTCAGGTGACCAAGCTCGCGCGGACATATAAGCCTTACGGCCCAGTGCTTTCCGACGCGATCAATGATCAGCTGCGCACGGTGCTCGGCCCGTCGGGCAAGCGGCCCGCCGCGATCGCCGAACGGGTCAAGAAGACCTGGCAGCTCGGCGACGGCTGGGTCAAGCACGTGACGGCCGAGGTGGCGCTGGGCACCCGCGAGGGTTCCAGTGTGCGCGGTGGCAGCCTCGGTGGCCTGCATGATGGTGCGCTGGCCGACGCGGCGACGGTCGACAAGGTCATCGACGCCGCAGTGCAGTCGGTGGCGGGTCGGCGCGGTATCGCTGTGGCACTGCCGTCTTCGGGTGGCGGTGCCGGCGGCGGCGTCGTGGACTCCGCGGCGCTCACCGAGTTCGCCGAGAAAGTCACCGGACGTGACGGCGTGCTGGCTTCGGCCGCCCGTATGGTGCTGGGCCAGCTGGGGCTCGACAACGCCGTCTCCACGCCGGAGGCGGCCACCGATGCCGAGCTGATCGAGCTGGTCACCGCCGAATTGGGTTCGGATTGGCCGCGTTTGGTGGCGCCGGTGTTCGACGGCCGCAAGGCGGTGCTGTTCGACGACCGGTGGGCCAGTGCGCGCGAGGACCTGGTCAAGCTCTGGCTGATGGATGAGGGCGATATCGACGCCAACTGGCAGCGGCTCTCGGAACGATTCGAGGGGGCCGGCCATGTCGTCGGCAAGCAAGCCTCGTGGTGGCAGGGCAAGGCGCTGGCCGCCGGACGCAACGTTCACGCGTCGTTGTTCGGCCGCGCGGCAGCCGGTGCGGAGAACCCGGGCAAGGGTCGCTACAGCGACGAAATCGCCGTGGTGACAGGCGCATCGAAGGGATCGATCGCGGCGTCGGTGGTCGCCGGGCTGCTCGACGGCGGCGCGACCGTCATTGCGACCACGTCGAAGCTCGACGACAACCGGCTCGAGTTCTACCGCAATCTGTACCGGGAAAACGCCCGCTTCGGCGCGGCGCTGTGGGTGGTTCCCGCCAACATGGCGTCCTACTCCGACATCGACTCGCTGGTGTCCTGGGTCGGCAACGAGCAGACCGAAAGCCTTGGACCGCAGTCCATTCACCTCAAGGATGCGCAGACGCCGACGCTCCTGTTCCCGTTCGCGGCGCCGCGGGTGGCCGGTGATCTTTCGGAGGCCGGTTCGCGCTCCGAGATGGAGATGAAGGTGCTGCTGTGGGCGGTGCAGCGGTTGATCGGCGGCCTGTCGCATATCGGTGCTGAGCGCGACATCGCGTCGCGGCTGCACGTCGTGCTGCCCGGTTCACCCAACCGCGGCATGTTCGGCGGTGACGGCGCCTATGGCGAATCAAAGTCCGCGCTCGATGCGGTCGTGACGCGGTGGAACGCCGAATCCTCCTGGGCGCAGCGCGTCAGCCTGGCGCATGCGCTGATCGGCTGGACCCGCGGCACCGGCTTGATGGGCGCCAACGACGCGATCGTCAGCGCGGTCGAGGAGGCGGGCGTCACCACCTACTCGACCGACGAGATGGCCGCGATGCTGCTCGGCCTGTGCAGCATCGAGTCCAAAGTCGCTGCGGCACAACGGCCGTTGAAGGTCGATCTGACCGGCGGGCTGGGCGATATCGACATCGACATGTCCGAGCTGGCTGCGAAGGCGCGCGAGGAGATGGTCGCCGAAACTGCTTCCGCTGAATCCGAGCAGGACGGCACGATTGCCGCGTTGCCGTCGCCACCGCGCGGCTTCACCGCCGCACCAGCGCCGGCATGGGCGGACCTCGACATCGACCCCGCCGACATGGTGGTGATCGTCGGCGGAGCCGAGCTCGGCCCGTACGGCTCGTCGCGGACCCGCTTCGAGATGGAGGTCGACAACGAACTGTCGGCCGCCGGCGTCCTGGAGCTGGCCTGGACCACCGGCCTGATCAAGTGGGAAGACGACCCCAAACCGGGTTGGTATGACACCGAATCCGGCGATCTGGTGGACGAATCCGAGTTGGTCGAGCGCTATCACGACGCGGTCGTGGAGCGGACCGGCATCCGCGAGTTCGTCGACGACGGCGCAATCGACCCCGATCACGCGTCGCCGCTTCTGGTATCGGTGTTCCTCGACAAGGACTTCACTTTCGTGGTGTCCTCCGAGGCCGACGCGCGCGCATTCGTACAGTTCGATCCCGAGCACACGATCGCGACGCCGGTGCCGGACAGCGGTGACTGGCAGGTAACCCGCAAGGCGGGCACCGAGATTCGGGTTCCGCGCAAGACGAAGCTGTCGCGGACCGTCGGTGGTCAGATCCCCACCGGGTTCGACCCGACGGTGTACGGCATCAGTCCCGACATGAACACGTCGCTGGACCGGGTGGCGGTGTGGAACATCGTCGCGACCGTCGACGCATTTCTGTCCGCGGGCTTCACCCCGTCGGAGTTGATGCGCTGGGTGCATCCGACGATGGTGGCCAGCACGCAGGGCACCGGCATGGGCGGCATGACGTCGATGCAGACCATGTATCACGGCAACCTGCTGGGGCGGAACAAGCCGAACGACATCCTGCAAGAGGTCTTGCCGAATGTTGTTGCCGCCCATGTGATCCAGTCGTATGTCGGCAGCTACGGATCGATGATCCACCCGGTCGGCGCGTGCGCGACCGCGGCGGTGTCGGTGGAAGAGGGCGTCGACAAGATCCGGCTCGGCAAGGCAGAGCTCGTCGTCGCGGGCGGCTTCGACGACCTGACGTTGGAGGCGATCATCGGGTTCGGTGACATGGCGGCCACCGCCGACACCGAGATGATGCGCGCCAAGGGCATCAGCGATTCGAAGTTCTCCCGCGCCAACGACCGTCGACGGCTGGGCTTCGTCGAATCTCAGGGCGGTGGCACGATCCTGTTGGCGCGTGGCGATCTCGCGCTGAAGATGGGCCTGCCCGTGCTCGCCGTCGTCGGGTACGCGCAGTCGTTCGCCGACGGTGTGCACACCTCGATCCCCGCCCCCGGGCTCGGCGCGCTGGGCGCGGGCCGTGGTGGCAAGGACTCGCTGCTGGCACGGTCGCTGGCCAAGCTTGGCGTCGGCGCCGACGACATCGCGGTGATCTCCAAGCACGACACCTCGACGCTCGCCAACGACCCGAACGAGACCGAGTTGCACGAGCGGCTCGCCGACTCGCTGGGCCGGTCCGACGGCGCGCCGCTGTTCATCGTGTCGCAGAAGAGCCTGACGGGTCATGCCAAGGGCGGCGCGGCGGTGTTCCAGATGATGGGCATGTGCCAGATGCTGCGCGACGGGGTGATCCCGCCGAACCGCAGCCTGGACTGTGTCGACGACGAGCTGGCCGGCTCCGAGCATTTCGTGTGGGTGCGCGAGACGCTGCGGCTGGGCGAGAAGTTCCCGCTGAAGGCGGGCCTGATCACCAGCCTGGGCTTCGGCCACGTGTCGGGGGTCATCGCGCTGGTTCACCCGCAGGCATTCCTTGCGGCGCTCGATCCCGAGCAGCGGGCCGCCTACCAAGTGAAGGCCAACGAGCGGGTGTTCGCGGGACAGCGCCGGCTGGCGTCGGCGATCGCAGGCGGCAAGCCGTTGTACGAGCGGCCGGCCAGCAACCGCAGGCTGCACGACGACGCTCCGGAGAATCGCGTGGAGGCCGAGATGCTGCTGGATGCGGCGTCGCGGTTGGGCGAAGACGGCGTCTACGTGCGCTAAGTTCGCAGCGTGAGCATTGTCGGCGTGGGTATCGACCTGGTGTCGATTCCCGAGTTCGCAGAGCAGGTCGACCGGCCCGGGACAGTGTTCGCCGAGACGTTCACACCCGGCGAGCGCCGCGACGCCGCGGACAAGAGTTCCTCGGCGGCGCGGCACTTGGCGGCCCGCTGGGCGGCCAAGGAGGCGGTCATCAAGGCGTGGTCGGGGTCGCGGTTCTCCAAGCGGCCGGTGCTGCCTGAGGGCATCCATCGCGATATCGAGGTGATCACCGATATGTGGGGCCGGCCGCGGGTACGGCTCACCGGTGCGATCGCCGAGCATTTGCGGGATGTGACGATCCACCTGTCGCTCACCCACGAGGCCGATACCGCTGCGGCCGTCGCCATCCTCGAGGAGCGCTAGGAGCGCTAGGAGCGCTGGGGCTGCACCGCGAGCGACCGTGTTTGCACGCGACACGCCGCGCCAACAGCGGCATGCGCGCACGCTCGCGGGCAACCGAACGTGCGCACAAGGCTAACCTCGACGTCATGAGCGATCTCGTCGAGCGCGTCCGCGACGTGCTGCCCTCGGTGCGGCAAGACCTCGAAGATCTGGTGCGCATCCAGTCCGTCGGCGCGGACCCCGCCCGTCGACATGAGGTGCAGCGCAGCGCCGAAGCGGTCGCAAAGCTGTTGTCGCAGGCTGGGTTCGGCGATGTGCAGATCGTCAGCGAGGGCGGGGCACCGGCCGTCATCGCTCGCCATCCGGCCCCCGCGGGTGCACCGACGGTGCTGCTGTACGCCCACCACGACGTGCAGCCCGAGGGCGAGCCGTCGCAATGGGTTTCGCCGCCCTTCGAGCCGACGGAGCGCGATGGGCGCCTCTACGGCCGCGGCAGCGCCGACGACAAGGCCGGCATCGCAACGCATCTCGCGGCATTCCGGGCGCACGGCGGCCAGCCGCCGGTCGGTGTGACGGTGTTCGTCGAAGGCGAGGAGGAAATCGGTTCGCCGTCGCTCGGCAGGCTGCTGGCCGCATACAAGGACACGCTGGCCGCCGATGTCATCGTCATCGCCGACTCCGACAATTGGAGCACCGACGTCCCCGCGCTGACCGTGTCGTTACGTGGCCTGGCCGACTGCGTGGTCGAGGTCGCCACGCTGGATCACGGTTTGCACTCCGGCCTGTGGGGCGGCGCCGTGCCCGACGCGCTGAGCGTGCTGGTGCGACTGCTCGCGTCGCTGCATGACGACGACGGCAATGTTGCCGTGGAAGGTCTGCACGAGGCGACCGCCGCCGACGTGGACTACCCGAAGGGGCGGGTGCGGCAAGAGTCAGGGTTACTCGAGGGTGTGGCCGAAATCGGTTCGGGCTCAGTGCCGCAACGGCTGTGGGCCAAGCCGGCGATAACCGTCATCGGGATCGATACCACGCCGATCGCGTCGTCGTCGAACACGCTGATTCCGCGGGCACGAGCGAAGGTCAGCATGCGGGTGGCGCCGGGCGGTGACGCGCGCGCTCATCTCGAAGCGCTGACTCGACACCTGACGAAACACGTGCCGTGGGGCGCACATCTCACCGTCACGCCGGGCGACGTCGGCCAGGCATATGCGATCGATGCGAGCGGACCCGTCTACGACGCGGCTCGTGCGGCGTTCCGGCAGGCGTGGGGCGCCGATCCGGTGGACATGGGCATGGGCGGCTCGATTCCTTTCATCGCCGAGTTCGCTGAAGCGTTTCCTGCGGCCAAGATCCTGGTGACCGGCGTGGAAGACCCTGGGACGCAAGCCCATAGCATCAACGAGAGCCTGCACTTAGGGGTGCTGCAACGCGCGGCCACCGCGGAGGCGCTGCTGCTGGCGAACCTGGCGAACCTGGAATCAGACCGATAGATCGCGGCGCAGCTTGGCCACGTGCCCGGTGGCCTTGATGTTGTATTGCGCAACCTCGATCCTGCCCTTCTCGTCGACGACGAACGTGGACCGGATCACGCCCTGCACAGTCTTGCCGTACATCTTCTTCTCCCCGTAGGCACCCCAGGCCGTCAAAACCTTGCGGTCGACGTCGGACAACAAGGGAAAGGTGAGCTTCTCGTTGTCGCGGAACTTGGCCAGCTTTTCCGGCTTGTCAGGGGAGATGCCCACGACGTCGATCCCCGCGTCATTGAGCTCGGCCAAGTTGTCGCGGAAGTCGCATGCCTCTTTTGTGCAGCCGGGCGTGGATGCGGCCGGATAGAAGTAGACGATGACTTTACGACCGCGGTAGTCGGCCAGCGACACCTTGTTGCCGTCGGCGTCGGGCAGGCTGAATGCGGGTGCTTTGCCGCCAGCCTCCAGGCGGGGGGTCTGTGCCACCAGTGATCCCTTTCTTTTCCACCGGTGCGTAGGGATGGCGCCGGCTGATCTAGGGTAGTTCGGCAAGGTGCGGACGCGAGGAGCAGACGGCGTGCGTGCGGACGCGAGCGCACAGGGCGTGCATGCCGGCGCGAGGGGCGCATCGGCTCCGCTCACTGACGATGGAGGACGACAGTGCCAGATCGAGATCCCGACGCCATCAAGCAAGACATCGATCGGGCTCGTGACCAACTGGCCACCACCGTGGATACGCTCGCCGAGCGCGCTAATCCGCGCAGGATCGCCGACGATGTGAAGTCGAGCGTGGTCGTTTTCGTCAAGAAGCCAGCGGTGGCGGTGTCGTTGGCGGGGCTAGGTGCCGTTGTCGTGGTGCTTTTCGTCCGCAAGCTGAGGCGTTGATCAGGCCGCTCTCAGTGTCGACGCCGCTCCCGTAGCCAGTCGGAGAAGGAGAAGCCAGGCGGATTCGCGGTGCGCCCGAGTCGGCTGCAGTTGCGTATGGCCGCGGGCATTGTGCCGTCGCTCATGGGCATAGCAACGAGGCTTCTGGCTGTAGGGGACGGCCCATCTGAGGGGTACATCGCCTTGGATGCGAACATCAGCTAAGCCTCCCTTCTGTTCCTCAAGCCAACTGCCAACGTTAGCCAGCTAACAGCAGGCTAACATACGTTTTGGCTTTTGTGCAGCTTAGGCGCGTGTGCTGTGATTTCCGATATCCTCCCGTTACCTGTCGGGGTTCGCACTCCAAATCGCGTTGATCGCGGTCCGCGGTGTATAGCACATATTTACGGTTATGTTCAGATTGTCCGCCGGTCGCCCCCGCTGAACGGCTGGCAACCACTGGCCGCCGGCGGCATGACACCAGGGGTTGTTCCCCGACATGGCGCTGGGGTCGATTTAATGCTTCCCAACTCCGCTTGAAACCAATTGCGATTCCGGAGTTTGCCAGCCGACTCTCAGGTAGTTTGATGTGCGCTTGTGGTAGCAACGCCCGAAAGGCCCTCCGATGCGAAAGGCTCTCCGTCCTTACGTGACGGTTGCCGTTGCGCTGGGGGGAGCAAGCGTCATCGCCGTCGCGCCGGTCATCGCGACACCGCCGGATGTGAAGATCGCCAACCCGGACGTGCAGCTGTCGGCCAGCCCGCTCGACGAGTTCGTCGAAGCCCTGCAGAAAGCCCTCGACAACGTGCAGGCGGTGATCGGGCGGGCTCTCATGAGTCAGACGTCTCCGCTGACCGCTGAGCAGGTACTCGGCACCCTGGCCGGCGAGACCGGAGGCAACCTCAAGCTCGTCCACGATGTCCAAGCACTGCCTCGGTTCCGTGGCGCGAATATGCCGGCGATCCTCGACAAAGCGACCAACACCGTTCGTGCCGCGACCAACAGTGCCGAAGCAGGCGACATCCCAGCTGCTATCGCCGATGTGGCCTCGCTCTACCAGGGCCTCTCCGCGCTGGCGGGTGAGGCCCTCAAGCTGCCGTCCGACGTACTGGGCCCCGATGTGGTGAAAGCGACGCTGGCCGCGCTTGTCAGACTGCAGTCCGCGCTGGCGGGCCCTGTCTTGAGTGGCATCGCGGCGTCGGCCCACGCAGTACAGGGAGCCGCCGAAGATTTTAAGCCCGACCGCGACGCCGTGGGAAATGCCGACATGGCCAAATTCCAAACCGAGTCCGACGGTCTCGATCGCAGCGCCACCGCATTGCGCGCCGATACCACTGTGACGCCGCATGTCGCCGACGAGCAGTCCGTCGCCGACGATTCGGTGAACGTTGACGTCCAGGATCGAGACGACGTCGGCACCACCGAGCGGACGGTCGATGCGACGGATCTGACGGACGGCAACAAAGCCACACCGCGGTTGTTCGGCAGAGACTCCGCCAGCCCCCGCGGCGCAGGACCGGTGATGACG
>LZSH01000555.1 GCA_001665255.1 Mycobacteriaceae bacterium 1482268.1 | reverse complement strand
CGGCGAACTCCAACCCGAGGGGACAGTCCAACGGGCCGACGCGCGCACCGCCTACCTGTCGCAGCGGCTCGACCTCCTCGACCGGGACAGCACGGTGCTGGAGAGTCTGGTCGCGTACGCGCCTCACCTCACGGAAACCCGCCGGATGCACCTGCTTGCACAGTTCTTGTTCCGCGGCAACAAGATTCACCTGCCGGTCGGTGCACTGTCCGGAGGCGAGCTGCTGCGGGCCACGCTGGCATGCGTGCTGTTCGCAGAACCAGCGCCACAGCTGTTGCTGCTCGACGAGCCGACCAACAACCTCGACCTCGTCAGCATCCGACAACTGGAGTCCGCGTTGAACGCCTACCGCGGCGCGTTCGTCGTCGTCAGCCACGACACGCGATTTCTCGCCAACATCCGCATCGACCGAGCCATTCGGCTGCCCTGATCGCCGCGAAACGATATTCCGGCACCCCTCCACTCGCACTTTCGGTGCCGGAATATCGTTTCGAGCGCCAGGAGTCAGCGGGCGGATTCCGCCTGCTTGGCGGCGTCGGCCGCGGCGGCCATCATGCCGAGGTCGCCGAATGCGGCCGATACCGCCTGCAAGCCAGCGGCATCGCCCGCCACGAACGCACGGGCATGCTGCAACGCGAGCCTGCCGAACACGCAGTCGACAGCGGCGGTGGCCCGGGCCAGCGCATCGACGGCGCGGATGTCGCCGAGCCGCACAGCGTCGTGAAACGCCCGCAACGCCACCGCGTACTGGCCGCCGCGCTCAGCGGCTCGCCCCGCCCCGCTCGCCACCGAGCGCGCTCCTGCCGGGTCCCGGCGCGCCGCCGTCGTCCACGCCCTTGCCAGCGCGAGCTCCGGCGCAAACAGCATCGACTTCAACCCATGCCGAGACTCGGCTCGTGCCAACATCTTTGACGCCTCGCCCATCTCGCCGAGCTGGCCGAGCGCCCGCGCCAGCAGCATCAATGCCAGCGGCCCCCATGAGTATCCGGTCGGCGCCAACGCATCGGCCGCACCGCGCAACAACGTCGCGGCGTCAGCGGCCGCGCCCCGCGCCAGCAGCACGTCGGCCACTAGAACCTCGCCGATCGCCCGGCCCGGCTGCTGCATCTGCGCGAAATCAGTCAGTTGCTGAGCGAGCTCCTGCGCTCGGTCCAACTCGCCCGCCATCACCAGCGTCGACGTCTGACCGAACCCGCTGGTGAAGCGCAGTAGACCCGGATGCTGCGCCGCCATCGCCCGCTCGGCGAGCGCGTCGACGTCGGCGAACCGGCCCATCCGCGCGCAGCTCAGGGCTGCCGCGGCGGCCGACCACCCGACCGCGGTGTCGTCGGCGTCCGGCGAGGCCAGCACGTCCTGCGCGAGCTCGATCGCCCGGCCGGGACGGCCCGCGTTCATCGCGAACGTGGCCGACAGCGCATCCATCGTTGTCCGCGCCGCCGAGGACGTGACGCGATTGCGGGTCGTCTGCAAAAATGCCGTCGCCCGCTCCGGCTCCGACAACATCCAGAACTGGTTGGCCGCGCGGGGCAGCGCCCACGCCATCAGTTCGGCGTCCGACAATCCGGCCGGGTCGACGGCGGCAAGGATTTGGTCGGCTTCGCGGCCGCGGCCCTGCCACGCCAACGCCTGCGCCAACGTCAGCCGCGCGTCGAGGTCCGGGTCGCGCGCCAGCACCGCCTCGCCGAGCCGCTCGCTCAACGGCAAATCGCCGAGCCGCAGCGCATCGGCCGCCGCGGCCACCACATCGGACACCGGCTGCTGGTTGTCGCTGTCGAGAGCCAACACCGCCAGCCGCAGCCGGTCGACGACATCGCGAGGCTCTCGGGTCGACATCAGCTCATAGAGTGCGGCACGTCGCTCCTGCAGATCGGCGTCCGAGAGCTGCGCCCGGAGCGCGTCGACGTAGAGCGGGTGCGTCGCGCGCGCCATGTCGTCAACAACGTGAACGACATCCGCGTTCACCGCCGCCTGCACGACGCCCCCACCGGCCAGCGCTGTCAGATCGCCCAGCGGCATCGGGTCGGCGACCGCCAGAAACTCCAAGACGGCAACGGCGTCGGCGGGAAGCGCCGCGACGAACTCCCGCACCGAGGCGTCCAGCTTCTTCCGGTCCACAGGCGGCGCGTCGAGCTCGATCCGCGGCAAGACGTTGTCCAGTTGCAGCGCAGTGATGGAATCCGGCGCGCCCTCATCGGGGTCCACGGTGACGAGCAGCCGCACCGCACCGCTGACCGCCAGCTGGTACACCAGCGTCGCGGACAGGTGGTCGAGCAGATGTCCGTCGTCGACGATCAGCAGCAGGCCGTCGGCAATCGACTCCCGAGCGGCCCGCAGAACCGCGGCCGTCTTGCCGTCATCGGGGACCTCGATGAGGTCGCGCATCGCCGCGAACGGGACGACGCGGTCCGAGACCGTCCCGGTCACCCAGGCCGACGACCCGTCGAGGCGTTCGATCGCAGCGCGGGCCACCGTCGTCTTACCCGCGCCGGCCGGCCCGACGAGCACCGCGCCGCCGCGGTCGCGGACAGCCGATTCGACCTGCCCGGCCGCCGGCTGCAACGGTGCGTTCTTCCAGTCGACGGGCACCCGCCGGAGTTTAGGGTGTGGCCTCAGCGGCCGGGCCGTACTCGTCTAGGTTGTCGATGTGTCC
The DNA here is from genome assembly GCA_001665255.1 of Mycobacteriaceae bacterium 1482268.1. Classification (GTDB taxonomy): domain Bacteria; phylum Actinomycetota; class Actinomycetes; order Mycobacteriales; family Mycobacteriaceae; genus Mycobacterium. The sequence goes on along the minus strand of LZSH01000555.1, from coordinate 310 downwards.
CCCGATCAGCGCAGCGAATGGGCGGTCTGTGTGTACTGCGCGTCGGGCCCCACACACCCCGAACTGCTCGACTTGGCGGGCCGGGTCGGCACAGCGATCGCCGAGCGCGGCTGGTCGTTGGTGTCCGGCGGCGGCAATGTGTCGGCCATGGGCGCGGTGGCCACCGGGGCGCGGGTGCGCGGCGGTCGCACCATCGGGGTGATCCCGAAGGCGCTGGTGCACCGAGAGCTCGCCGATGTCGACGCCGACGAACTCGTCGTCACCGAGACGATGCGGGAACGCAAGCAGGTGATGGAGGACCGCGCCGACG
>LZSH01000554.1 GCA_001665255.1 Mycobacteriaceae bacterium 1482268.1 | reverse complement strand
GGCGTCAAGCATGCTTTGGCTGACCGTTATGTCGCCGTGGAGCGCGCTCGCAGCCTCACCTACGCCGCCGCTGCGGCGACACCGACGAGCTCAGCGGCCAACGCCGCCATCGCGGGCGCGAGCGCTTCCGAGGTATCGACGCTTTCGACAGCACGCGGTTCCGCGTCGATCTCCAAGCGGGCCATCGGACGAGACGGGTCCACAGACGGGGTCGGGGTGACTGTGACGCCGGGCCCGATCGGGACCGTTGCGACGTAGGAACGTGCCGGATCGGTGGTGGCGCACAGTACGACGAATGTATCTGCGCGAGTTGCGTCGGTGATCTCGCCGACACTCACGTGAACGCGCCCGTCCCGCAGCGCCATCGGTGCAGCTGGGAGGCGATGAGCTGCTGGCTGGGCAATCAGGGTAGCGACCTGTCCGTCTGCTATGAGCTGTAATTCGTTTGCCATCGCTTCGCCGCCAGCTTGAAGCGCGCCGGCGGCCAGCCCGACGCTGCTGACCATGGGCAGCGGTGCCAGCGCCTCACCGCAAGCCTCGAGTGTGAGCACGAGGTCGAAAGTGCCCAGGCCCGAGTCGTCGACTAGACGCGTCGCCAGTGACGTCCATCCCAACTCGACTGCGGTGGACCACAGCCCGCGCCACGCTTGGTCGTCTGACATCGCTTGTCGGACGAATGACGGCGGGCACTGCGCGGACAGAACATCGCGTATCGACTCGCGCAGGTCGAGTTGGTCAGTAGTCGGAGCCAGATTCACCCATAGTCCCCTTTTTTAATAAGATACAATTTTAGTATATAACGAAGATATAGTGTGGGGACCGGCACCCCAGCGGCGGGCTCCGTGACGTGAGTTGTGAGATCGATGCGGCCCCCGGGCTGCTTTGTCGGCCACCGGTAGTGACTGCCCGCCAACAACATCCGCGGTGTGGGTCCGCCGCGCGGAAGGAGGCGAATCGCTGCGACAAGCGCAGGTGGAGGCGGGAGCGGCGAACGGTAGCTGCAGTGTTCACTCTTGTGCTGCTGCCGTTCAGCGTGGTTGTGACCTTCGATCGGACTTTAAGTCGGAGATCACCGAGGGCCAATGGGAAGACGCGGGCGCGCGGGGGGCGTAGTAGTCCAACCCGTAAAAGCCGATCCGGCTGACGAGATCTCCCCACCGCTTCCGCAGTTCGACGGCCAGATTGGGCGGCTCGGCGACCACGGCGAAGGTGGCAAGAATCTGATTGTCGATCAGTTCGCCCATCGCGTCCCACCGGCCTTGCTTAGACATTCGGTTCAATTCGTGTTGCAGTTCGCCCCATCCGTGCAACTCCAGGACGGACCGATAGGCAGGGGTTGACGCGTAGAACGCCAATTGCTTACGAACGGCTGCGCCGACGAGGGCCATCTCCTCCTGAGTGTCACCAGTCACGATGAAGCCAGGTAGCGATATCTCGAAGTCCTCGAGCGTTTGTCCCGCCCGAGCGCGGCCGCGCCGCAGCGCCGGCAGAGTGACTTCTGTCAAGTAGCGCTGCGTCATGAAGCCGTGGCACAGAAATCCATCGCCGACCTCGCCGGCGAGTTCCGTCATTCGAGGGCCGACTCCGGCAATGTAGATCCGCGGGTCACCGTTGGGGTTGGGGCCCGGGTTGAACATTGGAGTCATGAGTGTGTGGGTATAGAAATCACCGCGGAAGTCCAACTGGGTGTCGGTGTTCCACGCCTGCCAGATGGCGTGGATAGCGCTTACCAGCTCGCGCATCCGATCGACCGGTTTGGACCACGGCATGCCGAATCGCCTGGTGATGTGAGGGCGTATCTGCGTTCCGAGGCCGAGGATGAACCGGCCGGAGAACGCCTGGAGGTCATAAGCGATGTTGGCCAGGGTCATCGGGTTGCGGGCGAACGCCACCGCGATGCCGGTTCCCAGTTCCGCATGCTCGGTATGTTCAGCGGCGATAGCCAGCGGTAGGAACGGATCGTGGTCGGTCTCGGCGGTCCACAGGCCGTCGTAGCCCTCGGCTTCGCGGGCAGTTGCCGCTGTGGCCGCGGCCCGAAGTTGAGTGGGGAGACCGGTGTCAACTTTCACGCGCACCCACCGCGAAAGAGATGTGGATGACGCCACTTTCGGCAAGACGCGATCTATGGACGTACCTCTGGCCAGGATGCGAATGCATAAGAATCCTGAACCCGATCCGCCACATCGGACGTACCCCCTTGGCGGTGAGCTGCGATGTTACGTTTCCATGTGCGATGTAAGGCACCAGACTGCACTCTACTGCGATTATCCCCGTATTTGGCGGGGGGACAGTAGCATCAATGTAAGCGGCACTTTACATATAGTCCAGAGGATGTCACACTGGCGTGTACCGGCTCCTGACGTTACGACCGCGGAGAGCGTCGCCGAAGGCGAAGCACGAGATCACCATCGTTGCCCGCTCCGGCAGATACAGCTGAGCTGCAGGGGCGCGACCGCAAGCCCGACGCTGCCGGTGAGGTATACACCGCCAATACTGCGAGGAACTCCGATTGATTGATGAAGAAGCGCCCCAGTCCGGAGACATCGCCAACTTTGACCCGTTCTCGGACGCCTTCTTTGATGGGCCGGCTGAGACGTTTCGGTGGCTAAGGGATAACGCGCCCGTTTACCACCATCCGAAGTACGGCTTCTGGGCTCTGTCGCGCTATGACGATGTGACTGCGGCATATAGAGACGTTGAGACGTACTCGTCGGCGCGGGGCATTACGATCGAGCATTTCCTGGACGAGAAGTCCCGCGAAGAACTCGCGACGTTGATTATCGCGATGGACCCGCCAGACCACACCCGGATGCGGAAATTGGTGAACAAAGTGTTCACACCACGCGCCGTGGCTGGCCTCGAGGCAATGATCGTCGAAACGATCACCGGGTTCGCCGACGCGCATGACCCGCAATCCTTTGATGTCGTCAAAGATTTCGCCGCACCATTTCCCGTAGAAGTGATCTCGAAGATGCTGGGGGTGCCGCCTGAAGATCGACAGGCGGTTCGTCACCGTCTTGATCTGGCGTTGGAACGCCGGCCGGGGGACTTTCGAACCCCCCCGGAGGGTGTGCAGGCCTCGATGGAGGCCGGACTCTACTTCTATGAGTTGTTACAGAAGCGGAAGGATCAACCGCAGGACGACATGATCACCAGGCTCATCGAGGTGGAGGTCGAGCGCGACGATGGCGCTTTGACCAAACTGTCCGACGTGGAGATCACCGGGTTTCTCGCACTGCTCGGCGGTGCAGGCGCCGAAACCGTGACGAAACTATTGGCCAGCGCGGTGGTTCTTCTTGACGAACACCCCGACCAATGGCAGATGTTGCGCCAAAACCGTGATCTGGTACCGAATGCGATTGAAGAGGTGTTGCGCTATGAGGGTCCGGTTCAGTACAACTTGCGTTATAGCCTGCGCGATGTCAGCCTGCATGGCGTCACCATCCCCCAGCACAGCCCGGTCATGCTTCTCACCGGCTCGGCCACCCGCGATGAACGGCGTTTTCCGGATCCAGACAGGTTCGACATCACTCGGTCACACGGGGGCCACAACCTTGGATTCGGTTACGGTGCTCACAGCTGCCTCGGCGCCGCGTTGGCCCGTATGGAAAGTCGCATAGCGCTGAATCTCCTGCTCGACCGGATGCCAACCTACCGCGTCGATCGATCCCGACTTCAGCGGGTCAGTATGACCAATGTCGTTGGCTATTCCAGTGTCCCCGTCAGGGTGGCCAGCTAGGGGAGGGCACCGACATCGAACAGCACCGGGACGTGAAGCGGCTCAACGGCATGGATGCGATGCTGCTGTACAGCGAAACCCCAAGCCTGCACACCCATACGATCAAGGTCGCTATTGTCGACGCGGCGAGCTTGCCAGGAGTGTTCAATTACGAGGGCGTCCGGCGTGCCGTTCAAGAACGGCTTCCCTTACTGGAACCCTTGCGGTACAGGCTGGTCGAGATTCCGTTTAAACTTCACCATCCAATGTGGTTACGCCACTGCGCAGTGGATTTGGACTACCACATTCGGCACGCTACGGTGCCGGCGCCAGGTGGCCGCCGAGAGCTCGATGGTCTGATCGGTGAAATCGCCAGCACACCATTGGATCGCCGAAGGCCCCTATGGGAATTTCACGTTGTTGATGGCTTGGAAGATGGCCGGTTCGCGCTGATCGGCAAGATCCATCACGCGTTGGCCGACGGCGTGGCGTCAGCGAATCTGCTGGCACGGTTACTGGATCCGGCGACTGCCACACCCGCCGGCCTCGACCGGCCCGATACATCATCTCCTCAGTCAAACACTCCGTCCCGGAGCGCTCTGTTGCGTGCCGCGGTGCGCGATCATCTGCGCCTCGCGATCGAACTGCCTCGCCTGATGATCGACATGGTCGGCGGGCTGTCGCGGCTGTGGCGCATCTCGCGCTCTCGACACGCACATCCCGACGTGGCCACGGTCCTCAAACCGCCGCCGACCTTTCTGAACCATGTCGTCTCCCCAGGCCGTACCTTCGCGACGGCCGTGCTCTCGCTGGCGGATGTCAAACAGACTGCTAAGTGTCTCGGCGTCACGTTCAACGACATCATCCTCAGCATGGTGGCCGAAGGACTACGGGAGCTATTGCTACGCAAGGACGGCCGAGCCGACCGGCCGATTCTGGCGTCAGTACCAGTCAGTACCGACAAGAACGTCCACCGCATCACCGGCAACGAACTTAGTGGCTTCATCACCTCATTGCCTGTCCATGTCGATGACCCGCTGGAGCGGGTTCGTTTGACGGCCTTGGGCACACAGCGCGCGAAGGCAGATCATGACGCATTCGGCCCCTCGCTGCCTGGGCGCATGATGACCTACCTGCCACCGCCAGTAGCACCCACCGTTTTCCGGTGGCAGGGCAAGCGTGCGACGAAAAATCGGCTGATGAACATCGCCGTCTCCAATGTTGCCGGTCCACGTGAGCGCGGCTTTATCGCCGGAGCACCGGTGACCGAAATTTATTCCGTCGGTGTGCTGTCGCCAGGCAGCGCTCTCAACGTCACCGTGTGGAGCTACGTCGATCAGCTCGACATCGCCGTGCTGTCAGACGATCACACTTTTCAGGACACTCACGAAGCCACCTCCGCTATCGTTCGGGGCTTCGCCGAAATCCGGCGTGCGGCTGGCCTTTCCGGGGAGCTTTCCGAGGTTCCCCGGGCGATGGCGTCGGTCGATGCCGGCGGCAGTTAGGGCGCGCTATCACCCAAGTGGGCACGCAACTCGCTGCGTGCCACCTTGCCGGTGCCGGTTCGCGGCAGCTGATCGACTATCAAAACCTGCCGGGGCACCTTAAACCCGGCGAGACCCTCACGAACGAACTGCTTGAGGTCTTCGGCAGAAACAGCCGCCTGATCCCGTGGCACCACATATGCCACTAACCGTTGGCCGAACTGCGCATCGTCGACGCCGATCACGACCGCTTCGGCGACATCGAGATGAGTGAGCAGACAATTCTCCACCTCTGCGGGATATACGTTCTCGGCGCCCGAAACGATCATTTCGTCGTCACGACCGACGACGAACAGGCGGCCCGCGTCATCGAGATAGCCCAAGTCACCGGTAGCCATGTACCCGCGATGAAATCGCTTGCCAGTACCAGATGTGTAGCCGTCGAAGTGCGTCGCACTGCGGGTAAATATCTGGCCGATCCGTCCGGGTCCCAGCGGCTGGTCGTCATCGCCGAGGATGACGATTTCGGTGCCGGCTACCGCTCGGCCGGCGGTGTCTGGCGCCGCACGTAGATCGTTCGGTGTCGCCAGTGTGATCATCCCGGCCTCGGTCGCGTTGTAGTGGTTGTAGATCACGTCCCCGAACCGGTCCATGAACGCGGTGACCGCATCAGCGCGCATACGGGATCCCGACACCGCCGCAAATCGCAGCGATGTGCCGGTGTAATGCCCCAATGTCTCAGTGGGCAGATCGGTTATACGTTCCAGCATCACTGGTACCGCGCAAAGCCCGCTGCATTGGTGCCCGTCGATCATCGTGAGCGTTGCCTCGGGATCGAACTTGCGCCGCGTAACGATCGTGCAGGCCATCCAGGCTGCGAACAATAGTTGCGAATACCCCCACGCATGAAACATGGGCGCGGCGATCACAACCTTCTCTTCGGCCCGCCACGGAACGGCTTTCAAGATTCCGATCAGGTCACGCGCGCCACCGCCGGCAGCACGTCTGGCGCCCTTCGGTGTTCCAGTTGTGCCCGATGTCAACAAAATCGTTGTTCCTCGGCGCTGCGGTGGCCGGGGTCGTTTGCCGGGATGCTGCGCGATCATCCCATCAACGGTCAATCCGTCACAATGGGACCGATCACATCGCGCTCGGATCCGGGCCGCAGCCGGAGCGGTGCGGAACGCGCTAGCGACGCTGGCGAAGAATTCGTCGTCGTAGATGATGGCGTCGACGCTTTCACGTGCGACGACATCGGCCAGTGCCTGCGCGGAGAACGAGGTGTTCAGCAGTAGCACATCGGCGCCGGACCGATCGGAGGCGACGAGCGCTTCGATGAAAAAGCGATGGTTGCGGCACAGGATCGCGATCGTTTTCGGCGGCTCAGTGCCATTACGGTGGTTCGCCGCGGACAAATTCTGCAGCGCGAACGCCAATGCGTCACAACGACGATCAAGCTCTTTCCAGGTGACCACTCCACTCTCATCGATCAAACCCGCGCGGTCGGGGCATCGTGCCGCGGCCATCGCGAAACCCGCTGTCGCGGTGACACCGGCACGGCGGATCGCCGCAATCATTCTGAGGTAGCGGTCTGGTCGAAGCGGTGCTATCAGTCGGGCGGCGGTGAGTACGCGAAAACCTTCGACACTCTCGCCGAGGGGGTTGAACACATTGAGCGCCATCAATTATCCGATGATCGGGAATTTGCGCCGTCGGGCGAGCTCGTTGAGCGCGATCTGCATGCGGTCGCGTATATGGGCGTCAACCTCATCGATCTTGGGCTCAGCACCGAACTCCGCAGCGATGTCGACGGGGGGCAACAGCTGGGTCACGATCTTCACGGGGAGAGGCAGATTTGGCGGAATGAACATGCTCAATCCGAAAGGGAACCCGACAGTGATAGGCAGCGCTTCCATCCTGGCGCGGTTGAGCCCTAAACGTTGAGCTAGCCAACGGCCCCGGGTCAAAAAGAGCTGCGTCTCCTGGCCGCCGACCGAGACCATTGGAACGATCGGGACGCCGGCCTCTAGCGCTGTGCGCACATAGCCGGTTCGGCCGTTGAAATCGATGACGTTACTCGCTGATGTCGGACGATACGAGTCGTGATCACCGCCGGGAAATACCAAGACGACGGCCCCCCTCTGGAGAGCCTCTGTGGCATTGTCGCGAGTCGCGTGAACTACGCCAGCACGCGGTAGCCAGTCCCGCAGCGGGCCGATGAAAATCGTGTCGTGTCCTAGCGTGTACAACCGTCGGCTGTATCCAAAGTGCTCGTAAAACGGCGGCGCAAACAAGAAGATGTCGGGCGTGAACATCCCCCCGGAATGGTTGGATACCAGCAACGCGCCGCCGGATACAGGTAGCAATTCACGCCCGTGAAGCTCCGCGCGAAAGTACCGACGGATAGGGCGACCGACTTTCTCTGCGAGTGTCCTCGCCACCTCTGGTGACCATCTGTCGATCTCCGAAGTCGCGGCATTTCGCGGGCTCATCACACCCCCTCAACCTCATTGTCGGTGCATTGGTATGTTACATGATGGGGCATATATGTCACACGGGTTAGGCTCGTCGATATTCGTGGACTTGCGAGACGGGACGCAAGGATCGGCGTCTTGCGCCGATATGCCCGAGGCTCGGGCGAAGGCCTAGCAGACCGAAACTACGCTTTGATGCCGATCATCTTCCAGCCTTTGACTGGCGCCGGCTATCTGATTGAAACGCAAGCAGCGCAGTTCACTTAGGTTCATTCTGGCGCAGAATGCCGCTTGTCTGCTACGGCAGTGAGGCTTCGAAGAAGCGCTATGTGGTGCCAGCTAACGGCAGACGATTCGAGTTTCACACAGACAATCCGTGTGCCTTCGCCGCAACAGTAGGTTCGGAGTGCCTCCGCGCCGCGGTAATATCATGTTTTACATTTCGATTGACAGTGTAACTAATTGCAGCCGTTTCCTACCCGGGATCTGAAAGGGTCTACTCATACCGCGGCCACGCTCCGGGCATCGATGCCCGTCATCGGCAACAGATGGTCCAGCCAGTAACCGGCCGCCAAGTGAAGCGCAACGATCCGCAGCGGGTCAGACCCGAATCCGGCGCCGGCCATGTCGATGACGGCGGCGCGCGGTCGGTCGGCGAGTGCGGTGGCTCCATTCGGGGCCGGGGTCGATGATGAACGCCTGGCTGCCACGCTGAATCTCGCTGCGTACCAGCGGTTTCGCGCCAGACGATTTGCCGTAACCGGGGGCGGGTAGGGGCTTTGTGCCACGGCCGTTACCATTCGTGACTGAATGCACGAGGTGTGGTGGCCGTCACGCACCGTGCCGGTATTGGTAGTTGTCGTTCTCGGACTGGCTGTCAGCCCGGTATCGCAAGCGGCGTCGGCGACGGCGAAATTGGCGGTGACATCGTCTTGGCAGACCGGCTTCATCGCCCGCTTCGTCATCACCAACTCGAGCATGGGGCCGCTGACCGATTGGAGGCTTGAATTCGACTTGCCGGCGGGAGAATCCGTCTCGCACACGTGGAGTAGCACGCTGACCCGATACGGCACGCACCATGTTTTCTTTCCCGCGAACTGGAATCGCATCGTTGCACCCGGCGGTTCCGCCACAGGCGGTCTGAGAGGTTCCTACTCGCCACCGTCGAATTGTCTGCTCAATGGGCAGTATCCGTCCACCTAGGAGCGACTGCGCGCTCAGACCGCCGGCTTCGACAGGGTGGCCGCATTGCGCTTTGGCAGCAGCATGATTGACAGAAGACGAATCCCATTGAGACACAATGGGATGGCTGGACAAACGCCGGCCAGCGATCCTCTGGGAGTCCCAGTCGTCTCCGCTAGTTGCAGGCTCAGTACATGTGGTCGACGAGTGAGCCTTGTTCGCCAAACAGTGCGGCGGTCCAATGTGCGAGTAGGGCGGTGTTGTCGGTGTCATCGGGATGAAAGCCCGGCTTGGTGTATGCGCGGATCCGGCGCACGACAGTGCGCGTCAATAGCGGTGATTGCCGCAGAGCGGCCAGACTACGGAACAGCCGTACCGGGTTGTACGCCGCGCGATCGCCGAGCAGCGAAATCGCGGACAAGATCACGACGTTCGCGGTGAAGGTGAACCGGATGATTCGCATAGTCCAAATACGCCGCGTCTCGGTGCCGCCGACTGATCGGTAAACGTCGAACGCGACTGAGCGGTGTTCGGATTCCTCAATTGCGTGCCACAGCAGCATCGATCGCACCTCGGTTGACCCCAGCAGGGCCTGGGCTCGCTCATCGCTGAGCAATGTTTCGGCGAGAACTGCGGTGTAATGCTCGAACGCGGCCGTCACCGCAAGGCAAGTCAGCGGTGAGAACCGATGCTCGAATATCCGGAAGTCCCGTCGGGTCATTCGGTCGATGCGGCGAGTCGGATAGCCCATGTGCTCAAGGCGCTCATTGAGTGCCCGGTGTTCTCGACCGTGGGTGGTCTCTTGACCGATGAACGCCCGCAGGCGCGACTTCAACTCGGCTTCGGTGATCTGGTCGGCAAACTTGCGGACCGACCGCACGAAGAAGTCTTCGCCCTCGGGAAACAGTGCCGACAGATGAGCGACGACGTGGCTCATCACCAAATCACCGCCGACATAATGCTTCTGCAGTGAACCGGTCGGGTAGGAGAATCGGATACGTCGGGCACGTACCACCGGCCTCACGGAGTTGGAGGCGCTTTCGCTGGCGGTCATGATGGCCTCTCGGGTTGTGAATGTTTCCTTGTCTCAGTGGTGCGCATCGGGCGCACCGGCGTCTTGACGTCGAGCGCTGCGCGCACGATGCTGTCGGTGTCGATGCCGTGGTAGCGGTATACGGCATCGAGGTCGCCAGCCTGTCCGAATGTGCTGACCCCTAATGACTTACAGCGCACCTGGTTGATGGTTGCCAGGAAGGCCAGGGTGTGGGGATGCCCGTCGAGCACGGTGACCATTGGCGCGGCGCGCTCGGCCGGCAGAACCTGATTCAGGATCCAGGATGGGGCCTCGGCCAGGCTGTCTCGGCCCTGAACAGCGCGGTAGAGCAGGTCTGGGCTTGTCACACAGACGACTTCGGCCTCGACACCCAGTTCGGCGAGTCGCTCGGCGGCCTCGGTGGCCTCGGTAGCCAAAGCGCCCATCGTGACGATGCACACCGCCGGCCTGGCGGCCGCGCGCAACGTGTACGCACCCGCGAGTACGTGACGGCGGCGTCGTTCGAGAGCAGCGCGATCCTGCGGGATGCGGGCGAGCTCCTGGCGGACCGGCCGAGTGGACAGCCGAAGATAGGACGACGTCCCGTCGGGACGTCCGAGTCGACTGATGCAATGAAGCAGGATCCACTCGACCTCGGCAGCAAACGCCGGCTCGTAGTAGATGCAGCCGGGCTGCTCGAGGCCGATGGAAGGCGTCTTGATCGACTGGTGCGCCCCGCCTTCGGCGGCCAGGGTGACCCCGGACGGGGTGCCGACCAAGATGGACTGTCCGCCGGCGTAGATGCCAAATGACCACGGTTCCAGTGCGCGTTCGACGAACGGGTCGTAAAGGACACCGATGGGGAACAGTGGCTCACCCCACCGGCTCCAGGTGGCCCCAAGTTCACCGAGGAGGCCCACCAAGTTGACTTCGGCGATGCCGAGTTCCATGTGTTGGCCGGTCGGGCGTTCACGCCAGTGCATGAGGGTGTCCGCGTCGTCAGCGAACCAGTCAGGCCGGTCCGAGGGCGACCACACACCCACCTTGTTGAGCCAGCCGGCGAGGTTGGTGCTGGAACTCACATCGGGGCTCACGGTCACCACTCGTCGTGCGACCTCTGGTGCCTCCCGAGTCAGATCGAGCAACGTGCGCCCGAGTGCGCTCTGGGTGTTCGATACCGCCGGAGGGGTGCGCCCCATCTGGGTCGGCACTGGTGGTGGTTCGACGGTCTGAACGTCGCTTCGGCGTAACCGCTCGGCGACTTGGCGGCAGAGCTGTCCGGGGGATGATTGGGGATCGAAGCGCCGAATAGGATTGAGCGGGTCCTCGCCCAGCGTGTGTGCCAGCGCAGTGAACTGTTGGTCGGTCAGGAGCGAGGAGTGGTTCTGCGGATGGCCCTGGGTGGGTAGTCCGTAACCCTTGATGGTGTAGGCGATGATGACCGTGGGGCGCGAGTCATCGATCTGACCGTAGGCCTCCTGCATCGCAGCGATGTCGTGGCCACCTAGGTTGCTGATCGCCTGCAATAGGGTGGTGTCGTCGATGTCGCCTAGCAGGGCCTCAACGCTGCTGGCGTGTGGCCCGTCACCGGGTAGCCGGGAGCGCAGTTCCACAGCTGAGCAGCGCAGCAAGCGTTGATACTCGGGGTTGGGCATGGTCAGGATGCGGTCGCGCAGAGCCTCGCCACCCGGGCGGTTGAACAACTTCTCGAGCAACGTGCCGAACTTCACGGTGAGCACCTGCCAACCCGCAGCGACGAACATGTCTTGTAGGCGCCCGGACGCGATATGGGGCACGACGCGATCCAGGGATTGGCGGTTCATGTCGACGATCCAGACGATTTCCCCGAGTTCGCGCACCGCGGGGTCCATGACCGCTTCCCAGATTGCGCCTTCGTCGAGTTCAGCGTCGCCGACTAGGGAGTATTGGCGTCCAGTCCCGGCGCCGCCAAAGGCCGTGTCGACGTAGCGACGCGCGAACGTGGCCCAGATCGGTGCTGTCGCACCGATTCCCACCGATCCGGTGGAATAGTCCACCGGATCGGGATCCTTGAGGCGACTGGGATAGCTTTGCAGGCCGCCGAACTGTCGCAAGGTCGTCATGTATTGCTCGTCGAGGGCGCCGAGCAGGTAGTTGATGCTGTGTAGCACCGGAGACGCATGGGGTTTCACCGATACCCTGTCGGCGGCCTCGAGTTGCCCGAAGTACAGCGACGTCATGATGCCGACCATCGAGGCAGACGATGCCTGGTGGCCGCCGACCTTCAGGCCGGTTGGATTAGGCCGAATCCGGTTGGCATGGTGGACCATCGCCGTTGACAACCACAGCACCCGAGAGGCGATGAGGTCGAGATCGGGCTTGGCAGCGCGAGTTTCGGCGCGGGGGGCCGAACCCATGGGATAAGCGGTAGTCACGGTGGGATCCTTCGACCTAGGCGGAGTGCTTATTCACGTCGGGGCTCGCGTGCGGATAGACGTCCCCCCAGGCGCTTTCGACGAACGTCTGAAGCCGGTCAACCGCCAGCGGGCCTTTGAAGGTGCGCCACACCACGTGGCCGTCGGGTCGTACCACGACAGCACCACGTTCGCCGACCTCGAACAGATCGATCATCGCGACATGACCGACTTCGCTTGTCGTCCTCAAGGCGACCACCGTCAGCGGCACCGTCGCCGACACGCGATCAAGGCTCTGGCGCCAGCTCTGCGGATCGGCGGTGAACAAGGTGAGTCCCGCGCGGGCTATCGCGTCGTGGGTCGACACCATCGAAGAACCGTCTGCACTGCGGATGAACGTGTGCGGCAGGCGCGCACCCGGATGGGTGGTCGGGCGATAATTAGCGACATCCCCCTCAGGACAACGACCCTCGGCGGTGTCGATCAACCGGCTAGCGTAGGCGTAGCCGAATTCGAGGCCGCTGGCCACGAAGTGCTCCTCTTGGCCTGGGATCAGAGCAGCCATGCGCTGCCGCAGCCGTCTGCTGCGCGCGCTCTGGCGCAGCAGACGTTTGGTCCGTGACATTTGAGCGAAGGTCATGGCGCCGGCAACGCGAGCGATTACCGGATCGGGAACCCAGTTCACCGGCGCCTTGCCCATGAGTTCGGTGGCGTGGTGTAGCGACCGGTTGGTGATGCCCAGGGGTTCGGTGACTTCGTCGAGCTTGAAGTGGTTGTCGGTGCTCTGCTCAGCGAACCTTGTTACGACGGGCCTCCGCTCGGTCTCGTAGGTGTCCAGCAGCGACTCCGATGCTTGCGCCTGTAGGACCGCGGCGAGCTTCCAGGCGAGGTTGTGCGCGTCCTGTACGCCGCTGTTGAGCCCGAAGCCGCCGGTGTGGGGGAATCGGTGCGCGGCGTCGCCGATGAGCAGCAGCGATCCGCGGCGGAACCGATCGGCGATCTGCCTGGTCATGGTCCAGGTTCCGGTGGAGCGGATCCGGTAGCCGCTGGAGCCAATCACGTTGGGCAGGACGCGATCCCAGAATCGCCGACTGTCACGCGCGATCAGCTGAGCCTCGTGCAGATACGGGGTCATCAGCACGTAGTCATCGTCGGCATGGGCAATCATCACGCCACTGAATCGCGGATGGTAGATCCAGCTGAGCAGGGGCCGGTCGGCCCCGTCGGGATACAGCTTGGGCGCGTGGAAAAAGACGCTGCCCATATTGGCCAGCACCGGACCTCTCATGGCGATCCCGGCAGCGTCGCGCAACGTGCTGTTCGCCCCGTCGGCGGCGATCACGTAATGCGGCGCGACGACGGTCGGCGCGGCGTCAGAGGAGTGCAGGATCAACTTCTCGCCGTCCATTTCGGCTCGCCACCCGCGCCGAAAGTCGATGAGAGGCTCGTCGTCGAGGACTTTCCACATCACCGGCATGAGCAGGTGCTGACCGATGTGTGAGATGAGGTAGGGGCTGTGTGTGCGAACTTCGGCGAGCCGATCGGGTTGAGAGAGCAAGTCGATCTCCCCGAGCGGGTCGCTGCGAACGTCGGTGCACCAGCGGATGATGTTCACCGTGTCGATCGGGGGGGTGATCGATTCCAGGGCACGCCCCAGCGCGGGGGAGGCCTGATTCCAGATCTCCAGGGTGCGGGCGTTGACGACATGCGCGGCCGGGTGCAGGCGCGGATCACTGCGTTGTTCGATGACCCTGCTGGGGATGTCGTAGCGGGCCAACAGCAAGGCCAGGGTAGACCCTGCCGCACCTGCCCCGACGATGACGATCGGATCCTTCATGCCTCACAACGTCTTCCAGGTGATGGCACGCTTGTTGGAGCGGGGCTTGGTGCCGGGGCGGGTGCCTGCACCTCGCTTGAGCAGGTCCTCTCGACGCGCGCCCGCGTTGAGCTGTTCAAGAAGGTAATCCGGGTCAATGTTGGTGCCGATCGGGTTCTGGTTGAACTCGTCGCTGTTGAAGTACTCGGCGGTCTGCTGGGCGGTGGGGAAGTTCTCGGTCTGAAATTCCAGCCGGATGCCTTCGGGATCCTCGTAATACAGGCTGGTCGTGGGCCCGTGGTGGATTGACCAGACGGGAGTGATCCCGACTTTCTTCAGGCGTTCATAGGTCAGCAGCAGCTTCTCCACCGATGTGAAAGTGAATGCCAGATGGTCAATGCCGTAGGTCTTGCGGCGCCACCGCGACAGCGGGAAGACGTACCGCAACGGCGGGGGAAGTTTCACCAGCGCCAGCCGATGACTCTCGTGATCCCATGTCAGGAAAGCGATCTGATTGTCTTCGTGGACAACGCGGGCGCCGAAAACCTGTCCGTACCACTCGATCATCTCGGCGCTGCGAGCGGTCTTGACCACCCAGTGAGCGATGAAATCTGGTACGAGCCGGTCCGGAAGTCCCGCGAGATCCGGTGCGGAGGTCGTGATGTCGTGATTCTCCGGGTCGGGGGGTTGCAAAGGGCTCGGTGTGGCGCTCATCGCGGTTCCTTTCTAGCCGGTTGAGGCGATGATGGTGTTTCGCTGGGTGCCCAAGTCAAGACTCCCGGCGGCGTTGCGTATGGAGGCGGTGACGACGTCGCCGGGCTGCAGGTAGGGTTTGCGCTGATTTTGCTTGATGAATGCCGCCCACAGCTTGTCCTCCGGTAGCAGCGCGGTCGCGAGTCGGCGGACAACGGGCGGCGGGGCAGTCGCCACGCAGCCGTGCGGGGTGCCGGTCAGCAGTACGTCACCGGGGCTGGTGTTGCAGAACTCGCTCAACTCGGTCAGCGTCTCGGCCGGCCGGTAGAGCATGTTCGCGGTGTTGTCGGTCTGCCGTAGCGACCCGTTGACCTCGAGTCGCAGGTCGAGGTCGTCGAGCAGACCGATGTCGTCGGGTCCGAGGATGGCCAGCACGGGCCCCAGTGGGCAGAATCCGCGGTAGCTCTTGCCCTTCAGGAATTGTCCCTGCGGCAGCTGGATGTCGCGGGCGGAGAGGTCGTTGGCGATGGTGACGCCGAATACATAGTCGTGCAGATTCTCGTCGGTGATCGTGGTCGGCGCGTCGACCGTTCGGCGCAGGACAAGTGCCAGCTCGATCTCGTAGTCGAGCAGGGTGACGTGTGCGGGGCGGGTGACCGCGACGCACGGCCCGGTGACGGCGGCGTCGGTCTTGTCAAAGAACAGGTTGAAGACGCGGTCGTCGGGGTTCATCCCGGACTCGATGGCGTGTTGGCGATAATTGGCGCCCTGACACATCACCCGGCACGGCGTGGTGACCGGTGAGAGCAGCTCGACGTCGGTCGGCGCCACCGCACCGGGTATGGCCGCCGCCGCCATCCAGTCGGATTCACCGCGTTCGATGAGGTCACCCGTGCGGGGGTACGTCTCGGTGAGTGGCGAGATGAGGTCACCTCTTAGGACACCCCACGAGGTTCGCTCGTTGTCCCTGTATCGGACGAGATGGACGACCACTGACTACTCCACGTCTGCCCGTCATTCGACGGGCTCAGTGCTCAGTCAACTGGCGGCAACCAACCGATGCCTGGGCTCAAGTCCACAGTTGACCGGTTCCGGCTGGACTTCAGTCCAACTGGGTCACCTCTGGCCGCAGAACCGCGTCACCGAGTTCGTCGGCGAGGGTGAGTGCGGCGTGCAGCTGCAGGCGTCGATCGGCCGCGGGTCGGCCGCGAAGTTGCTCGGCGCGCTGCACCCGGTAGGCCACGGTGTTGCGTGCGACATGGAGATCGGCCGCGGTGGCGGCCAGGCTTCTGTCGCGGTCCAGGTAGCGCTTGAGGGTGCGACGCATCGTGGCAACGGATTCGGTGGCGCCGGCCAAGCCGCCGAGTTCGCGAGCGACGAACTCGCGGGCGGCTGGTAGGTCGGTGCTGAGCATCGCGACGATGTCGAGGTCGTGATAGTAGAACGAGGAGGCGTCACGTGTGGACATGGCGCCGATGCGGGCTACGTCGGCGGCCTGCCGGTGACTATCGCGGAACCCTTCGACGCCCACACCCGTCAGTCCGACCGCGACGCGCACGCCAGCAGGCGGCGGCGTCGTTGGGACGACGGGCTCCGGCGGGTTCGATGTCCGCGAGCCCCACGCCCAGACTCGGTGGGCGCCCACGGGAAGCACGAGTGTCGAGACGCACCCTGCAGCGGAAAGGACGTCGGACGCAGCGGTTCTGAGCTGGATGGGTTCAGCGGGCATGGTCGCACCAGTCCAGACGACCACGGCCAGGTGCCAGCGGGTCAGGTCGTAGCCCAGGATCCGGTTGGCCCTGTCGATCGGCACGGCAATTCCCTGCAGCAAATCCTCTACGATCTCCCTGCGCAGAGCCACTGAACTGGTCAACCACGCCTCGTGCGCGCGGGCGTACTCGTCGGCCATCCGTTCGGTCAGGACGTCGACGATGCCGAACAGTGCCTGGTTGATGCGCCTCATCTCGACGAAGCGCTGTGACTCGGGCACCACGCGTTCGGCGGCGTCGAGCAGCACAGCCGCCGCGGTGGCGTGGGCGACATGGATGCTGCGCAGCATGTGCTCGATGCCAATGCCGCGCGCTACCACCTCTCTCGGTCCGGTGAGAACCTCCGGCATCGCCGCTAACGTCACGTCGTCGTCGAGCGCGAGCGCGGATAGGGCGCCCAGTGCGACGGCCTCGCAGCCCTTGGCAACCTCGTCGGCGACTGCATCCACGGCCAGCTCCGGGATCGCGGCGGTGATGCTGGCGGCCATCAGCGCACCGAGTTCAACAGCCCAGCCGGCCGGCCCGGGCCCCAGCAGCTCGGCCAGCACCTGGGCGCGGTCGGGGAGCACGCAATGGGCTGGAAACGCGTAGCGCGCTGTAGGTTCGAGCTCGGCGAACCATGGACGTTTCATTTGACGTAACCACCTACCTGCGGTGTCCTCGGCCAGCGTCCCCGGTAGTCGCACAGGCTGTGAAGCTTGCCCGACCGACGGCGCGAGCATCGTTCAACATGTCGCTTTCACTCCGCACACCGCTGGTCGCCGGCGTCCGTTACTTCAGCTGCGCGAGGTGTTCGGTGAGCCAGCCGTGTGAGTAGTCGAGCCACTGACGGTAGTGGCGCATCGCGCAGTGGTCGTCGTCGGGGTAGAGCAGTAATTCACCTTTTGGCGCTTGCTCGGCGAGGTCGATGGTGTCTTGCGTGCTCATGAGGGTGTCATGGTCACCGTTGATGGCCAGCAGCGGAATAGTGATGTGGGGGTAGCGATCCCGAATTGCGAGTGCTTTGAGGGCGCGGATGAGGAAGATGGGGTTGGTGGCACCGAGTGTGAATGACAGTGCGCCGATGATGATTTCGGGCGTGCCGAGGACGCCGCCGTTGAAGGAGTGATGCGTGGGTGCTCCGCAGGCGACGGCGCAGGTCAGTCGGTCGTCGCTGCTGGCCATGCGAGCGGCCCAGTAGCCGCCGAAGCTGACCCCCACCATGGCGATACGGGCGGGGTCGATTCGTGTGTCGGCGATGAGGTGGTCGATGACCTGACGGTAGATCGTCTCGGATTCGGGGCGCATCGGATTGCTGTAGGAATAGCTGCCAGGCATTTCCATCATGAGGGTGGCAAGCCCGGAGCCACGGTAGCGCAGTTGGGCTACGGCTAGTTCCTGCACAGTGCCTTCCAGGCCGTTGGTGGTCACCACCAGCGGGTGGGGGCCGGGTCCGGGCGGCAGCACGAGCCAGCCGCGAACGGTGTCGCCGTCGGTGACGGGAATCTCGACTTCTTCCACCGTGACGTCGATCGCCGGGGCCATCGCGCTGATCAGTGTGTCGAAGAGGTTTTGTGAGCGCCAGTAGGCCTGCATGCGATGAGTGCTGTGGCCGGGGAAGGCACCGACTTGGTAGTAGGTGATGGCCTTGACCCAGGCATCGATCGCCTTGTACGCCAACAAAGTTCGCGGGCGATCGGCCGGAGCGGTGTGCATGTCGACAATGGTGGTGATGGCTTGCAATCCCGATTGCGGTCCGTGGTCGGCGAAGAGCGCCGCCCCTGGGGCGATCAATTCGGCCAGTGCTGCGACGTGCGCATCGGCGGTTCCAGCGGCCGGATCGGTGAGATCGGGGACGACGGTGCCGCCGTTGCCGGCAAGCTCGCGCAGCAGGTCGGTGGCGCGTCGGGTGTGCAGGGCGGCGATGCTGTTCCAGTGAGCACACCAGCGGTCGTCGCGGAATGAACGTGCGTCGCGGATTTGGTGGGCGAAGTCTGTATGGTCCAGCCCGCCCATGTTGGCGTAGCGCAGGACGAACAGTTTCGGCAGAAAGGGTGCCGCTCCGATCCAGCGGGCGGCGAGGTTGGTGGTGCGCGTGACGGCGCAGGCGGTCACGAAGATCTTTTGCAGCAGGGCGACCTCGGCCATGGGGTGATCCTCATCAGAGTGTGGCGGTGGTGTACGGGTGGAGGTGGGCGTGGTGGGCAGCCGCGGCAGGGGTGCCGCGCCAGGGTGGCCCGTGTCCCGGCACGACCAGCTCAGCGTCGACGCCGGCCAGGGTGTCCAGCGCGTTCACCGCCTCGTCGGGCGCGTGGGAGAAGATGCAGAACACATTGTCGGCAACCTCGTCCATGCCGCCCCCTTCCATGCGGAACAATCGTTCCGAGATTAGCATTGAATCACCATCTACCGGAACAATCGTTCCGGGCGTAGTGAGGACACCGAATGAAACTGCGACGAGTTCGCACCCCGGCCGGCGTTGAATTGCAGACGCTGGCCAGTAACGGTTCCTGGCAACCAACCACGGATCGCTCACCGCTGGGCGGGCAGATCTTCGACAGCCAATGGGAGATCGCGCGCGCTGACGAACACTTGCAGCGCAGCAGCAAGCTGCTGCCGTTTCAGCCGGCGTCGTTTCGCGACTTCATGCTTTACGAGCGCCACGTCCTGGATGCGAGCAGGGGCCTGGTTCGCCGCTTCCATCCGGGCCAATACCGGATCATCCAGGCCGCCGAAGCCGTTACCCGGCGCACGTTTCCGCTGCTCAAACCCAGACCATTGTTCTATGCTCAGCCCATTTACTACATGTCCAACGCAATGACGTTCGTGCCCTCGGGTACACCGATCGCGGCGCCCTCTTACACCCGCGCTTTGGATTACGAACTGGAGATCGGTTTCGTGCTGGCGCGCGGTTTGTTCAACGCCACACCGACCGAGGCTCTCGACGCGATTGGCGCTTTCGTCGTGCTCAACGACTTCAGCGCCCGCGACGTGCAGCGCGCCGAGATGGACAGCGGCTTCGGTCCACAGAAGGCCAAGCACTTCGCCAGTTCGCTGTCTGAGATCGCGGTGACGGCCGATGAAATCCTGCCCCGCATCGGTGCGCTGGAAGGAACGGTGTCGATCAACGGCGCCGCGGTAGCGACGGTGTCCAGCGCCGGCATGCAGCACGATGTCGGCGAGGTTCTCGCCCATGCATCCCGAAGCGAGCACTTGCGGCCCGGTGAACTATTCGGAACCGGAACGCTTCCCGGCGGCAGCGGCATGGAGACCGGCCACTGGCTGCGCTCCGGAGACGCACTCGAGTTGCGCATCGACGGCGTTGGCAGCATCGAGCACAAGATCGTCGTCGAATAATGAGCACGTCCGCTGCGGCCAGTCAACGCGTCGCCGCCTCGCGCGAAGCCAGCCGCGCCGGCATCCAGAACCGGCTGCTCGACAGTGCTGAGGAGCTCTTCGCCGATCGAGGGTATTTCGGTATCAGTGTTCGTGAGATCACCGATCACGCCGGAACACGTCTGGCGGCGGTCAGCGAGCAGTTCGGTGGCAAGCAAGCACTGTTCCGCGCTGTCGTGCTGCGCCGCATCCAACCACTCAACGAGGACCGGCGAACGCGGCTGGCAGCTTTACCGGTCCGGGGCAGTCGGGTCCGGCGCCTGCGCGCACTGATCGAAGCATTCAGCGAACCGATGCGCGAACGCGCCGGTGATCCCGGATGGGACAACTACTTTCGCCTCATCGCCCAGCTCGCCAACTCCGGACATCCCATCCGGGCGCTGGTTGCCGACGAGTTCAACAGCATCGCCGCCGACTTTATCGCCCGTCTGCGAGATCTGTTCCCTGGCGCGGGTGAAGGCGCCATCCACGACGCCTACCTGCATCTGGTTGCGGCCACGATGCATACCTACTCCAACAACATGCGCCTGGATAGTCTCACCGCAGGCCGCATGCATGCTCATGACATCGATGAGCGTCACCAGTCGCTGGTTCGTTTCGCCGAAGGTGGCATCACCACGGTCGCCGGCGCGTGACCGCCGCGACCCCGACGCTTCGTCGGGGTGGCCGCCAACGCAGACGGGTCGCGCACTGTCGAGTGCGGGAATTTCGTGGCGCTTCTAGTGCACCGGCGCACGCAGGAGCAATTCTGATCTCAGAACAGCTCTCTGGTGCGGTCGACGTGACGGGGGCAATTGCTGTCGGGGTTGCTGCGATCCGGTTAGCGCGCACCGGCTTTGGATGAGCGAGCCACATTCGCCGCTAACGGTGGTAGCGCAGAGTTTGTGACCTCGCACTGCCACCGCACGGCGACAAAAGCCGGCTGACTGCGCACCCAGCAATAATTGAGCAGGAGTCATTGACGTAGAGTCAACCGACTCATATCGTGAGCATGTGGCTGGCCGGCGCCACGGCGAAAGTCCGATCCGCCTGCGGGGGACCGAAATCGGCGAAAGATGGTGCGGTTCGGGAGGTTCCGATGGACGACGACACAGCCAGCGGTGGTGTCGGCAACGCCGACGTTGAGACGCTGGCCGATGCCATGTTGTCGGCCATCGAGCAAGGCCTAGAGGCGCTGCCCTCGGCAGCGCAGACGGCGGTATCGGGTGCGCTGGACACCACGATGTCGGCGGTGGCCAGCCTCGGTCGGGAGTTCGTGCGCCGCTATCAACGTCTCGAGATCGACTGCGAGCAAATCGAGTTCGACCAGCCCACGCTCTTGGTCGCCAACCATGGCTTCGGCGGAATCTTCGACCTCAACGTGCTGGCGATCTCTGCTGCCCTCGAGCAATTGGATCTGCGGCGTCCCGTCACCATCCTCACCCACCAACTGGCGTGGACACTTGGTGTTGGACCGCTCATCGAGCCACTGGGGGCACGCCCGGCAAGTCACGAAAGCGCCCGAGAGGCGTTCGACAACGGCCACCACGTGGTGGTGTTGCCCGGAGGTGACGTCGAGGCCTCCAAGACCACTCAGGATCGGGATCAAATCATCTTCGCGGGCCGGACCGGATTCGCACGTCTTGCTATTGAGCAGAACGTGCCGATCGTGCCGCTCGTGACCGCGGGGGCCGGTGAGTCGCTATTGGTGCTTTCCAACGGCGAACGCTTGGCGCGAGCTCTCAAGCTAGACGAACTCCTGCGGGTGAAAACACTTCCGGTGACCGTCTCACTGCCCTGGGGCCTCAACGTTGGCGTCGCCGGAATGTTGCCCTACTTACCTCTGCCAACCAAACTGCACACCCGGGTCTTGGCGCCGATCACCCACCAGAGCGGCGAAAGCGCGCAGAACTTCGCCGAGCGGGTGCAGACCTATATGCAGGATGCACTCACGGAGATGACGAAGAATCGCCGGCCCTTGCTTGGCTGAGTTCCTCGGCGCATAGCGGGGCCGTCGGGTCGCCCGCAGCGGTTGATTTCTCGTCGGGGACCGCAGTACCAGAGTTTATCGCTGCGGTGTGTCTGGCATCGGTGATGTCCTGGGTCAGCGGGTTAGCGGTCTCACGGCGAAGGATATTGCGGCGTCCGTCAAAGGTGCTGTGCTGCAGACCATTCGATCTATGGATCGGCGATTGGGCTAGGCCGCCAACCGGTTCGAACGCAACGCCGTGTAGAACACTAATCGGACATCACCGCCGCCGTGCGCCGCACGGCCTGTACCAAAGCCGATGTATTGCCGAGGCTGCACCAGCACGTTGACCGACTCACGATGTCCCCGGCCGCCCTGGACCGAATCACTCTCGGCAGCAACACGATTAAGGCTGGTACCACCACCTTCCCTCTGGCCCGCGGCGCATAACTGCTGGCGCTGAGCACCCACCGCCGCGCCGATGCGTCAAGACATCGATGCGTCCCCGCCAAACGGTGCCGGCCAAGAAGTCGACGATGTCCGTTAGAGCCTGTCCTGCGCCAATGATGTTGGCTTCTTTCGGTATTGGTTAGTCCTTGGCTGGTTTGTTCCGTGCAGTGGGCCATCCAACGGCCGCAGATCTACCGTGAGCCAGGACGGCTAGCAGGCAATGGGTTGCGGGCTCGGCTCCGAAAAACACCGTTAAGATCGCGAGGTCCCGCATTTGGGGCATCTCATCGACGACTTGGCCAAGCCACCCATCCAATGCTTCCTCTCCAGCAGGTGTGATCGTAAAGCGCGTTTTGGGGCGCGCGGCGTTGTCGGTACGAGCCGACGGCACCACGAAAGCGGCCACAGTAGCCCCCGCAGCCCACACGCTGAAAGACGGATTTCTCTGCTGCGCACTCTGCGGAAATGTCATCACAAGAGCGTGCGGCGCGTGCATAGTGGCCGCGGAGTACGACTTGGTGTCTCGCAAAGGCCTAATGCGACGAGCCTGCGGCGAGGTCAGGCCCGGGGCGGAATCGGCGTCAGTTGATCCGTTCGGCCCAGCCGGGCGGTAGGTCTGCAGGAGCGACCGAGATCGCGGTGTCGTCGTCGGCGCCGACGTATTCGAGGAAGGTGATCCTGGCGAACTCCGGGACCACATAGATCGGGTAGGTCGGACCCGCGTCGCGGTAGGTCCGCATCTGGTCAAGGTGGTCGTTCTGGAAGCACACGGTTCGATCAGCGTGTTCTTCGACCCAGCGAGGAAAGAAGATCACTCCGTGGAGGCGACGTTTGGAGGGCATGATGTTGACCGCGACCGAGGTGCCGGTGGGTTCGTTCCAGGACAACTTGAAGCTGTCGATGTCCAATTGAACCAGGTCGACCCGTTGATCCTTCACCCATCGGCCGGCGACCATGCCGCTGTGGATGCGGTAGTCGATGGTGTCGGTGTTCTTGACATACATCTCGTAGCGCCATCCGTTGGCGTACGTATAGATGAATCGGAATCCGACGATGCCCGAAAGATCCTGCTGGGGCACGTAACTCGTGTCACTTGACATGCACTCATTCTTTCACGGCTTGCCGCGACGCCTTGATCGGCTCTCGAGGTGCGGCTGGCTGTCCGGTCCGCTGACCGGAGCTGAAGGTGGTCCTGCCAAACGCGGTCGCCACACCCCTGTACGAACGCAGCTGTTCACCGTCAGTGGGATCACGCGGTACACACGGCGTCCTCATAACTAGGTTGGGCCGTCCTAATGAATTCTTGTCGACTTGGACCGACCCCGCCGTAGCGCAACTAGACCGCGCAGCGCGTACGCGGGGCACCAACGTTTGCAAAGCTATCCACGGAATGTGGGTAACGCTGTGCAGAACAGCCGGTCTGCAGCTATACCCCAACGAGGAGTGGGTTTCGTCAAGTACTTCGGCCCCGGGAATCTGCATGAAATTCGGCCCCGCTGTTAGTAGTGGGGGCGATGGCGGTGCACAATTGCTGGGGTGAGCACCGATGTTCGCGAGCTGCACTTGGCGGTGTGTGGTCGGTTCGGTGCCGCGGTTGTAGCGGCGGATGGCAAGTGGGACCGTCGTTCGCCCTGCGATGGGTGGGATGCCCGCGACGTGCTGGAGCACGTGATCGGCTTTCACGATGTGCTGCTGCTGCGTCCTCTGGGATTGAAGCCTGATCGGCCTCGTGATGATCCGCGGCGGCGGTGGGAGTTGACTGTTGAGCAACTGGGTGAGGCTTTTAGACAAGACGGCCTGTTTGGGCGGGCGGTCGAGGTGCCGGCGGTGGGCAGTAATCCGGCGACGCAATTGGATGCCACCAAGCTGGTGCCACGTCTAACGCAGGACGTGCTGATTCATACCTGGGACCTGGCTCGTGCGGTCGACGCCGATGATGGTCTTGATCCACATTGGTGCGCGGTGTTCTTCGATCAGCTGCCAAACGATGCCGACGCGTTGAGCGCGTCTGGGGTGTTTGCAGCTCCGGTGTTGATTGATGACCATGCCGATGTTCAGTCGCGGCTTCTGTGCCGTCTCGGACGTGATCCGTCATGGCGCCCGTCTGGTTGAAAGTGCTTGTGACTCTTGAAGTACGGGGCTTCGGTCAGCCGGGCCGTTTGCGTCGAGACGAGCTTTTGGAGGTGCGTAGCCGGTAGGAGTCTGTTCCTGTTTCGAGGATGTGGGCGTTGAAGGTGATTCTGTCCACGATGGCTGAGACTAGTCGGGGGTTGGGAACACCGATAGAGTAATTCGGCTCCGCGATGGTCGATTTGGACGTAGCCGTGCTCATCGAGCAGCAGCAGATCAAGCCGTCCATAGCGTGCTGCGACGCGGGAGAGCACGCGTTCGTCGGCAACTTCGACGAGTTCATTGACCAGTTGAGCGGTGGTGACGTAGCGGACCTTACGGCCTTGCTCAAAAGCCGATAATCCTAAGCCGATGAGCAGATGCGTTTTGCCTGTTCCACTGTCACCGAGCAAGACGACGGGCTCGCCTTTCGGCGAGTTGGGGGCCAAGACGCCGCCACGTGAATGGGGTATCCGGGAAGCCATGGACTAGGACGGCCAGTGGCAGTGTGGTGTTATTGATCTGACCGAATGTCTCACAGCGGCCCGTCTTTTGGCTGGAGGGCACGCCACAACTTCCTTTCTTCCAAAGGATTCCTTTAGGCACTACGATGCACGCCACAGGCGACCCTCAGGAAGCTTTCAACAGCGCACTTCGGGGCTGTAAGTGATGCGAACACGTTGTCGGCATCGACTGGTGTCATCTATCTTTCCGGCTGAGGCCCAGCATCGCCAGCCTGTAGCTTCGCTGATACGTCTCCGACCGCTCGGTTCCCGTCCTTGACTGATGTCAGTGCCACCTACACACTGTGTAAGCAACACATACAAGCGTGGGCACCCGGCACTGGGTTAGCTGGCCCGTTGCGGAATGGAGTGGTGATGCGTACTCGAGGTGCCATATTGCACGGTGTCGGTAAGCGGTGGTCAGAGGAGGAGTTCGAACTCGACCCGCCTCAGGTCGGCGAAGTTCTACTGAGTAACGCGGCCGCGGGCATGTGCCACTCCGATGAGCACATTGTTACCGGCGATCTTGCCGCGCCTAAAGATGTCATGAGGCAAATGGGTATGCCCGAGATGGCAGTTGAAGGTGCTGCGTTCAACGAGGACAGCCGGGACCGTCGGATCACAACACGCGCTCTTGACGATCCCTCCGCCGAGATCGTGTTCTGGGGGTACTTGTGCCCAGACCAATTCGAGCGTGCTGTCAGGCGACATCAAGTCGACATCAGTCCTGCTGCGATTGCCTTTAAATCGCAGGGTTTGATCTGTGCCGGAGCAAAAACCCGTTCGAATGCGATTGCACCCCAGGACTGGCTCAACTCATTCGGCATTAGTCGGTCGGCCGCGGTTCGATGATCGAGGTGCGGGGAGAAAGGCTCGCGCCAAGCGAATCACGCACCCATTGGCGGTGCGTGTCCGACGTGGGGCTGATCACGTGTGGGCCAGCACGTCCTGCTCGGATCCCGCGCTCGACGCCTCTCGGAGTCCTTGCCACACAAAGAATTAGCGGGTCCCGTCGAGGGGCGTCACGCCGGTCCGCGGCCCTGGTCTCCGACGGGGGATCCTGATGACTGACGTTTCGGTGCGCAACGCCCTGGATCAAGGGGTTTCGCTCAACGCTGCCCGGACCCTGCGTCGGCAACTCACGCCGGTGTCGTTTCGGCGAAATGCGATCGTGTTTCGCGAAGGTGAGCCCGGCGACCGGTTGTACATCATCGTCGCCGGCAAAGTGAAGGTCGGTCGCCGAACCCCGGATGGCCGCGAAAGCGTGGTGAGCGTGATGGGTCCGGATGACATGTTCGGCGAACTCGCACTTGTTGATTCAGGTCCCCGAACGTCGACAGTGACTGCGCTGACCAACCTACGGGCCCTGGCGATGGACAAGGTCGCCCTCCAAGCGTGCATCGCCGAACATCCCGAGATCGCCGCACAGCTCCTTCGCGTGTTGACTCGCCGCCTACGCCGCACGAACGAGAACCTCTGTGATCTGATCTCCACCGACGTCGCGGGTAGGCTCGCTAACCAGCTGCTGGACTTGGCCAGGCGGTTCGGAGTCCGTCAAGGCGACGACGCCCTACGCGTTGACCACGAGCTGACGCAAAGCGAAATGGCCCAGCTGGTCGGTGCGACGCGCGAGGCCGTCAATAAAGCCCTCGGGGAGTTCTCTGAGCGCGGGTGGATCCGGATCCAGGGCAAAACCGTCTTCCTCAACGATACAGAGCAGCTGCGCCGACGCGCCGCGGGCTAGATCACAGAGAATCACGGATGCAGCACAACGTCGGCATGGGGTGGGCCGCAGATCAAAACGAGCTGGCTTGGAGACTTGCTGCTGTTGCTGATGGGCACCTCACTGCCTCAACCCGAAACGCTGTTTACGCCGCCCTGGGCAGCGGAGACACTTTTGCGGCGATAGGTTTCCTAGTGACGGTTATCGCCAGAAACGGGCTATCACTTGATGCAGTTGTGCTTGCGCAGTGCAGGCGTTGGCTGCACGCGTACGCCGACCATAACGATTTCCCCCGGCTCCACAGTCACCTCGACGAGATACCGTCTTCATCACCCAGTGCCGGCGAAGCAGCACCGCGCCGACTGACAATCGATGACCGATACCGCCGCCGGAAGTAGCGCCGGCAACGACCGCAGCCTCGGTACTTCGGCCTCGCGGGCGACACGGCGGCCAGGCCTAATGCGCAAAGCCGGAGTGATCAAATATCGTCCGCGCCCGAAACTTTGGCCTTCCGCCTCCTTCACGGAGCCGATAGATCCGCCGGTGTGTAAGCATGGTCGGCGCGAACGAAGCACCGGTTTGGTCAATCCGCCGAGCAACCTCCACGCGGTCGGGGTGAAAGTATTCGCGGCTAACCCCGGCCTCGAGCCCGCTTCGACTACGCGCACATGAAGCGCAACCGCGCAAATTTCGCAGCGCGGGCACTACGGCAGTGTGATTCAACGTTCACTTCATACCGGCAGCGGTACGCGATCTAGTCCGACAGGAAAGCGACGACGACCTCGGTCATCGACCCGATGGCGTCTCGATGAATCACTTCATAACCGTGCGTGTTCAACGTCGGCAGGCAGAGCAACCCTGCCTGCGCGGTCAGCCCGGAGGCCCGGGCATGCGAGGCATCGGACTCGAAGGCGCCCAATACAGCTGCCTGTGGGGACAGTCCGAGCTTTTCAGCGATTTCGTAGAGCCGGTCGGCGATGTCCTTGTCGTAAATACACTGGGCATCGCTGTATGCCACGATCGGCCCTCCGCTGACCGTGGTCGCGTATTCCGCCTCCGTCGGTCCCACTTCCAACGCGAGGGTGACGTCGCCGGGCAGGGTGCGGCTGGCGTAGGAACCGCCGACGCCGCCAACTTCTTCGTCGGTCGTGAAGACGACGTATACATCGTTTTTCGGTCGGCGGTTCGGATTCTTCACTGCCGCAGCCACATCCAGTAGCGCAGCAACTGACGCGCGGTCGTCCATGAAGTAACAACCGAGGTAGTCGCCGACCTCCACCAGCGTCCGCTTGCTTCGGTCCACACAGACGCGGGTGCCGACGCGAACGCCGGCTTCCGTCAATTCCTCGGTCGACCGTCCCGTGAAGACATAGACGTTCGTCCAATCCATCGCCTTGTCGCCGCCGTCGGGTTTCGTCTGCCAGATGCGCTGACTTTCCGAAGTGGTGTGTTCGGAGCCGAGGGACAGTACACCCGTCAGCTTCTCTCCGCCGCCGTGTATCGAAACCGGACCCAAGCCGAAGTTGCCCGGATACATCGTTCCGAGCGGGCTCAGATACAGGTTGCCATCGGAGTCGATGCGTTTGACGATCATGGACAGCTCGTCCATGTGCGCCATCACTCGAACAGCGTCGTCATCCCCGTCACCGCGGATCAGACCGACGAGGTTGCCGGCCTTGTCGACCCACACCTCGTCGGCCGAACCCTCGAGTTCGCGGCGACAGATTTCGCGAACGTCGTCTTCCTGCCCGGACGGACCGCAGGCCCACAGAAGTTCCTGGAGCAGGTCGCGGCGCAGCCCGTTATTGATGGGATTGTTGCCGTTTCTCGGCTGCCTTGGCGCCGCCGCGTGCCGATTCGGCTTCCGCCTCTTTCTTCGCGGCGTCCTTCTGAGCGTCGGCCTTGTCTTGCTGGGCCTTGCCCTCTTCGGTCAGGTCGTCGCGGCCGGTGACCGTACCGGCGGCTTCCTTGGCCTTGCCTTTGACGTCTTCGACGGCGCCTTTGATGCCCTCTTGCGGGCCGCTGTTCTCAGCCATGTGTACTCCTTCGTCGGGATGGACGGCCGCAGTGTTCCCGGCAGGCGGAAAGTCAAACAAGCATGCTGATGACCAGCACTACCGCGGTGACGACGAACAGCAGCACAAAGACGACGACGGCGACAATTCCGGCGACCGTCGCCGGTGTGTATTTCCGGCGCGCACGGGGCTGTGCCGCCGATAAGCCGGACGTCTGCCCCGAATCAGGTGGCACCTCACCGGGGGTGACTCCGCCTCCGGGCTCGAGGCTCGGCGTCCTCGCGGGATCGGGATCGGGCGGTTGCGCGGTCATGGCATGGGCATACCCGCCGAGGTTCTCACCACACCCACGGCGGCGGTACGCTGCCACCATGGAACTACTACGGCACGTAGTTGTTCTGTTGCACATCGTCGGCTTCGCCGTCACATTCGGCGGATGGGCAGCAGAGGCGGCGGCACGCCGGTATCGCACGGCGCGTCTCATGGACTACGGCTTGCTGCTGTCATTGCTCAGCGGAGTTGTGCTGGCGGCCCCGTGGCCGGCGGGAATTGTTCTGAACTATCCCAAGATCGGGATCAAGCTCGTCATTCTCGTCGTAATCGGCGGGCTGGTCGGCATGGGCAACGCACGCCAGCGGCGCACCGGAGACGCGCTGCCGCGCGCATTGTTCGCGTCGATCGGAATGCTGTCGCTGGCGGCGGCGGCCATCGCGGTGCTGTGGCGCTGACACCGCACCCTACGATCTTGAGGATGACCGCTGCCCCTGAGTCGTTCGTGATCGAGGCGCCCGGCGGTCTTCGGATCGCCTGCGACCGGCTCGGTGATGCCGCGTCGCGTGCCGTGGTCTTCCTGCACGGCGGTGGGCAGACGAGGCGCTCGTGGTCGCGCGCTGCCGCGGCCGTGGCGGAGCGGGGCTGGCAGGCCGTCACCGTCGACTTCCGCGGCCACGGCGAATCCGATTGGTCGAGCCAGGGTGATTACCGCGTGATCACCTTCGCCGAAGACGTTCGCGCGGTGCTCGCCGAGCTGCCGCCGAACCCCGTTCTGGTGGGCGCGTCGCTCGGTGGCTTCACGTCGATGCTGCTTGCCGGTGAATTGTCGCCCGGGATCGCCAGCGCCGTGGTGCTGGTGGACATCGTGCCGAGCATGAACCCGTCAGGGGCGGCCCGGATCCATGACTTCATGGCCGACCGGATGGTCGAAGGCTTCGCCTCGCTCGAGGAGGTGGCCGACATGATCGCCGAGTACAACCCGCATCGGCCCCGGCCCACCGATCTGAATGGCTTGCGCGCCAACCTTCGCCGCCGCGGCGACCGCTGGTATTGGCATTGGGATCCGCAGTTCATCGACGGCTCCGCGGCATATCCCCCGTTCGAGGTGACCGACCCCGACCGGATGAACAAGGCCATCGCGGCGATTCTCGACGACGACGTGCCGATGCTCCTGGTGCGCGGCCAAGTGAGCGACCTCGTCAGCGCGGACTGCGCCGACGAGTTCCTCGCCCGCTTTCCCCAGGTCGAGTTCGTCGACGTGCAGGGGGCGGGGCACATGGTGGCGGGCGACCGCAACGATCTCTTCGCCGACGCCGTCGTCGACTTCCTCAACCGGCATGCCCCGCGCTGAGCGTTCCCTACGATCAGCGCATGCGCGGAGCCAAGATTCTGATCACCGGTCCCAGCGGCCAGGTCGCCGCACCCATCGCCAGGTCGCTGGCTGCCGACAACGAGGTGTGGGGGATTGCCCGCTTCACCGACGCGGCGGCCCGGGAGCGCCTGGAGAAGGACGGCGTGCGCTGCCAGACGGTCAACCTCGCATCGGGCGACTTCGCCGGGCTGCCCTCCGACTTCGACTACGTGCTCAACCTGGCGGTGGCCAAGAGCGGCCACTGGGACAAAGACCTCGCGGCCAATGCCGAGTCGGCCGGCCTGCTGATGGCGCATTGCCGCACCGCAAAGGCGTTCCTGCATTGTTCGACGGCGGCGGTCTACGACCCACCCGGCGACGAGCCCCGAACGGAGCGCGCCGCCCTCGGCGACAACCACAAGCCGCTGTTCCCAACGTATTCCATCTCCAAGATCGCGGGTGAGGTCGTGGTGCGAACCATGTCGCGCGCGCTCGATGTGCCTGCGATCATCGCTCGCCTCAACGTGCCATACGGCGACAACGGGGGATGGCCGTTCTTCCACATGGAGATGATGCTGGGCGGCATCCCGATCCCCGTACCGCCGGGCGAACCCGCCGTCTACAACCCGATCCACGAGGACGACATCATCGCCATGGTGCCGAAACTGCTTGAGAAAGCCGGGGTTCCAGCGCCCACCGTCAACTGGTGCGGGGAACAAGCCGTTAGCCTTCAGGAGTGGTGCACCTATATCGGCTCGCTGATCGGCAAGGAACCGATCTTCGAGGAAAGTGCACAGTGCTTGCGCGGCAACCCAACTGACGCGACGTTGATGCGCGAACTGGTCGGCGGCAGCACAGTCGATTGGCGCGACGGCATCCGCCGCATGGTGGCGACATTCCACCCGGAGCTGGTCGGTTAGCCCGATGGGCGAGCGCGTCAGATTCGCGAGTACCAGCGGGCCCGCGCTGGCGGGAATCGTCGACCTGCCCGACGGCGACGTGCGGGGGTGGGGCGTTTTCGCGCATGGTTTCACGCTGGGCAAGGACAGCCCTGCCGCCAGCCGGATCTGCAAGCAGCTCGCCGCTGAAGGCATCGGCATGCTGCGCTTCGACAATCTCGGTCTTGGCGACTCCGAGGGCGACTGGGGCGACGGGTCGTTCTCCCACAAGGTCGCCGACACCGTCCGCGCGGTGGAGTTCATGAACGACGCGGGCCGCGAGGTCCACGTGCTGGTCGGCCATTCGTTCGGCGGCGCGGCCGTCATTGCCGCCGCACACGACTGTCCGACCGTCGCGGCCGTCGCCAGCATCGGCGCGCCCTACGAACCCGGCCACGTCGAACGCAGCTACGACGCGCTGGTGGCGCGGATCGAGGCCGACGGGGAAGCGCCGTTTCTGGTCGGCGGCAAGGCGCTGACCCTCAAGCGGCATTTCATCACCGACGTGCGCAATGCCGATCTTCGCGAGCAGATCCGTACGCTGCGGCGGGCGCTGCTGGTCATGCATTCGCCCACAGACAACACCGTTGGCATCGCCAACGCCAGCGAAATTTTCCGAGCCGCCCGCCACCCCCGCAGCTTCGTGTCGCTGGAAGGCGCTGATCACCTGCTCACGGGCAAGAACCAGGCCGCCCGCGCGGCCCGGATCATCAGCGCCTGGTCCGACCCGTATCTGTGAGCGGGTTTCGCCGCGGCTTTGCTGGGGTAACTGCGGTTACAACGACAGACATTGTCGAGCTGCGGAGAAAGGCATGAGTGGAAAACATCGCACGAGGTCGTCGCGGTCCAACCTGGTAATCGGCTCCATCGCCGCATCGGTGGGGATCAGCAGCGTTCTTGCCGCTGCGATCGTCGAGGTCGTCACCCCCGAGTCGCCGGCGGCCGGCCACTCCGCCGTCCAGCCGCAACAGCCGCTGACGCAGCAGGGCAGGTTGATCGCCGTCACGGCGGATTCCCTGACGACGCAGAGCGCCGACGGGATCATCCATACCTACAGCATCACGCCGAGCACCACCGCAATCACCGACAAGGGTGGAACAGCAAGTCCCGCAGCATCATTCACCGTAAATGATCAGGTGACGGTGGTGGGTACCCGGCAGGGCGGCACGGTCGTTGCCACCGCCGTCGCCGACCAGGCCGCCGTCGGTGGGCAGGGCCGGCCTATGGATTACGGCGTGTAAGGCGGCATTCCACGCCGAAGTGATCTGATGGAAACACGCGCGGCAGGTCATCGGCGATCGGCTCCGTACCCAATAACTCGATGTTCGTCGCCGCCCATTGCTCACCTTTCAGCAGCACGCGGTCGAACCGGACGTGCCGATGCTTGTCCTTCATGTCGGCGAGCATCAGATTTTCCGACGTGTCCTCGGTGAAGCCGTCCTCGCCGGGCCGCAGCGCGGGCCAGACATCGCGGTACGGTGCGCCGATGCGCGCGTTCTCGGCGTCGCGCATGTTGAAGTCGCCGAGCACCACCGCGTCTTCCGCGCCCCGCAGGTCACGGAAAATCCGGCGCAGCTGCCAACCGCGCAGGCGCGCCGACGCCTTCCCGCTGTCGAGGTGCAGGCAGCAGACGACGGTAACGCCCCCGTTCAGCGGAAGTTCCGCCTGCAGGAATCCACGTCTGTCACTCCAGGGCAGTCGCGCGTAGGTGACCCGGGAAATCGGCAGCCGCGACAGCATCACCATCCCGTAATCGCCCGCGTCGCCGCCGACCACCGCCGCGCAGAAGTATCGGCCGCGGATCCAATCCTGGGACAGAAGCACATCCGATGCCGTCGGCGTGACCTCCTGGAACACCATCACATCGGGGGAAGACCGTGAAAGTAATTGCGCGATAGTAAGATAACGCTCTTTGTCGTACTTGGTGTCGTTCCAGACGTTGTACGTCGTCAGCGTCAACTCATCACATTCGATAGGGCCGTCGCCGTCGGCGTTGACCCACCGCCTCGTTGCCGCATCGAACTTTTCGACAGGGACGCCACGGCGTCGCGACAGCAGCCTCACCGGAGCGCGACGACGACTTTGCCCTTGGCGGTGCGGTTCTCGAGCGACGCGATCGCCTCCCCGGCGCGCTCGAGCGGATAGACCTCGGGTTCCGGCGCCGGGACCTTGCCTGAAGCGAGCAACGGCTCGAGTTCGTCCCATTGCTCGCGCAGATAGTTGGGATGGGTGAACGTCCACGCGCCCCAGCCGACCCCGACCGCGTCGACATTGTTCAGCAGCAGCCGGTTCACCTTGACGGTGGGGATCTCGCCGCCGGTGAACCCGATCACCAGCAGGCGGCCGCCAGGCGCGAGGCACCGCAGCGAATCGGTGAACCGGTCGCCGCCGACCGGGTCGACGACGATATCCACCCCCTTGCCGTCAGTCAGGCCCATGACGGCGTCCTTGAAGCCGTCGGCGAGCACCACGTCGGAGGCACCGGCGGCCGTGGCGATCGCCTTCTTCTCCTCGGAGCCGACGACCGCGATGGTCCGCGCGGCTCCCCATGCAGGTGCTAGTCGCAGCGTAGAGGTGCCGATTCCGCCTGCTGCGCCGTGCACCAGCACGGTCTCTCCCTCAGCAAGCCTGCCGCGGGTTCGCAAGGCGTGATGCATGGTGAGGTCGTTGAACAGCAGACCCGCACCCGCCTCGAAAGACACGTTGTCGGGCAGCTTGAACACTCTTTCGGCTTGTAAGGCAACAACTTCCGCCATGCCGCCGTTCAGCATGGTCAGGCCCGCGACCCGATCGCCCTTGCTGAAGCCGCTGCCCCGAGGCGCGCTGCGCACCACGCCCGCGACCTCGGCACCCGGCACGAACGGCAACTCAGCCTTGTACTGATAGAGCCCGCGGGACTGCAGCGAGTCGGGGAACGCCACACCGGCCGCGTGCACCTCGACGATGACGGCGGTTTCGTCGGAGGGCTCGTCGAGTTCCACGAGCTCTGCAGCCGAGGGGCCGTCGAGAGTGGGGATCTGAATTGCGCGCATCGCCCCATTTAACCGGACAACGCGCCGTGCACCTCCGCGGCCACACGACGACCCGACCGCACGGCGCCGTCCAGGAAGCCCGTCCACTCGTCGGCCGTTTCCGAGCCGGCCCAGAAGATGCGGTCCACCGGTTCGCGTAGCCACGGGCCGTAGGTCGTCCACGAACCCGGCGGCACGGCTGCAGTGGGTCCGCCGGGTGCGAAATCCTCTGTCCCCCAACAATGGTCGACGTAGTCGATCGGCTGCAGTGCCTTTTTGCCGAACAGGTCGGCGAATCCGGCCAGCGCGCGCTCTCGACGCTCGGCGGGAGGCAGAGAGTCGAACGTCCGCGGGTCGGTGAAGCCGAGCAGGATGCCCGGCCCGTCCTCGCCGGGGCTGACGTCGAAGGTGATGAACACAGGGCCCTCGTCGGACAGCGCCTCGCCGCTGCACCCGTCGGCCCGCCAGAACGGCGTCTCGTATGCGGCGTAGGCCTTGCTCAGGTTGCCCTGCGGCCAGTGCTGCGCGAGCTTGTCGTATTCGGCGGGCAGGCCGGGGGAGAATTCGATGGCCGCTCGGTGGGCGGGCGGAATGGCGACGACGACGGCCTTGGCGGTGATGTCTCCGCCGTCGGCGCCAACCGTGATGGAGCCGTCGGCGCGCCGGTCGATGCGCCGGACGATCGCACCGAGCCGGACACGTTCACCCAGCTCGTCGGCCACCCGCTGCGCGATCTGCTGGGTGCCGCCGGGAAAGCGGTCCTGCTGGGCGCCGCCTTCCACGTCGAGCATTCGTCCGATCCCACCCGCCGCTTTGACGTAGCGCACAGCATGCAGCAGCGACACCTGGTCGGGTTCACAGCCCCAGGTGACCCGGGACATGATCGCCATCAGGTCGCGCGTCGACGCGCCCGCGTGCAGCGATCGCAGCCACCGCTCCAGCGTCTGGTCGTCGAGGTTCTGGGCGTGGGAAGTCGTCCACGGCTCCGCGAGCGATACCCGCCGGCAAAGCCCCTCGAACCGCCACTGGATGCGCGAGACGTCGAACAGCTCGAGCATCGACAGCCGGGGGATGGTGCTGCGGTAGGAGCGGATCCGGCCGCGCCACTTGATGAGGTTCTTGCCGCGGCAGTGGGTGGGCACCGTCTCGCAGCCCAGCTCACGCGCGAGTTCGGTGACGGCCACCTGCGTCGGGCCGACGAATGTGCCGCCGAGGTCGACCGGTACGCCGGCGATCGTCGTGGTCGACGACCGACCGCCCACCCGGTCACGGCCCTCTAGCACGACGACGTCGTAGCCGAGCCCGACCAGCTCACGCGCCGCGGTCAGACCGGCGAACCCCGCCCCGACCACGACAACGTCGGCATTCGATGGCTGCGTCACGCGACTAGGCTCTCACGCCGTGAGGGTGATGACAGCGCTGTTCGGCCCCATCGGTGCGATCGAGCAGGCGCGGGCCCTCCGCGACGCCGGCGCCAGCGGGGTCTTCACCTTCGAAGGGCCCAACGATGTCTTCACGCCGCTCACCCTGGCGTCGACCGTCGGCGGCCTGGATCTGATGACCAACGTCGCAATCGCATTCCCCCGCAACCCGATTCACCTCGCGCATCAGGCGATCGACCACCAGCTGCTCAGCGAAGGCCGGTTCGCGCTCGGGCTCGGCACGCAGATCCGCACGCAGATCGAGAAGCGGTTCGGGGCCGACTTCGACAAGCCGGTGGCGAGGATGACCGAGCTGGTGGCAGCGCTGCGGGCCATCTTTGCCGCCTGGGAGACCGGCGACCGGCTCAACTTCCGCGGCAAGTACTACCGCCACACGCTGATGACGCCAACCTTCAGCCCGGGGGAGAACCCCTACGGGCCACCGCCGATCTACGTCGGCGCGCTGGGCCCGCGGCTCACCCGTGCCACCGCAGAGCATGCCGACGGCCTACTGGTTATGCCGTTCGGCAACAAGCGGTTCCTGCATGAGGTGACCATGCCCGCGGTGCGCGAAGGCCTGGCCGCGGCGGGCAAGTCGCTCAACGACTTCGCCGTCATCCCGGAGATCATCGTGTCGGTAGGTGAAAACGACGAAGACCACACCGCGGCACGCCGCCTGCTGGGTTTCTACGGTTCGACGCCCGCCTACCGTCCGGTGCTGGATATCCACGGGTGGGGCGAGCTGCAGTCGGAGCTGAACGCACTGTCCAAACAGGGCCGCTGGGAGGAGATGGGCAAGCTCATCGACGACGATGTGCTGCACACCATCGCGGCGTGCGGCAGCGCGGCCGAGGTGGCGGCTCATATCCGCGACCGGGTGGCCGGCATATCCGACCAAATATGCCTCTATCAGCCGGGTCCCATCGCGCCGGAGGCGTTGTCGGAGATCGTTGACGCACTCGGCAGTTGATTGCCTATCGTGGTACTGGGGCGGACCAAAGGAGGTCAGATGGCCGAGGTCGACGAGCGCTTGCTCGGTGTCGAGAATTTTGACGTCTTGATCATCGGCGCGGGAATCTCCGGGATCGGCGCGGCCTACCGCATCCACGAGAAGAACCCGAACCTGACGTATGCGGTGTTGGAGCGCCGCGCGCGAATCGGCGGCACCTGGGATCTTTTCCGATATCCGGGCATCCGGTCCGACAGCGACATTTTCACGCTGAGCTTTCCGTTTGAACCGTGGACGCGGGACGAAAACATCGCCGACGGGGAGGACATTCGCCAGTACCTCGCCGACACCGCGCGTAAGCACGGCATTGACTCCCACATTCGCTTCAACACCCACGTCCTGTCCGCCGACTGGGATTCAGAAACCGACACTTGGACGGTGCAGGTCCAGGTCGACGGCGCGCCTAAGACCTATCGCGGACGGTTCCTGTTCTTTGGCACCGGTTACTACAACTACGACGAGCCTTACCGGCCGGAATTTCCCGGCATCGAGAATTTTGAGGGCAAGGTCATTCATCCCCAATTCTGGCCGGAATCCTTGGATTACACGGGCAAGAGGGTGGTGGTGATCGGCAGCGGCGCGACGGCGGTCAGCATGATCCCGTCGCTCACCGAGAAGGCCCGCCACGTGACCGTGCTGCAGCGGTCGCCGAGCTATCTGCTGTCATCGCCGCGGATACATCCGGTCGTGCAGGGGATTCGCAGGGTGTTGCCGTCAGCTGCCGCGTATCGAGTTGTGCGCTGGTTCAATGCCGGCTTCGTCATGCTGATTTATGCGCTCTCGCGCAAAACGCCCGGGCTTATCCGGTGGCTCTTGAGGAGCAACGCGTTAAGGAACTTACCCGAGGGTTATCCGGTCGACGTCCACTTCAAGCCGAAGTACAACCCGTGGGACCAGCGAATGTGCCTGATCCTCGACAACGATCTGTACGCAGCGGTCGCGGAGGGCCGCGCCGAGATGGTGACCGACCATATCGACCACGTCGACGCCGACGGAATCGTGCTGCGTTCCGGCGAGCGGATTGATGCCGATGTCATCATCACCGCCACCGGGCTGCAGTTACAGGCGCTGGGTGGTGTCATGCTGAGGATCGACGGAACAGAGTTCAAGCCGCAGGACCGGTTCGTCTTCAAGGAGCACCTGCTCGAAGACGTGCCGAACGCGGCGTGGTGCGTCGGCTACATCAACTTGTCGTGGACGCTGCGAGCCGACCTGACCGCACGCGCGGTCGCGAAGCTGTTGGCGTACATGGATTCTCACGGCTACACCCATGCCTATCCGCACCTGGGCGACAAGCCTATGGCGGAGAAGCCCGCGTGGAACATCAACGCGGGCTACGTGCAACGTTCCCTGCACGCACTGCCGAAGTCAGGCACCCGCCGGCCGTGGAATGTGCGGCACAACTACGTGCTGGACGCCATCGATCACCGGTTCGACCGGATCGAGGAGTCGATGGTGTTCGGTCGCGTCAAGGCCAAGACCGCACAGTCCGCCTAAGCCCCACCCCTTTTCGCCCAAACCGACATTTGGGCGGGAAAGTGTGAGAAGAAGCCGCCATTTCGTCGATCTCGGCGCGCGACGCGTTAGATGCGCCAGTTGAACCGCCAGGCGAGCGCCGCTATGGCCATCAGGCCGACGCCGATCAGGAGAAACAAGATCTTCGCCGGCACGAACACGACCAAGACGAACGCCAGCAAGCCGAACGCGAAAGGCGTTCGCCAGGTAGTCGGCACCGACGGGTTGGCCTCCTCGAAGAACGCGAGGACATTGTCGAGGAAGGTCTGCGGCACGAACTCATCCACCAAATCCGGGCCCATACCAAGCTTTTCGGCCAGCATCACCCACTCCTCGTCCGTCGCGAAGTACGTGGGCTTCTTCGTCTTGGTCCGTCGGCGCCAGTCAGGTCCGATGTGCGGTCGGACCGTCAGGGTGTCCAGGCCGGGGCCGCTGATGGCCATCACCGAAATCCCGCCGTGCTGGCCCTGTTTGACGGCCACCTCGGAGAGCGAAACCGAGGCGACGAGCGCGCCCCTATTCAGGTCAACCACATGAAGCAGGTCTTTGCCCACGTCGAGGGCGAGCATCGGTTTCGCCCAGGTGGCAGGCTTCGCGGAATACAGCACACAGCGGGCCGGTTGGCTTCGGGTTGCCGCGCGCGGTTGGGACGACATGTGCTTGCCGACGCGAGCGACGAACGCGTCGACCTCCGCTTCGTTGTACCCGCTCCTGCCCCTCGGCGCCTTGGGGAAGGTCGTGCCGCGCACCTCTTCTGACGTTAGACCGCGACGGGCGGGGTCGCGCAGTGCGGCCTCGACGCGGTCGAGAAAGGCGTCGACTTCGTATTCGTTGTAGCCGCGTTCCCCTGCCCCCGGCTTGGAGAAGGCGACGCCGCGAACCTGCTCCAGCGTCAACCCGTGCGTCTGGTATTGGTGCGCGCCGCTTTCCATGGCGCCAAGTAAAGACCTCGGCGGCGCTACCGATCCCAAGAATCGCGAATCACGGCGC